>NZ_CP058349.1:1980833-2351666 GCF_013395055.1 Pseudomonas sp. ABC1
GTCCTGCGCGCCTCCCATGAACTGCGCACGCCGGTGACGGGCATGCAAATGGCGTTCAGTTTGCTGCGCGAGCGCACACAGCACCCGCCAGGCAGCAGGGAATCGGACCTGTTCGACACCGTTCACGAAGAAATGCAGCGCCTGATAAGGCTGATCAACGACCTCCTCAACTTTTCCCGCTACCAGAGCGGTCAGCAGAAGCTGGACCTCCAGCCTGGCGATATCGGCAAGCTACTGTCGGACGCCCGCCAGCGCTTCCTGTCGGCAGCGCAAGCAGGGGATATCGAGATCAATCTCGACCTGGCCGACACGCTGCCAGAACTGATGATTGACCTGCAGCAGATGGACCGATTGCTGGATAACCTGCTGAGCAACGCCATACGCCATACCGCTCGCGGGGGCGAAGTGAAACTGATGGCACGCCACCACGGGGAACAGATCACCATCAGTGTCGAGGACAGCGGCGAAGGCATCCCCTACAGCCAGCAGGCCCGCATCTTCGAACCCTTCGTACAGATCGGCAGGCGCAGGGGCGGTGCGGGCCTGGGCCTGGCCCTGTGCAAGGAGATAGCACAACTGCACGGTGGCAGGATCAGCGTGCACTCACGCACGGGGCACGGCACCCTCTTCTACGTCTCGCTGCCGACATGACCCACTCGCCATACCGGCACAAGGTTGCCCCTATGGCTGATTGCCGCTGACCACAGCCAGCAAGGCCGCAGTCTGTGCATCGGGCTCGCCATCGTAGAGTGATTGCCGATACTTCATCTGGAATGCCGCGATGACATTGCGTGTCTGCTCGTCCAGCAGACCATGGCGAGGCACCGAATAACCGACGCCAGCCAAGGCATCCTGAAACCAGGCAACGCTCGGCAGATTGGCCACATACACCGCCCGCAAGGTGTCTACCGCTCGCTCGTCCGGCCAGGGCAACAGCCCCGCATCGGCCAACCGCTTCCAGGGGAACAGCGGACCAGGGTCGACCTTGCGCTGCGGCGCGATATCGCTGTGCCCGATCACCGCCCCAGGCTTGAGGCCATGCCGGTGCATGATGTCCTTGAGCAGGGCGATCAGGGCATCGATCTGCTCATCCTTGTAGGGCAGCCAGCGGCGTACGCCCTGCGCATCCTCCACATAACCCTGGTTGACCAGTTCGATGCCAATGGTGCTGGAGTTGAGCCAGGTGCGCCCTTGCCACTGGCTATCGCCGGCATGCCAGGCACGTCGGCTTTCATCGACCAGTTGATAGATGGTCGCAGGCGACTCACCGATCAGGTAGTGGCTGCTCACCTGCTCACGGGTCAGAATTTCCAGGGATCGAGGCAGGTCGGTTGACGTGTAATGCACGACGATATACTGCACGCGGCTGTCTTGGCCGAGCGCCACATGCTGCCGTTCGATTTTCAACCCCGAAGAAGCGCAACCAGCCATCAGTACCGCGCACAGTGCGAGCGCCAGCCCTCTAACGATCGAAACCGTCACCTTCTACCCCTGCTCGATGCGGTCACGCCCGGCATCCTTGGCTTTGTAAAGTGCATCGTCGGCCCGGTCGAATACCTTGTCCGGCGTATCGCCCGACTGGAAACTACTGAATCCGGCAGACAGCGTTATCTGTACACGCTCGCCCTTGAAATGGAACGGGCACGCACCTATCCCTTCGCGCAAGGAGTCCAGCAGGCGGGCGGCATCCTCCGCCACGGTCTCGGGCAGCAACAGCGTGAACTCCTCGCCACCGAAGCGAGCGATGAAATCGGTCTTGCGCAGACGCTTCTGCAACTCGCTGGCGATAATCTTCAGCACACGGTCACCCGCCAGATGGCCGTAGTTGTCATTGACGCGCTTGAAGTGATCCACATCCAGCACGGCCAATTGCAGAGGCCGGCCATAACGCTGCCAACGTTCGACTTCCAGTTCCAGGCGCTCACCCCAGGCGGCACGATTGGGCAAACCGGTCAGGGTGTCCCGCAATGCCTTCAGGCGTTGCTCTTCGAGGTGCTCGCGCAACCCTTCCGTGGCCTCCTCCAAACTGGCGATTCGCCCAACCAGCATATGCAGGCGCTCGCTCATCCTCTGCTCGTTCTCGTTACGCTGGCGCTGGTAATTGTCGACGGTGTCCAGCAAGCCATCCAGGCGCGACACGACCATTTGCTTGAGGCTGGAAAGGTCTGCGGCCTGCTGCATGCTGTCATGCAAGTCACCAACGTGCTGGCGCAGCTCCTGATCGAGCGCCTGTGCCGCCGTCTGGTTGTGTTCATGCCCCTGACGGGCCGCGCCCAGGCTGTCCTGCATGCTGAGCAGGCGATCGTTGAGCAATTGCAGGTAACTCTCGAACTCACGCTGCCCCTGGTCGCTGACAGCGATGGCCAACACCGCCAGGTCATCCAGTACCGGTGCCAACTCATACCAGTTCAGCCCTTTCTGGATACGCTCGCGCAAGGCCTGCGCCTGGGCCTGGTGGTAGTCCGGTAGCGGCAATTCATCGAGCAGGCCGATAAGGGTCGACTCCACATGCTCGGCAACCACGCTATAGGCCTGGTCAGGCATGGCAGGGAGCAGGTACTCGCCATCACCGGCCGCTTGCTGCTCGGCTTCGGCTTCGGCTTCGGCTTCGGCTTCGGCCGACAGGGTGCGGGCTGGTTGTGGTGCTGGCGACACATCGCCCTTCGCCTCGCCTTCCGCAACGACTGCAATGGCCACGGGCGCGGCATCCTGCTCCAGAGCATCTCGCTCAGGGGCTTCAGGAGCCTCTTGCAGCACCTGCCGAACTTCAGAACCCTCGGTCTCCGGCAGTGGCTGATCGAGCAACGGTGGCTCAACCCCACCCCTGCCGAACAGGCGCTGGATAAAGCTACCGCGTACTGGCGTGTCGTCAGCCTGCTGCAAAGCCTGGCCTTGCAGCAGGCTCAACTCGTTCAACAGCGCCGGCAGGGTCCGCGACTGTACGCTGTGCTGGTCCAGGCGGCGCACGAACTGCTTGAGCGGTTTGCGTACCGTCGCGGGCACCTGCTGGGCCAGCAACTGGTTGGCCAGTCTCTGCAACGACTCGACCAAAGAGGCGATCCGCGTCTGGCGGTGCCGCTCGGAGTCCAGTACCGCTTTCTCGAGTCGAGGCACCAGCCCGCTCAGGCCCTCATCCAGGTCACCGTCGCGCAGCAGCTCACGCATTTCTCGCATGCACTGCTCGACCGCCGGGTCTGCACCCTCGACAGCCAGGCTGCTACGCACGAGGCTGCGCCGCAACAAGTCGAGACGCGACTCCCAACGGGCCTCAAGGACTTCCTGCTGTTCAATATGCTGTAGGTATTTAGCCTTCCAGCGCTGCGCCTCTTCACTCATTCGGCTACATCCATGCGAGCAGGAAATGCGTCACCATGCTGAGCACCCGGCAGGCGGATCTCTACGGCGACAGGGAGGTGGTCGGAAATCGGGTGAGGCAGGACATCGACACGTTCCAGCGTCAGCTCCGGACTGATCAGGATATGGTCGAGACAGCGCTGCGGACGCCAACTGGGAAAGGTCGCGTGCACCTGTGGCGCCAACAGCCCCATGTCACGCAGTGGAGAATGTTCCAGAAGATCGCGGGCATGGGTATTCATGTCCCCCATCAGCACCTGATGGCGGTAACCCGAGATCAGCTCACGGATATAGGCCAACTGCCGCGTCCTCACTCGACCGCCAAGGGCCAGGTGCATCACCACCACGACCAGTGCGTTCTCACCCTCGCCAAAGCGAAGCAGGATCGCGCCCCGACCAGAAGGCCCTGGCAGGGGATGATCCTCCAGCACAACGGGCTCGAGACGGCTCAGGACACCATTGCTGTGCTGCGCGAAGCGTCCGAGGTTGCGGTTGAGCTGCTGATACCAGTAGGGAAATGCACCAAGCTGGGCCAGGTGCTCGACCTGGTTCACATAGCCCGAACGCAGGCTGCCGCCGTCGGCTTCCTGCAAGGCGACCAGGTCGTAGTCGCCCAGCAACTCGCCAATGCGCTGCAGATTACCCGAGCGACCGGCATGTGGCAGCAGATGCTGCCAGCTACGGGTGAGGTAATGGTGATAGCGCTCGGTGCTGATCCCGACCTGGATATTGAAGCTCAATAGCCGCAACCGCCCGTCGCAAGGCAGACCATTCCCGTCCAGGCACTCGGGAATGACATGGGGGCGACGAGCATTGGCCGTACGCGCGGTGCTCCAGCGGCGCAACATGGTGATTTACCGACTGGCGCGCTCTTTCTCGATCAGGAAATCCGCGACCTCGAGCGTACGCTCGGCGCTGCCGGACGACCCCAGGTCAAAACGGTACTTGCCATTGACCACCATCACCGGGACGCCAGTGATCTGGTAGGCCATACCCAGCTTCTTGGCCTTCTCGACACGGCTTTTCACGCCGAAGGAGTTGTAGGTCTTGAGGAAAGTCGCCTTGTCGACGCCATGTCCGGCCAGGAAGTCGGCCATGTCATCAGGGGTCGCCAGCTTCTTGCCTTCATTGTGCAGGGCGGAAAAAACCGCATTGTGCACGGAGTGTTCGACACCCATCGTCTCCAGGGTGATGAACAGTTGGCCGTGCAGGTTCCATACACCACCGAACATGGCAGGGATGCGCTTGAAGTCGACATCCTCAGGCAGCTTTTCGATCCAGGGGTTGATCACCGGCTCGAACTGATAGCAGTGCGGGCAGCCGTACCAGAACAGCTCGACGACTTCTATCTTGCCCGGCTCGGCGACAGCCACCGGGCTGCTCAGCTCGACGTATTCCTTTCCAGCCTGGAAATCCGCCGAATACGCAGGCAGGCCGAAAAGGCTGGTGCTGGCCAGGAAGGCACCGAGAATGAATTTTCGCATGTATGACTCCATTGACTGTTCAAAGCGCTCTACATGGGGCGACAGGCTGAATGAAAACGCTTCGCCTGACTACCCCTTTGAGAAGCGGCCACCAAATTTAATGGGGCCTGAAATGCAAAAGGCGGCCCGGAAACTCCGGACCGCCTTTTATGACCGCAAATCAGGCTATCAGTGCAGGCCCTGGATGTAGCTGGCCAGTGCTTCGATGTCCTTGTTGCTCAGCTTCGCAGCGATGGTGCGCATGATCTGTGCGTCGCCATCGTTGGTGCGGTTGCCTTCGCGGAAATCGGTCAATTGCTTGATCGTGTAAGTCGCGTGCTGGCCACCCAGATGCGGATAGGCAGCAGCTTCGATACCGACACCGTTGGGTGCGTGGCAACCGGTACAGGCGGGCATGCCGAGTTCCAGCTTGCCGCCACGGAACAGGCGCTCGCCATGCTCGACCAGAGCAGGATCGGCGAAACCAACCGTCACGTTCTGGCTGGCGAAGTAAGCCGCGATATCTGCCAGGTCCTGGTCATTGTAGGAATCCAGCATCGCGGTCATTTCCAGGATCTTGCGACCGGTACCCGGAGCGGCTGTCGGCGAACTACCGGCCTTGATATCCTTGAGTTGCTTGAGCAGGTACTTCTCGCCCTGGCCAGCCAGTTTGGGGAAATTAGGCAGGGGGCTGTTACCATCGGCACCATGGCAGGCACCACACACGGCTACCTTGCCTTGACCGGCTTGCGCATCTCCAGCCGCATGGGCCATACCGGTGATGCCAAGGGTCAACAGCAGACTCACGAGTACTTTGTTCATCAGCTCATCCAACTACGGCTAAAGGGTTGTTAGAAATCTTTTTGGGCCGCGAACAGCACAGGCTGCGGCGGCACTCGTTATAGGGCGTACCATCTCGGGTCAGTACCACGGCAGACATGCAAAACCGATTGAAGACTCCCGGTTCGCCTGCCTTCCAGACCAAAGCGCACACAAAATTTGCGGCATTATATACTGGCGTCCCTGAAACGGAAATGAACCATTGCCGCACCCCCTGCACACTCACCGGAACGACCATGCTCCCGAAAAATCCGATACTCGGCCTGTGCCAACAGGCCTCATTCATGATCAGCGCCGCCAAGGTCGACCAGTGCCCAGCGGACGAGGGCATGGAGGTCGCCTTTGCCGGCCGTTCCAACGCAGGCAAGTCCAGCGCACTGAACACCCTGACTCACGCCAACCTGGCCCGCACCTCGAAAACGCCGGGGCGTACGCAATTGCTGAACTTCTTCCGACTGGATGAGGAACGGCGCCTGGTCGACCTGCCCGGCTATGGCTACGCCAAGGTGCCTATCCCGCTCAAGCAGCACTGGCAGCGCCACCTGGAGGCCTATCTGGGGAGCCGTGAAAGCCTGGTCGGTGTCTTCCTGATGATGGACATTCGCCACCCGCTGACCGAATTCGACCGGATGATGCTGGACTGGGCCAGTGCCAGTGGAATGCCGCTGCACATCCTGCTGACCAAAGCGGACAAGCTGGCTTTCGGCGCGGCCAAGACCGCGCTGCTGAGCATCAGCCGCGATATTCATCGTCAATGGGGAACGGACGCGAGCATCCAACTGTTCTCCGCACCCAAGCGCCAGGGCGTGGAAGAGGCACAATTGGTGCTGGCCCAATGGCTGGGCCTGCTGGAAGCAGAAGAAGAGCCTGCCGAGGAAGACTGAGGCCCCTGTGGCCATACGCACACCCTGTGCCCACAGGGTGTGCTGCGCCGCCGCTAGGCGCCGGGGGAAAAGTGCTTCTGCGCCGTGCCCCTGGCAATCAGGCGGGACAGGTAGTCGAGCTTCTGAGGATCGCGGTCGACGAAGCGGAACGTCAGTTGCAACCAGTCGCTATCGGGCTTGGGCTCCAGTGCGGCCACGGCATGCAGGTAGCCATTGAGGCGTGCGACCTCACCACCCTCCCCCTGCTCCAGATCGAGCACCGCGCTCTCCAGAACCTGTGGCAGAGCCTCCCCACGGCGCACGACCAGCGCCGCCTCTTTCAAGCTCAGGCCCTTGATGACACACGCCATCGTCCCGCAGGACAGGCGCAATTGCCCCTGTCCACGACCCGCGGAGGCAGAACCCGCTTTCGGCGCAGCACTCGCGGCAGGCGCTGGTGAAGGTAGCCCCAGCGCAGGTGCCTGAGATGCCGCCGGAGCGGCAGGTGGGGCCACTTTGACGTCCGCGCGGCCACCGGTCAGGGCTGCCAGGGAGTCGTTCCCCGTACCCGTGATGACATTTCTCACCGGTGCGCTCGCCGCCAGGGCATCCAGCTTGCCCGCACGGCTCAGCGCCTTGCGCACCTTGGTGGTCAGTTGCTCGTTGGTGAACGGCTTGCCGATGAAGTCGGAAACGCCCGACTGGATGGCCTGCACCACATTCTCCTTGTCTCCCCGGCTGGTCACCATGATGAACGGGATGGACTTCAGGGTTTCGTGCGCACGGCACCAGGTCAGCAGCTCCAGGCCCGACATTTCAGGCATTTCCCAGTCGCAGAGCACCAGGTCGAAACGCTCGCGCATCAGCAGTTGCTGTGCCTTGCGGCCATCCACCGCATCTTCGAGAACAATCCCCGGAAACTGGCTGCGAAGTCCCTTCTTCACCAGATCACGGATGAACGGGGCATCATCCACCACCAACACACTGACCTTGCTCATCAAACACTCCTGCTCCAATGCCGCCAGCATATCGGCATGGGCACGCCGAAATAAAGCGTTATGGCAAAACGCCGCAACCCGACCCCAGCGAGCCGCTCCAAGCCACTTCGGCAACGGCGACCCGACACCTCCACGGAGGACAAGCGCACCCGCTGGCGGCATACTACCCGGCGATCACAGACCCACGAGGCCGCCATGGTCCAGCCTATTCTCGTCGCCCACGACCTGAGCCACGAAGCAGATATCGCCTTGCGCCGGGCCGTGCAACTGGCACGCCAGACGTCATCCAGCCTGCACCTTGTGCATGTCGCGAGCGCGCAGACCGATGAGGGAGATGCCAGGCAGGGCCTGCAAGAGCGCCTGGCGGCACTCGCACCAGACATCCAGAACTGCTGGATCAGGCACGGCAACCCCGTGGAAGAAGTGCTGACCCTGGCGCACGGGCTGGAGGCAAGCCTCCTGGTTCTGGGGCGCCATCATCGCCAATCGCCCAGGGGCTTCGCCGGCACGACGCTGGAGCGCATCCTTCTTGGCAGCGATATTCCCCTGCTGCTGGCGGTACGCGACGACACATCGCCCTACTCGCGCGCCCTGGCCGCCCTGGACTTTTCCGGCGCCGCCAGCCGGGCCATGCAGGCTGCACGCAATCTACTGCCCGAGGACGCGCACCTGCACGCTCTGCATATCCATGAAAAAGCCGAGATAGAAGCAGTCGACGATGACGAACAGGCACTTCAACTGAGCCTGTTCGAACAGTTGCTCGCCGACCTCCAGCAAACCTGGCCCACTCACGGCCCGAACCTGAGCCACAGCCTGGTAGCCGGCGAAAGAAGCAGGCGCCTGGAACAGGTTATCGAGCAGCAGCGACCAGATGTGCTGGCGATGGGCACGAGCCGACGCGAGGAAATGAGCAGCGCCCTGCTAGGCAGCCTGAGCCGCGAGGTACTGGAGCAGCCACCCTGCGACATCCTCGTGGCGCCCTAGGGACTGCGCCGTCGTACAACGGCAGCAACCCCCAAGGACACCTGGATCAGTGGAGTATCAGGAGCCGCTTTCGTCCAGCAGCGCGGCTTCGGGTGCATTCTTCTTCACCGACTCGACGCCGGCGTTGCAACTGGCGGCACTGGCATACATCTGGCTCTGCCCGACCACCTGGCCATTGGTCGCCTTCAAGACGAAGTACTGCTTGTCGTTGCTCGACGTTTTGATTTCAAAAGCCCCCTCACGCACGGCATTGCGCCGCACCGAATCGATACCGTTGAGCGCAGAAGCGTGAGCCTTGTATTGCTCGCTGGTGAGGATCACCTGGCCGTTGCTGGCCAGCAGGTTGAAATGAAACTGCCCGTTCTGGGCTTTCTTCAGATGGAATTTTCCGGACATCGCATTTCTCCTGAATGGACATGGCCACTCAAGACTAGCTGCAATGTGCAATGCCGTCAGCAGGATGGGGACGGACGTATCCGCTTGCCCGGAATCGCGCCACACACAGCGCGTGAGAGCCATGTGTGGCGCGGCCATCAGTAATTGATGGTGTAGCTGAGCGCGTAGGTCCTGCCCTGTGCGTAGATACTCGATACCGGCGCAAAGGTGACTGCGGACTGCTGGCTGTAGACCGTGCGGTATTGCCGGTTCAGCGCGTTGTACACGCCGAAATCCAGTCGCCCTTCGAACGCCGACACATGCGCCAGCACGTCCATGACGGCATAGCCGTTTATGTCGGCGGCGGTATTGGGCTGCACATTGGCATCGGTGACGGCCTTCAACCCATCCTTGTAGGCCTTGTCGGTGCCTTGTACCGCCAGTAATTGAACCCGCGCGCCATAGCCTTGCAGGCTGTCCCATTCGGCAAACAGCGTCGCCTTGCCCGGGGAGATCTGGTAGGCGTTGAGCTCGCGCCACTTGCCCGCCGCATCCTTGAACTGGCCGCGGGTATAGGCCAGGGTGCCGCCGACACTGAACACATCGGCAATCGGGTAACTGGCCGTGAGTTCGGCGCCATAGACACGCTGGTCGGTATCCGCCAGGTTGGCCGAGCGGTCGGCGTTGAACTGCACCACTTTGTCCGAGGTGTTGTAGAAACCGGTCAGGCCCAGCTCCATGCCGCGCGGATCCAGCCAACGCCAGCCCAACTCGTAGTTATTGACGGTGATCGGCTCGATGTTCGCCTCGGACACGCTGATGGTCCCGACATCGCGCAACATGCGTTGCACATCGGGGAAGCTGAAGCCCTGGGAGAAATTGGCGAACACTTGCTGGTCATCGGTCAGCTTGTACACCGCGCCCAGGTTGAACAGTACCTTGTCCGCATCGGTAGAATCGCTGGCTACCGGTGTGAGGTCGGCACTCTGGCCTTGCGCAGCCCGCTGTGCCTGGCGTGAAGGGATGTAGGCGTCGGCATCCGCGCGAATGTACTGGTAGCGCAGGCCAGCCTGCAGACTCAGCCGGTCGGTCAGGCCGTACTCGCCCTGCAGGAAGCCACCCACACTCTGGATCGTGGTATCGGGTCCGCCGCCAAAGCGCTTCCCGGTGTCCTCGTAGTGCCTACCGACATCGGAGGCGCGCAGCAGATCGTAGTCCAGGCGGTCTTTCTCGTAGTCGTAGTCTGCGCCGTAGGTGAGCGCCAGCGTGCGTCCGCCAATGACGAGGTCCGACTGGATGGTCGAGCGCAGCCCGGCAATGTCGATGTCGGACTCGGACTGATTGGCGAAGGCGGTGCCACTGTAGACGGGGAAGAAGCGCAGTTGCTCCTTGCGATAGTAAGCCTCCAGGTTCAGTACCTGTCCGAAGACATCCAGGTTCTGGTACTGCGTATTGAGTGCATAGCGCTTGGTGAAGGGCTGGTCGCTGAGCTTCAGGCCCTTGACTCCCTCATAGGACTGCGGCCCGGTGGCGGCAGAGTAGCCGGGACCGTAGTCCGGGGCGTAATCGGTGTTCTGATCTTCCTTGTAGTACTGCACGCCCAGGCTGAGCGACTGGTTTTCATCCAGGCGCACGTTCACTCGGCTATTGAGGTCCAGTGTGTCGGTGTCCTGCCGGCTGGTCTGGTAGGGCTCGGTGCCGATGCGTTTGCCATCGCCATCGAACTGCAACCCTCGGCGGGTGACATTGGCGCCCAGAAAACCATCCACATCGTCACGGGCAAACGAGACGGTCTGGCCCAGCTCGTAGGCCAGTCCGTCACCACGGAACTGGTCACCCGTAGTCACGCCCGCACGGGTTTCGAAACTCAACGGTGTGGCGGCATCGGCCCGGCGGGTGATGATGTTGATCACCCCTCCGGTCGCCCCCGAGCCATAAATGCTGGTCGCACCGGACAACACTTCGACACGCTCGATCAGGCTCGGACTGATGCTGTTCAACTGCCGCGAGGCATCCCGCGAACCGGTCTGGGAGACGCCATCGATCATGATGAGTACGTTGCGCCCACGCATCGTCTGGCCATAGTTGCTGGTGGTACCGCTGCTGGGCGCCAGGGAAGGCACCAGCTGCGCCAGGACGTCACTGATCTTGCGCCCCGAGGCGGCCTGCTGAGCGATCTGCTGCTGATCGATGATCTGCACCGCCCCGGCGATCTCGGCAATGCTTCTCGGCGTTCGCGTGGCGGTCACGAGGGTGCTCTGGAACTCGAGCGAACCGCGATCTTCGGCCGCCTCGCGACGAGCCCGGGCACTGGTAATCCGGGTTGCGCCCAGCTCGAGCTGATGACTGCCGTCGAGCAGTACATAACCGCCATTGCCCTGGCGCTGTGCCTGCAAGCCACTGCCCTCGAGCAGACGGGCCAGCCCCTCATCGACGCTGTAGCGCCCTTGCAGCCCCTGAGAAACCAGGCCTTCAGTCTGGTTGGAGGCGAACGACAACGTCACACCAGCGGCCGTGGCGAACTGGCTGAGCACGCTGCCGAGCGGGCCGGCGGCGATCTGGTAGACAGCGGATTGTGTCTGCGCCTGGACAGCGACAGGCAATGCCAGTAACGCAGGTGCAGACGCCAGGCTCAAGCCGAACAGGGCCAGGCGGACGGCACGTGCCAGCGGCTTGCTGGCTGGACGATGGGATGGGCAGGACATTGGAAGTTCCTTCATTGGCAGGAGTGGAAGGGCAGCACTGAAGACTGCTTACCTGCCTGGCCGAACGAGAATAGAAATCAGCAACCCCTGACCGAAAAGAATTTATCGCCGCTGGACGGGGCGAGGAGCATTGCCCCGATATCCATCACTGTGTGGACCCGATGGATATCGCTTCGCTCAATCCATCCCATGGACTTATCCAACTCTGGACGCTGGCTCGATCCTGGCCCAGTAACGTGTCAGAAAGCGCACCCTGACGGGCAGCGAGAGCGCGAGGTTTTCCAGCACGGTATCGGTCTGCTCGACCGAGAAGGCGCCGGACAGGCGCAGGCTGGACACAGCGGGATCGCAACCCAGATAGCCGGGGCGGTAGCGCGACAACTCGCGGGTGAAGTCCTCCAGGCGCCAGTCGACCACACTGAGCATGCCGCGCGTCCAGGCATCGCTGCCTTGCGCCAGCGGCAGGGGCGATCCGATCAGCGCATCACTGAAGCTCACGGCCTGCCCGGCCTCCAGCCGCAGGGGCGCATCGGGACGGTGCACGGGCTGGATCGATACCGCACCGGCACTGCGAAAAACGCCAACACGCGTCTGGTTGCCCTCGCAGCGCACACTGAAACAGGCGTCCTGCACGTGGATACGCCCTTGGGTCGTGTCCACGACGAATGCCCTCTGTCCGGTATCACGCGCAGTGGTAACGAGGATCTCTCCCTGGTGCAGGTGCAGGCGGCGCACCTGACTATCGAAGTGGATATCCACGGCACTGGCGGTATTGATATCGAGCTGGCTGCCGTCCTCCAGACGCAACTGGCGCCGCTGCCCGGTGCCGGTGCGTTGCTCGGCCAGCCAGCTCTCATAAGGCGCCAGTTCGCGAAAGCTGAGGGCACCCGCCGTGCCGGTCAGCAGCAAGGCGACGATCTTGAGCACAGCGCGCCGACGCGCCTGCACTCCCGCCAGGGTCGGCAGCGCAACCTCGCCCGGCAGGCTGCCGAATTGCCGTTGTAACTTCTCCACTCGCGCCCAGGCCCTGGCGTGGGCCGGATCGCGCTGTAGCCACTCCTGCCAGGCGCGGCGCTCCGCTTCGTCCACCGCGCCGGTATCGAATTGCACATACCAGGTGGCAGCGGCTTCGAGGGTCTTGCGTTCGAGGTCGGCCATTCAGTCCTCGACCAGCATCAGGCAGTGGGTCATGGCGCGGATCATGTGCTTCTTTACAGTGGTCACGGAAACCCCGACTCGCTCGCCGACTTCGGCATAGCCCAGCCCCTCCAGTTGCACGGCCAGGAAGATGTCGCGGGTACGCCGCCCCAGCGTATCGAGCATGAGATCGATGGCGGTCAGCGTCTGCAGGATCTGCAAGCGCTGCTCGGGGGAAATGTCCAACGGCTCGTCCCGCTCGGTCAGCACGCCCAGGTAGGCTCGCTCGATATCCTGGCGACGGAATTTGTCGATGGTCAGCGCCCGTGCGATGGCACTCAGGTAGGTGCGCGGCTCGCGGATACTGGCGGCATTACGCGCACGCAGGACGCGCAGGAAGGTGTCTTGCGCCAGGTCGGCGGCATCCGCCGAGTTGCCCAGGCGGCTACGCAGCCAGCCCTGCAACCAGGGGTGGTGTTCCCGGTAGAGCGATTGCAGGGCCTGCGAATCGGAATGGGGCATGGGGAGGCACATCACAAATGACAATGACTTGCATTGTCAGATAAAGCCCTGCTGATCGGCAAGCTGGGCCATCACATGCAGACACTCGATTTGCCCCCTCTCCCGTGTGCGGGAGAGGGTTGGGGAGAGGGAACACCCCCCCTGGCACTGCATCGAGGGTTCAGGGCTGCGCCAACACCGGCAGGTCACCACTCAGCCCCAGGGCCTGACGCACGAACAGGGCCTTTGCATGGTCAAGGCTGTCAACACCCTTGAGGCCGGCATTACGCAACCAGCGCAACGGCAGGGGATCGGCCTGGAACAGGCGCTCAAAGCCCTCCATGGCCGCCATCATCGCCAGGTTATGCGGCATGCGGCGACGCTCGTAACGGCTCAGCACCTGCTCGCTGTCCAGTGGCTCGCCCCGCGCTTGCGCGGCTTGCAGCACCTCGGCCAGCACCGCGGCATCCAGCAGACCGAGATTGACGCCCTGCCCGGCCAGCGGATGGATGGTGTGCGCGGCATCACCGATCAACGCCAGCCCCTGCTGCACGTAGCGCACGGCATGACGCTGACGCAGGGGAATGCACAAGCGCGGGTCGGCCTCCAGCACCTCGCCAAGTCGCTGCTCGAAGTCACGACCTAGTGTTGCGCGGAAAGCCGTATCGTCGAGCGCCATCAGATGACGGGCACGCGCCTCGGTGACCGACCAGACGATGGAGCACCAATGCCGATCATCGCCCCGGCGCAACGGCAGGAAGGCCAGCGGACCTTCGTCGGTGAAACGCTGCCAGGCCGTGGCCTGGTGTTCATCGCGACAGCGCACGCTGGTGACGATGGCGTGGTGCAGGTAATCCCATTCGCGGGTGGCGAAGCCGGCCAGGCGCCGCAACACCGAGTTGGCACCGTCGGCGGCGACCACCAGGGGCGCCTCCAGCACGCGTCCATCGGCCAGGCTCAGTTGCCAGTCCAGGCCGCTGCGTTGCAGGCGCTCGACCCGCGCGTCCCCCAGCAACTCGATCTCGCCACGCCTGCGCACAGCTTCGAGCAGGCCATCCTGCACCAGACTGTTCTCGACGATATGCCCCAGCACCTCGGCATGCACCGCAGTCGCGGAGAAATGCACCGCTCCGGTGCCGGAACCGTCCCAGACGCGCATATCGGTGTAGGGACTGACACGCCGCGCCACGATCGACTCCCAGGCGCCGAGGCGGGCGAGAATGCGCTGGCTGGCCGCCGACAAGGCACTGACACGCGGCTCGAAAGGCGCCTGCGGCGTAAGCCCGCTCGGCTGCAACGGACCACCGTCGACCAGCAGGATGCGCAGGCCGCTGTCCTCCAGCGCCAGCGCCAGCGTGGTGCCGACCATGCCGGCACCGACGACGATCAGGTCCGCTTTCATTGCCCATTCTCCCCTTCATGTGTCAGCGCACGGCGTACGCCCAGGCCCATCGCCAGCCGGGCGAATTCATGCTTGGCCGGTGGCAGCAGGTCGAGCCCGGACAACGCCAGGCTGCGGGCAACACCCAGGCCCCAGGCCGAATCGCCGAACAGCCGCGTCAGATGATCGGAGAAACCCACCGTCAACCACTGGTCGCGCGCCTGACGCAGGTGAAACCGCTGCAGGACGCTCAGTGCGCCAGGCGTGGACGCACTGTGCAGCAGCGTCTCAGCCAGGGCCCAGGCGTCCCGCAACGACAGGTTGTAGCCCTGCCCGGCAATCGGATGCAGGCTGTGCGCGGCATTGCCCAGGACCACCAGACCGTTGCGTACCTGCTCCTCGGCCTCGACCAGCTCCAGTGGATACAGGTGCCGAGCGCCAACCTGGCGGAAACCACCCAGGCGGTAGCCGAACGCCTGCTGCAACTCATCGAGGAACGCTGCCTGCGGCAACCCGGCCAGGCGTTCTGCATCCTCGGGTGATCGCGACCAGACCAGCGCACAGCGGTTGTCCTGCAGCGGCAGCAGCGCCAGGGGGCCATCCTCGGTGAAACGTTCGAAAGCAATGCCCGCATGGGATTTGCCGGGCGTCACGTTGGCGATCAACGCCGTCTGCCCGTATGTACTGCGCCGCACGCCGATCCCCAGTTGCTCGCGCAGCCCCGAACGCCCGCCATCGGCCAATACGGCCAGCGAGCACTCAAGCTGACCTTGGCGCTCCAGCACCAGTCGATAGCCGCCCTCGACAGCCTCCATCGATTGCACCTGCGCCGGGCAGAGTACCTGCACGCAATCAGGGTCCAGCGCCTGCCAGAGGCAGTGGCCGAGCCAGGCGTTCTCCACCACATAACCGAGTGCAGGCACCCGTTCATGCTCGGCGTGCAGACGCGTATTGCCGAAGCGACCGCGTTCGGAGACATGCACCTGGCGGATCGGCTCCGCCCGCTCGGCAATCGCCGACCAGACGCCCAGGCGCTCATAGATCAGCCGCGCACCGTAGGACAGCGCCGTGGAGCGGGCGTCATAGCTTGGCTGGTAGTGCTCGCCGGGCGCGAACGGCTCGATCAGGTGCAGAGTCCAGCCCCGCTGCCGGGCACCAGCCTGCAACGCCAGCGCCAGGCTGGCGCCGACCATCCCGCCGCCGATGATCGCCAGGCGGGTCATCAGCCGAGACGCTCCGCCATCAGGGCCTCGATCTCGTCGACCCGCTTGGGTACACCGCCGGTCAGGACTTCGCAGCCGTTGCGGGTCACCACCACGTCATCCTCGACGCGCACGCCGATGCCCCGCCACTTCTTCGCCACCTCGGTATTGTCCGGAGCGATATAGATGCCCGGCTCGATGGTCAGCACCATGCCCGGCTCCAGCACCCGCCATTCGCCGCCGACCTTGTAGTCGCCGACGTCATGCACATCCAGCCCCAGCCAGTGGCCGGCGCGGTGCATGTAGAAGGGTTTGTAGGCGTCGCTGGCGATCAGTTCATCGACCTCACCCTTGAGCAGGCCGAGTTCCACCAACCCTTCGGTAATGACACGCACCGTGGATTCGTGGGCTTCGTTCCAGTGCCGCCCCGGCCCGACCTGGCGGATCGCCTCCTCGTTGGCCTTGAGCACCAGTTCGTAGATGGCCTTCTGTTCCGGCGAAAAGCGCCCATTGACCGGGAACGTGCGGGTAATGTCACTGGCATAGCAATCCAGCTCACACCCTGCGTCGATCAGCACCAGGTCGCCATCCTTCAACGGTGCATCGTTCTCGGTGTAGTGCAGGATGCAGGCATTGCGCCCGGCGCCGACAATGGAGCTGTAGGCGGCCAGACGCGCGCCACTCTTGCGGAACTCGTAATCCAGCTCGGCCTCCAGGTGGTACTCGGACAGCCCCGGGTGGCTGGCCTGCATCGCCCGGATATGCGCACGCGCGGAAATCTCGGCAGCGGCGCGCATGACCTTCACTTCGTTTGCCGATTTATACAGGCGCATGTCGTGCAGCAGGTGGTCGAGGGCAACGAACTCGTTCGGCGGCTGGGCACCCTGACGCGCCTTGGAGCGGATCGCATTGACCCAGTCCATCAGTTGCAGGTCGAACTCCTGATTGCTGCCGATGGCGTAATAGACCCGCGAACGCCCTTCGATCAGCCCTGGCAGGATGTCGTTGATGTCCTCGATGGGGAAGGCGTCATCCGCGCCAAAGCGCTCGATGGCACCCTCCTGTCCGGCACGCAGGCCGTCCCACAGCTCGCGCTGGGGGTCGCGTTCGCGGCAGAAAAGAACGTATTCGCCATGCTCGCGCCCAGGGATCAAGGCGATTACCGCTTCCGGCTCGGGGAAACCCGAGAGGTACTGGAAGTCGCTGTCCTGGCGGTAGGCATGCTCGACATCGCGGTTGCGGATGTGCGCGGGCGCAGCCGGCAGGATGGCGATGCTGTTGGGTTCCATCTGCTCCATCAGCGCCTTGCGCCGACGCGCGAACTCGGACTTCGGAATACGGGTCATCGCAGCTCGCCTCTCAATGCAGGGATGGCTTGGCGGTCGGCGTGACAGCCGGTCCGGCACACTCGCTGAACAACAGAAGCGGCGCAACGCGCAGGTATTCGGCCACTTCCATGTAATCGTTCTCGCCGTCCTCGGACTCTTCCAGCCCGCCCTGCACCTGGGCAATGGCCGACATGTCCTGCAGGACTTCCATGGCTTCGGCGCTCAGGGCGCGATCACCGGCGGCCAGCCCGAAGCCGGCCAGAAAGCCCTGGCACCACTGCCCCAGCGCCAGGGCACGGTCGGCCAGCGGCGAGTCATCACTGGGCAACAGCAGGACCACGGCGATATCCGCACCGGTCAGCTCGCCCTTGACCATCTCCTGCAAGCCGATCAGTGCCTGGCGTACCTTTTCGTCGGCGATCTCGCCCAGCAGGTCCGTCGCATCCGTCAGCCAACTGGCATGCTCGAAGCCGGCACCGGCACAACTGCGCCCCAGCAGGAGGCCATGCAATTCTGCCGGTGAAGCAGGATGGGGACAGCCAGCCAGAAGCGTGGCGAAAGCGGCGTAAGCGGAATTTTCAATTGACATGGCGGCTAGGCGCACAGGGGCGCAATGACTAGAATGAAGGGCCGGTATCCTAGCACTGGCGCACAGCGCTAGACCATCGAAGCCACAGCCCCGCCGCACAGGTGCCCCACGATGGACACTGCAGAACTGCAACTGCTGACCCGCAAGCTCGAACAACTCATCCAACGTGTCGAACAGCTCAAGGGCGACAACCAGCGCCTGCAAGCCAACGAGCAGGCATGGCGCGAAGAGCGCGCTCATCTGATTGAAAAGAACGAAACAGCCCGGTTGAAGGTCGAAGCGATGATCTCCCGCCTGAAATCCCTGGAGCAGGACACATGACACAGCCCAATACCGTTGACGTGCAGATTATGGACAAGCAGTACTGCATCGCCTGTCCAAGCGAGGAGCGCGACAACCTGGAGAGCGCCGCACGCTACCTGGACCGCAAGATGCGCGAGATCCGCAGCAGCGGCAAAGTCATAGGCGCCGACCGGGTGGCGGTCATGGCGGCCCTCAACATCACCCACGAACTGCTGCACAAGCACCAGCGCGAAAGCAGCAACGCACGGGAACAGGTGAAGAGCCTGCTCGACCGCGTCGACGATGCACTCTCCGACGACGCGAATTCTTCCGGCAACACGCCCTGATGGGTGTATTGCGTTATACTGCCGGCAGCTCCCTGGCATGTACGCCAGCTTGCGATGACCCTCTCCCGATAAGCAACACAATGGAGGCTATGTGCAAGACCGGTGTGCATGTCCGCTCGACGGAAAGCCTTAAGGTCTGCTGTAGTCGCCACCTTGAACTCTCGGGTTCAAGGGCCTACGCGAGCAGCGGCATGCTGGGGAGTCTTTTCTCTTGATCGAAGCGAATGGCCTTTCTCGAAAAGCCCTGCGCCAGACGCTTCGCAAGGCGCGTCGCGCCCTTCCCCTGCGCGAACAACGTCGCGCTTCACTCGCACTCTACCGACAGCTGGCACAGCACCCGACCTTTCGACGGGCGCGGCATATCGCTCTCTACCTGCCCAATGACGGGGAAATCGACCCGACCCTCCTGATGCTCGCGGCACAACGACGCGGCAAATCCACGTACCTGCCGGTACTGCGCCGCTGGCCTCGCACACGCATGGATTTCCAGCCCTTTCGGGCGGGCGAGCCATTGGGATCGAACCGTTTCCGGATTGCCGAGCCGCGCTACAACCCTGCGCGGAGGCGAAAAGTCTGGACGCTGGACCTGTTGCTGCTACCGCTGGTGGGCTTCGACGAACGCGGTGGCCGCCTGGGCATGGGTGGAGGTTTCTATGACCGCTGCCTCGCCGGCAAACACCAGCGCAACGGCAGACCAATGCTGCTAGGACTGGCGCATGAATGCCAGAAGGTCGACCACCTGCCACTGGAAGCCTGGGACATCCCCTTGCACGCCACGGTGAGCGACCAGGCCTGGTACAGCGCTACCTGAGCGGAACAGTTGACGATGGCGCCACACTGCCCGCCTCAGCCCCTTTACGTTCCCACAAGCCTTGGGAATAGCTCGTCGTCACCAGTCCCAGCCCGAAGATGAGCAACAGCACCCAAATGATATCCGGCTTACGCTTCACGAATTTCCATCTCCCGTCGCCGGCGGCGCTCACGACTGTCACGAGCGACCACCCCCTATCGTTGGCATACTTGCAAACCAATGCCGGAAGCAGCGCAACACCACCGGACAATGACCAGACAAGACAGTGATAGCCTTTTGGAATCATCCATGATTCTCTTCCATCTACGCAAACAGTTCAATTCCTGGCGCCACTCGATTGGCGAATGACTGACCGAGAGCAACCTATGTATTTCTGGCTGATGAAATCCGAACCCGACGAGCTTTCCATCGAGGCACTCGAAAAAGACCGACGCGCCCGCTGGGACGGCGTACGCAACTACCAGGCACGCAACTACCTGCGCGACATGCAGGAAGGTGACCTGTTCCTTTTCTACCACTCGAGCTGTGCACTGCCAGGCGCAGCCGGAATCGCCCGGATCGCCGCCAGTGCCTACCCCGACCCGACGGCCATTGACCCGCAGAGCCCTTATCACGACGCCAGGGCGACACCCCAGGCAAACCCCTGGAGCGCGGTCGATGTCGAATTCGTGGAGTGTTTCCCACAGGTCATACCGCTGGCACGCCTGAGGGAAGAAGACGCGCTGAGCGAGATGCCCTTGCTCAAGAAAGGCAGTCGCCTATCGGTGATGCCCGTGACTGCCGGGCAATGGCAACGGATCGTCGAGCTTGCTACTGGACGATCAAATTATTGAACAGCAAGTCGCTGACCAGGGGCCGCCCCTCTTCCTGAGCCAATACGGACTGGACTTGGCGCAAGGCTTCAAGACGCAGCGCTTCCTTGGCCTCCACGCTTTGCATGCTTTCCTCGGTCTGCTGAGAGAAAAGCAGAACCAGCTGATTGCGAATCAAAGGTTCGTGGTGCTTGACGCGCTCCTCGGCGGCCGCATCGGTGACCCGCAAGGAAACATCGGCCTTGTAGAAACGCAGACGCTCGCCCGAACCATAGTTACCCACCAGCGCGGGAAAGAGGCTGAAGTAAATGGTCTTGGGTACCTCGGCAGCCTGCTCGGCGGCGATGGCCGGAGCGGAAAGAAGGGCAATCAACAACAGGAGCAAGGGTTTCAAGGCGACATTCCTCAAGATCGTAAACCCGCGCACGGGGCTCGGCATGACCGGCGCCCCATGCGACCGGCACTCAGTGTTGCGACTGGCTGGCAGCTTCGCCAGCCTGCTGCAGGCGTGCCAGCTCCTGGGCATAGAGCGCGTCGAAGTTGACCGGCGCCAGCATAAGGGCCGGGAAGGAACCACGGGTCACCAGGTTATCCAGAGCCTCACGCGCGTAAGGGAACAGGATATTCGGGCAGAAGGCACCCAGCGTGTGGCTCATGGACTGTGCTTCCAGACCTTTGATCAGGAAGATACCGGCCTGCTGCACTTCGGCGATGAAAGCCACGTCCTCACCCGTCTTCACGGTGACCGACAGGGTCAGTACCACTTCGAAGAAGTCTTCGGACAGGGTTTTCTGCCGGGTATTGAGGTCCAGGGAAACGTTCGGCTGCCATTCCTGACGGAAGATCTCGGGGCTTTTCGGCGCCTCGAAGGACAGGTCCTTGACGTAGATACGCTGCAGGGAGAATTGAGCGGCTGCTTCGCCCTGGGCTGCAGCACCATTGGTTTGTTCAGTCATCTTGACGCCTTCCTGTGTGCACAACAGTGTTGGTATACGTCGACCGACAGGCACGGCGCCAGAGGCCATGCTCAGCGCCGACAGGCAGATCAGGCCCCGAGCAGTTCGTCCAGTCGACCAGCCCGCTCGAGAGCATGAAGTTCATCGCAACCACCGACATGACGGTCGCCTATCCAGATTTGCGGCACCGAGGAACGGCCCGCCTTGCTGGCCATCTCGGCCCGCACGTCAGGCTTGCCATCCACGGAGATTTCCTCGTAGGCCACGCCCTTGCTGTCGAGCAACGCCTTGGCCCGAATGCAATAGGGGCACCATGCGGAGCTATAGATGACGACCTCGGCCATGCTTACTTGACCACCGGCAGGTTGTCGCCGCGCCAGCTGGCAATGCCACCCGCCAGTCGACCCACATCGAAGCCGGCCTTCTTCAACTCGCGGCAGACGGTGCCGGAGTGCTGGCCCACGGCATCGACCACGACAATGGTCTTGCCCTTGTGCTTCTCCAGCTCCTTGGTGCGGCTGGCCAGCTTGTCATAAGGAATGTTCAGCGCATCGACGATATGCCCGGCATCGAACTCCTTCTTGGCGCGCACATCCAGCACCACGCCCTGGCCGCCATTGACCAGTGTGGTCAACTCACGGCTGCTCAGGTTCTTGCCACCCTTGCGGGTTTCATTGAGCAGCAACAGCGCCAGCAGCACGATGAACAACGAGCTGAGCACATAGTGGTTGGACACGAATTCAATCAGGTTTGCGAACATCGACGGCTACTCGGAAAATAAAATGCGGGCCAGTATACACAGCCCCCACAGCGGGCTGAACCCTGGCGGACAGTGACGTTAAGGCGGACAGTCAGTAGACTGGGCACCTTTTTTCCGGACCCCTCGCAAGGAGCCAGACCATGCCCGCTGCGCCCAAACCCCTGGTACTGATCATTCTCGATGGCTTCGGGCACAGCGACAGCCCCGATTACAATGCGATTCATTCCGCTAATACGCCGGTCTACGACCACCTGCTGGCCACCCAGCCGCATGGTCTGATCTCCGGCAGCGGGATGGACGTCGGCCTGCCGGACGGACAGATGGGCAACTCCGAGGTCGGCCACATGAACCTGGGCGCCGGGCGCGTGGTGTACCAGGACTTCACCCGCGTGACCAAATCCATCCGTGACGGCGACTTCTTCGAGAACCCCGCCCTCGCCGGCGCAGTGGACAAGGCCGTCAGCGCCGGCAAGGCCGTGCACATCCTCGGCCTGCTCTCCGACGGCGGTGTACACAGTCACCAGGACCACCTGGCGGCGATGGCCGAACTGGCCGCCCGCCGTGGCGCCGAGAAAATCTACCTGCACGCCTTCCTCGACGGCCGCGATACGCCGCCGCGCAGCGCCCAGGGCTCCATCGAACTGCTTGACGCCACCTTCGCACGCCTGGGACGTGGCCGCATCGCCAGCCTGATCGGTCGCTACTTCGCCATGGACCGCGACAACCGCTGGGACCGGGTGCAGCAGGCCTACGAGCTGATCGTCGACAGCACAGCGCAGTTCAGCGCCGCCACCGCCCAGGAAGGCCTGCAAGCCGCCTACGCACGCGACGAAAGCGACGAATTCGTCAAGGCCACGCGCATTGGCGAAGCCGTGCACGTCGAAGATGGCGACGCCGTGGTGTTCATGAACTTCCGCGCCGACCGCGCCCGCGAACTGAGCCGCGCCTTCGTCGAAGACGGCTTCAACGGCTTCGAGCGCAAGCGCGTACCGCAACTGTCCGACTACGTCATGCTGACCCAGTACGCCACCAGCATCGACGCCCCCAGTGCCTTCAAGCCGGAACCGCTGACCAACGTGCTCGGCGAATACCTGGCCAACAACGGCAAGACCCAGTTGCGCATCGCCGAAACCGAGAAATACGCCCACGTCACCTTCTTCTTTTCCGGTGGCCGCGAAGACCCCTTCGAGGGCGAGGAGCGCATCCTCATCCCATCGCCGAACGTCGCCACCTATGACCTGCAACCACAGATGAACGCGCCGCAAGTCACCGACCGTATCGTCGAAGCCATCGAACAGCAGCGTTATGACGTGATCATCGTCAACTACGCCAACGGCGACATGGTCGGCCATACCGGCGTATTCGCAGCGGCAGTGGCTGCGGTGGAGTGCCTGGACCAATGCGTGGGCCGCATCACCGAGGCGTTGGCCAAGGTCGGTGGCGAAGCCCTGCTGACCGCCGATCACGGCAATGTCGAGAAAATGGAAGACGAGTGCACCGGCCAGGCACACACCGCACACACCTGCGAGCCCGTCCCCTTCATCTACATTGGCAAGCGCAACCTGCGTATCCGTGAAGGCGGCGTGCTGGCTGACGTGGCGCCGACCCTGCTGACCCTGCTGGGCATGCCGATTCCCAAGGAAATGACGGGGACCTCGATCGTCGAGCTGCAATAAACGACAGGCTGCAAGCCCGATTAGGATCGGCAAGAAAGCGCCTCGTCAAACACGGGCGCTTTCTTGCCGCTTGCAGCTGCTTTTTAGGCATACTAGCGCCTGTCTCCCCGTCTTGCCGGTAACGCCCGCCCCATGACTCGCACAGCCCTTCTGCTCACGCTTTTCTGCATGTTCGGTACTGCCGTGGCCGACGAGCGCGCCGAAACCCGCCAACAGATCGAAGCGGCACGCAAGGACGTCGCCGAGCTGCAAAAGCTGCTGCAACGGATCGAGCAAGAGAAGTCGGCCGCCCAGAAACAGTTGAAGGCCACCGAAAGCGAGATGGGCCAACTGGAAAAACAGGTCGATGACCTGCAACAGGAAATCGACCGCAGCGAAGCGGAGCTACAACGCCTGAACGAGGAGAAGACCACCCTCGAAGGCGCCAGGCTCGAACAGCAACGATTGATCGCGATCCAGGCGCGCGCCGCCTACCAGAGCGGTCGCCAGGAATACCTGAAACTGCTGCTGAACCAGCAGAACCCCGAAAAATTCAGCCGCACCCTGACCTACTACGACTACCTGAACAAGGCCCGCTTCGAGCAGCTCGACGCCGTCAACGAAACCCTGCGTCAGTTGAATAACGTCGAGTCGAGCATCGAAACCCAGCGCAGCAGCCTGGCGGAACAACAGGATGGTCTGATACAGCGCCGCACCCAGTTGGCCAAGGTGCGCCAGGAGCGCCAGCAAGTACTTGCCAGCCTGAGCCGCGACCACAGAAACCGCGAACAGAAGCTACAGGCCCGCCAACAGGAGCAGGCGCAATTCCAGCGCGTGCTCAAGACCATCGAAGAAACCCTCGCCCGCCAGGCACGCGAAGCCGAAGAAGCTCGGCAGCGGGCACTCGCCCTGGCGCGCGAGCAGGAATCCCGGCGCCCGACTGGCGGCACGTCCAGCGGCCCCCTTGTATCGAGCGCCGGCAGCAATTTCGGCGGCCCGTTCGCCCAGGGCAAGGGCAAGCTGCCCTGGCCGGTCGATGGGCGTTTGGTCGCCCGTTACGGCACTCCTCGCGGCGGCGACGCTCGAACCAAATGGGATGGGGTGCTGATCGGCGCGTCGGCAGGCACTCAGGTCCGCGCGGTACATGGCGGGCGCGTGGTGTTCGCCGACTGGCTGCGCGGTTCTGGCCTGCTGGTGATCCTCGATCACGGCAATGGCTACCTGAGCCTCTATGGCCATAACCAGAGCCTGCTGCGCAATGCCGGCGATATCGTCAAGGCCGGCGACCCCATCGCGACCGTTGGAAACAGTGGCGGCCAGGACACGGCCGCGCTGTACTTCGCCATTCGCCAGCAGGGGCGCCCGAGCGACCCCGCACAATGGTGCCGCGCCCAAGGATAGTGCGCCTCTCACTACTGGAGTTCGACATGCTGCATCCGCGCCGTTTCGTTCAACCTTCCATGCTCGCCCTGGCTCTCGCTCTGGGCACGCAGGGCAGCTGGGCCCAGCCGTCCCCAGTCGAACTGACGCCAGACCCGAGCGTCGCCGGAGCGACCGGCAAGGCACCGCTGCCGCTGGACGAACTGCGCACCTTCGCCGAAGTGATGGACCGCATCAAGGCGGCCTATGTCGAGCCGGTGGATGACAAGACCCTGCTGGAAAACGCCATCAAGGGCATGCTCAGCAACCTCGACCCACACTCCGCCTACCTGGAGCCGGAAGCCTTCGCCGAGTTGCAGGAAAGCACCAGCGGTGAATTTGGCGGACTGGGCATCGAGGTCGGTGTCGAGGACGGTTTCATCAAGGTCGTCTCCCCCATCGACGACACCCCAGCATCCAAGGCAGGCATCGAAGCCGGCGACCTGATCGTCAAGATCGACGGCCAGCCAACCAAGGGCCTGTCGATGCTCGATGCCGTGTCGAAGATGCGCGGCAAGCCAGGCAGCAGCATCACCCTGTCGCTGGTACGTGATGGCGGCACGCCGTTCGAGGTCAAGCTCAAGCGCGCCGTGATCAAGGTCCGCAGCGTCAAGAGCCAGTTGCTGGAAGATGGCTACGGTTACCTGCGCATCACCCAGTTCCAGATCAACACCGGCGACGAGATCGGCAAGGCCTTGGCGCGGCTCAAGAAAGACAACGGTGGCAAGAAACTCAGCGGCCTGGTGCTGGACCTGCGCAACAACCCAGGTGGTGTTCTGCAAGCCGCCGTGGAAGTCGCCGACCACTTCCTGACCAAGGGCCTGATCGTCTACACCAAGGGCCGCATTCCCAATTCCGAGCTGCGCTTCTCCGCCGACCCGGCCGATGCCAGCGAAGGCATCCCGCTGGTGGTACTGATCAATGGCGGCAGCGCCTCGGCCTCGGAAATCGTCGCAGGCGCCCTGCAAGACCAGAAGCGCGCCGTGCTGATGGGCACCGACAGCTTCGGCAAGGGTTCGGTGCAGACAGTGCTGCCGTTGAACAACGACCGCGCCCTGAAACTGACCACTGCGCTGTACTACACCCCGAGCGGCCGTTCGATCCAGGCCCAGGGCATCGAGCCGGACATCGAAGTGGCACGCGCCAAGGTCACCCGCGAGCAAGGTGGCGAAGGTTTCCGCGAGGCCGACCTGGCCGGACACCTGGGCAATGGCAACGGCGGGGCCGATCGCCCCAGTGGCAGCCGCAAAGGCACCAGCGACACGACACCACGCCCGCAGGACGACGACTACCAACTCAACCAGGCGCTCAATCTGCTCAAAGGGCTCAACCTCACTCGCGGGCAATAGATGTCGCCGATGCGCCTCGCCGTACTGCTGCTGGCTTCACTCTGCGCAGTGTCGGCGCTCGCCCAGGGTACTCAGCCTCGGCTGACGCTGGTGATCGACGACCTTGGCCAGCACCCGCAGCGCGACCAGCGTGTGCTGGCACTGCCTGGCCCGGTGGTGCTGGCGATCATGCCCGACACGCCCCACGCCGCCAGCCTGGCACGGCAGGCTGAGGCCGCCGGCAAGACCGTCATCCTGCACCTGCCGATGGCCCCGGCGGGCGGCCCCTACGCCTGGCGACCCGAACTCTCCCGCGAGCAATTGCAGCAACGCCTGGATGCCGCCTTGCGAGCCGTGCCCCATGTGCGCGGCATCAACAATCATATGGGCAGCCGCATGACCGAGCAGCAACAGGCCATGGGCTGGCTGATGCGGGACTTGCAACGGCGCCACCTGTTCTTTCTCGACAGCCGCACCAGCCCGCGTACCAGCGCCGCCGCCGCGGCACAGGAGATCGGCCTCGCCAGCCTGTCGCGGGATATCTTCCTGGACAACGACCAGGCGCCAGAAGCCATCGCCGAGCGCCTGCGCGCCGCCATCGCACTGGCGCGCAAGCAAGGTACGGCGGTGGTCATCGGCCATCCGCATGCCGCCACCCTGGCCGTACTCGAACGCGAACTGCCGCGCCTGAAGGAACAGGGCATCGACTGGATCGACATCGAGCAGATGATCGCCCTGCGCGCCAACCGCGCCATGCCAGCCCATGGCAAGGACGGGCTATACAGGACGCCACGATGAGCGACCTGAAATACCTGGCAGCCTACCCGGAACAGTTACAGGAACAGGTGCGTCAGTTGATCGCCAGGCAACGCCTGGGCGAATACCTGCAACAACGCTACCCCGAGCGTCACACGATACAGAACGACCGGGCGCTCTATGGCTATGTGACGGAGCTGAAACAGCGCCACCTGAAAAGCGCACCGGGCATCGACAAGGTCCTGTTCGACAACCGCCTCGACCTGACCCACCGCGCCCTCGGCCTGCACACCGCGATCTCCCGCGTGCAGGGCGGCAAGCTCAAGGCAAAGAAGGAAATCCGCGTGGCCGCCCTGTTCAAGGACGCCGCACCCGAATTCCTCAGGATGATCGTGGTGCACGAGCTGGCACACTTGCGTGAGGCCGACCACAACAAGGCCTTCTACCAGCTCTGCTGCCACATGCTGCCCGACTACCACCAGCTCGAGTTCGACCTGCGAGTCTACCTGACCTGGCGCGACCTCGAAGCCAGCTGACCACGCTACGGCACTCATGAAACCCGTCCTAGAACGCTCGAACCGACCTTTTCATTGCTCTGGTGCCATATAAACGACCAAAAAGCGTGGCACTATCCAGTCATCACATGAGCCCACAGGAGATGATTCATGAGCCTCACCAACAAGGTCGTACTGGTTACCGGCGCCGGACAGGGTATCGGCAAGGCCATCGCACTGCGCCTGGCGAAGGATGGCGCCGATGTCTCGCTGGTCGACGTCAAGCCGGATGGCATCCAGGCAGTCGCCGAGGAAATCCGCGCACTGGGCCGCAAGGCCACCACCTTCGTGGCTGACGTATCGAAGCAGGATCAGGTGTTCGCCGCCGTTGACCATGCCGAGCGCGAGCTGGGCGGCTTCGACATCATCGTCAACAACGCCGGTATTTCCCAGGTCGCCTCGCTGCTGGAGGTGACACCAGCGGAGGTCGAGCGCATCCAGGCGATCAACGTACAGGGCGTGCTGTGGGGCATCCAGGCTGCCGCCAAGAAGCTCAAGGCTCTGAAGAAACCCGGCAAGATCATCAACGCCTCGTCCATCGCCGGCCATGACGGCTTCGCCCTGCTCGGCGTGTATTCCTCCACCAAGTTTGCCGTACGCGCCCTGACCCAGGCGGCGGCCAAGGAACTGGCCAGCGACGGCATCACCGTCAACGCCTACTGCCCCGGCGTGGTCGGCACCGACATGTGGGTCGACATCGACCAGCGCATGGCCGATATCACCGGCGCACCGGTGGGCGCGACCTACAAGAAGTACGTCGAAGGCATCGCACTGGGACGGGCACAAACGCCCGAGGACGTGGCAGGCTTCGTCTCCTACCTGGCCGGCCCGGACGCCGACTACATGACCGGCCAGTCGCCGCTGATCGACGGCGGCCTGGTCTACCGCTGATATCGCACCAGATGCGATGGGGCGAGCGCAGCGGTACCCGTCGCATCCAACTCGACACTGCAATTTCGTGACACTGCCCACACTGCTGAACCATTCGGCTTGGCGGCTGGGCAGCACTGGCTATGCTGGCGACTTCTCGACAGGAAGTCGCCATGCCAGACGATACGGACATATCCGGCCCGGTCAGCCATGACCAGAACTTCAAGAATCTGATCCTCGACTACCCATTGCAGGCCTTGCAGCTGTTCGCACCGCAAGAAGCCGTGCACCTGGATACCTCGACGCGCTTCACACCCATCCGCGAAGAGCAACTGAAGGATCGCCTCAGTGACCGCTTTCTGGAGCTGGACATTCCCCTGCTACTGGAGTGGCCGGACGGTCGGCGCGAAGCCCTGCTGTTCGTTATCGAGCAACAGACCGAGCCACGGCAGTTCTCCATCCATAAACTGGCTCGCTACTGCCTGGAAATAGCCGAACTGATGGACACCCGGCGCGTGGTGCCGGTGGTGATCTTTCTCAAGGCCAATCGCCAGGAGGCCCATCTGGTTTTGGGCAACGAGCTCCATGACTACCTGCACTTTCGCTATATCCGCGCCGTGTTGCCGGACATGCAGGGGGCCCGCTATCTGGAAAGCGACAACCTGGTCGCCCGTCTGAACCTGCCCAATATGCACTGGCCACCCGAACTCAAACTGGCCATCTATGCCAGCGCGGTACGCGGTTTGCTCACCCTGGAGCAGAACCCCGACCGGCAGCTCAAGTACCTGGACTTCATCGACATCTATGCCAGGCTGACCAATAATGAACGGGCGGATTTCGAACGCCAATACACCACGGAGGAACGTGGCATGAGTGGTTTCATTGAGCGCTACACCGAGCAAGGCCGCCAGCAGGGGTTGCTGCAAGGCCTGGAGCAAGGTCTAGGCGAAGGTCGCATCAGCACCTTGCGCAAGCAACTGACACTCAAGTTCGGCGCATTGTCCGCGACACTGGAGCAGCGCCTGGAACAGGCTGCGGAAGATGAACTGGAGTTGTGGACAGAGCGGATTCTGTTTGCCAACCGGATCGAAGACGTCTTTTCACCGGGCAAGACGGATTGAGCGACGCGATTGTCGGACGCCCGAGGGGCATCTGAACAAGCTGCACGCCTATTGTTGGCGTGCCCTACACCCCACCAGCATTTGACTCGTACCGCAACACCAGAGCCGATGACCGCACTCAGCGCATGACGATGCCGCGGCTGGCCATGTAAGCCTTGGCCTCGGGCACGGTGTACTCGCCGAAGTGGAAGATGCTTGCCGCCAGCACCGCGTCGGCCTTGCCTTCGAGGATGCCGTCGGCCAGGTGCTGCAGGTTGCCGACACCGCCAGAGGCGATCACCGGAATGCTCACCGTCTCGCTGATGGCACGGGTCACACCCAGGTCATAACCGCTCTTGACGCCATCCTGGTCCATGCTGGTCAGCAATATTTCGCCGGCACCCAGCTCCTGCATCTTGCGCGCCCAGGCCACCGCATCCAGACCCGTCGGCTTGCGTCCGCCGTGGGTGAAGATTTCCCAACGCGGCGTCTCGCCAGGTGCAGAAACCTTCTTGGCGTCGATGGCGACCACAATGCATTGCGAACCGAACCGCTGCGCCGCTTCGCCGACGAACTCGGGATTGAACACCGCCGCCGTGTTGATCGACACCTTGTCCGCGCCGGCATTCAGCAGGTTGCGGATGTCCTGCACAGTACGCACGCCTCCACCGACAGTCAGCGGAATGAACACCTGGCTGGCCATGCGCTCGACGGTGTGCAGGGTGGTATCGCGCCCATCGACACTGGCGGTGATGTCGAGGAAGGTGATCTCGTCGGCGCCCTGCTCATCGTAGCGCCGGGCGACTTCCACCGGGTCGCCGGCGTCGCGGATATTCTCGAACTTGACGCCCTTGACCACACGGCCATTGTCGACGTCGAGGCAGGGGATGATGCGTTTAGCCAGAGCCATAGCAGTGCTTCCGTAGGATGGGTTGAGCGCAGCGATACCCATCGTTGCGCCAACGGATAACGCCATTGATGGGTTACGCCGCCATGCGGTCGACCCAGCCGGCCTCAGCCCTTGAAGTTGTCGCAGAGAACCTGCGCTTGCGCCACATCCAGCGTGCCTTCGTAGATGGCACGGCCAGTGATGGCGCCGATGATGCCGGGGGCACGGGCATCCAGCAGTGCCTGGATATCGCCCAGGTTGTGGATACCGCCGGAAGCGATCACCGGGATACGCGTGGCGTTGGCCAGGGCAGCGGTGGCTTCGACGTTGCAGCCCTGCATCATGCCGTCCTTGGCGATATCGGTGTAGACGATGGCGGACACGCCATCGGCCTCGAAACGCTTGGCCAGGTCGATGACCTGCACGGTACTCACTTGCGCCCAGCCATCGGTGGCGACGAAACCGTCCTTGGCATCCAGGCCAACGATCACCTTGCCGGGGAAGGCACGGCAGGCCTCACCGACGAACTCAGGCTGCTTGACCGCCTTGGTGCCGATGATCACGTAGCTGACGCCAGCCTTCACATAGTGCTCGATGGTTTCCAGCGAGCGGATACCGCCACCGATCTGGATCGGCAGGTTCGGATAACGCCGGGCGATGGCGGTCACGACCTCACCGTTGACCGGCTGGCCTTCGAAGGCACCGTTGAGGTCGACCAGATGCAGACGGCGGCAGCCGCCCTCGACCCACTTGGCGGCCATCGCCACCGGGTCATCGGAAAAGACCGTGGCATCGTCCATCAGGCCTTGGCGCAAACGCACGCAGGCGCCGTCTTTGAGGTCGATCGCAGGGATGATCAGCATAGGGTTTCCTTCGTCAAAAACGCGGCAAGCGTCGAGCTACCAGCGTGCGTATTCGTTTGTCTTGCGGCCCGGGGCCGTCAGTTGCTTTTTTCCATCGCCCAGAGGTCGCTCTCGATGCTCTCGAAGCGGTCTTTAAGGTGCACCTGCACATCGGAGATCGCCCGGTTGTAGTAATGCGGAGCGATCTCGCACGCGAACAGCTCAAGCACCTCGGCGGCTTCGAAGCTGCCGATATCCAGCTCGAAACGCTCGGCCATGAAGCGCTTGATCCTGTCGGTCGCCTCGCTTTCCTGGGCGGGCGTCAGCGTCAGGACCGGCGCCTTGTTCCTGGCCCTCGCCATTACCAGCGACCATCCCAGGCGGCGAAGTTCTGCAGCAGTTGCAGGCCATGGGAATGGCTTTTCTCCGGGTGGAACTGCACGGCGAAACGCGGCCCTTCGGCCAGCGCCGCGGCGAACTCCTTGCCGTAATGGCCACGACCGACTACCTGGCGCGGATTACCCGCCTCGATGTAGTAGCTGTGCACGAAATAGAAACGCGCCAGGTCGGGAATGCTGTGCCACAGCGGGTGGTCGATGCTCTGGCGCACCTCGTTCCAACCCATGTGCGGCACCTTCAGGCGCTCGCCCTCCTCGACAAGGTCCTGGCCAAAGAAACGCACCCGCCCAGGGAACAGGCCGATGCCATCGACCCCGTCGTTCTCCTCGCTGTGCTCCATCAGCGCTTGCATGCCGACACAGATGCCGAGGAAGGGACGATCCTGGCTGACCTCGCGCACCAGGTCATCGAAACCGAGTCGACGAATCTCTGCCATGCAATCGCGGATCGCACCGACACCGGGGAACACCACACGGTCGGCCTCGCGGATCACCTGGGTATCGCTGCTGACCAGCACACGACCGGCGCCGACGTGCTCCAGCGCCTTGGCCACCGAATGCAGGTTGCCCATGCCATAGTCGATAACGGCGACAGTCTGCATTTACAGGCAACCTTTGGTGGAAGGCATCTGCCCGGCCATGCGCGGGTCCAGCTCCAGCGCCATGCGCAGGGCACGGCCGAACGCCTTGAATACCGTCTCGATCTGGTGGTGGGTATTGATGCCGCGCAGGTTGTCGATGTGCAGCGTGACCTGGGCATGGTTGACGAAGCCTTGGAAGAACTCCTGGAACAGGTCCACGTCGAAACCGCCGACGGTGGCGCGAGTGTAAGGCACGTTCATCACCAGGCCGGGACGGCCGGAAAAGTCGATCACCACCCGCGACAGCGCTTCGTCCAGCGGCACATAGCTGTGACCGTAGCGAGTCATACCCTTCTTGTCGCCGACCGCCTTGGCGAACGCCTGGCCGAGGGTGATACCGACATCTTCCACGGTGTGGTGGTCGTCGATATGCAGATCGCCCTTGCACTCGACATCCAGGTCGATCAGCCCGTGGCGGGCGATCTGGTCGAGCATGTGCTCAAGGAAGGGCACGCCGATGGCGAACTGCGCCTTACCGGTGCCATCCAGGTTGATCGACGCCTTGACCTGGGTCTCCAGGGTATTGCGCTCGACGAATGCCGTACGTTCGGCCATCACCAGCTCCACACAATCGAACGGGAAAAGGCCGGCATTATAGGCCGGCCCGGCTGCAAGCGGCTACCGGCGAGCATCCACCGGGTTTACACTGGCCGGCCCGTATCGCGGAGCCAGGCCATGCCCGTCCATGTAGAAACCGTCAGCGCCCCCAGCGAGCAGGATCGCCTCGACCTGTCACGCATCTACCAGGACGCTCCCGACTGGCTGCTGCCCCCCTACGCCGATGCCGACAGCCTGATCGAAAGCGCCCTGGCCAGCGGCCATCTGATCGCCGGGCGCTTCAATGACCGACTGCTCGGTGCCGCCATGCTGCAAGAGGACGAAAGCGGCTGGCGCTTGTCACACCTGTGCGTGCGCAGCATCACACGCCAGCGTGGCGTGGGCCGGCGGATCATCGAGGAAGCTCGGCGTCACGCTGCTGAAACCGGTAAACCCCTGCGGCTCTGCGCACCGCTCGACCAGCTGGAAACCCAGGCCCTGGCCACGCGCATGCAACTGACACTGGCACCACTCTAGGAAGCACCCATGAAAGCATTCGGCAAAATACTGGGGCTGTTCGTATTCGGTCTGCTGCTGGTCCTCGTGGCTCTAGGCTTCGCCCTGACCCACCTGTTCGACCCCAACGACTACAAGGAACAGATCCGTCAGCTCGCCCGCGACAAGGCCGGGCTGGAACTGGCCATCAATGGCGATATCGGCTGGAGCCTGTTCCCCTGGCTGGGCCTGGAATTGCACGACACCACCCTCGCCAGCAGCCGCACGCCCGAGCAGACCCTCGCCGAACTGCGCATGCTGGGCCTCTCGGTGCGCGTACTGCCGTTGCTGCGGCGCGAAGTGGAAATGAGCGACATCACCATCAACGGCCTGAACCTGACGCTGAACATCAACGAGAAAGGCCAGGGCAACTGGCAAGGCATCGGCCAGCCCGTACAGCGCGATGAGACTGTCGCCACCGCCACTGCAGAAGAAGCACCAGCCTCCTCGGACACGCCCACCGCGAATACCCCCAGTACGCCAGCCAAGGCACTCAAGCTGGATATCGACAGCCTCAACGTGAGCGATGCCCGCATCAGCTATCACGATGCCCGCAGCGGCCAGCAGCTCAGCGCCGAAGGCATCGAACTGAAGACCGGCGCCATCCGCGAAGGCAGCGCCATCCCGGTCAACCTCAGCGCCTTCTTCGGCAGCAATAAGCCGGTGATGCGCGCCCGCACCGAACTGCAAGGCAAGCTGTCGTTCGACACCCGCCAACAGCGCTACCAACTCGAAGACCTGCGCCTCTCCGGGGAAACCTCCGGCGAGCCATTGCAGGGCAAGACCCTCGCCTTCAGTACCCAGGGCCAGTTGTTGGCAGACCTGCAGGCACAGACCGCCGAATGGAAGGGACTCAAGTTCACCGCCAACCAGTTGCGCGGCCTGGGTGAACTGCAAATCACCGACCTGCAAGGCAAACCACGCCTGGATGGCGCCGTCTCCATCGCCGAATTCAGCCTGCGCGAATTCCTCGAAGGCATCGGCCAGACGCTGCCCGCCATGGCTGATAGCAAGGCGCTGGGCAAGGCCGAACTGGTCACCCGCCTGACCGGAACCGACAACAGCCTGATCCTCGAAGACCTGAAACTGCAGCTCGACGGCAGTACCTTCAATGGCCGCCTCGGCATCCGCGACCTCAAGCGCCAGGCCCTGCTGGTCGAACTCAAGGGCGACACCCTCGACCTCGACCGCTACCTGCCGCCCACCAGCGAAGCCAGCAAGGCCGGCAGTGCGGCACGCCAGCAGCAAGTCAACGACACCGTACGCGCCGCCGGTAGCGCCGGCACCACGCCGCTGCCGGACAAGCCCACGCAACATGCCTGGAGCGAAGAACGCGTGCTGCCCATCGATGCCCTGCGCAACCTCGATGCCCGCCTCGCACTGACACTGGACAGCCTCACCCTGCGCCAACTGCCCTTCGCCAAGGTACAGATCAAGGCCACCAGCCAGGGCGGCCTGACCCGCCTCGATGAACTGCGCAGCGAACTCTACAACGGCCGTATCGACGCCAAGGCCAGCCTCGACCTGCGCCCGGCACTGCCACAACTGAGCCTGAGCCCGGCCATCAGCCGCATTCCCCTCGAGCGCCTGTTGCAAAGCCAGGGCCAGCAGTTGCCGATGCGCGGCCTGCTCAACCTGCAGGGCGACCTGACCACCCAGGGCAACAGCCAACGTGCCTGGATCGACAACCTCAACGGCAAGCTGGCCATGGCGGTCGACAACGGCGTGCTGGTCGAGGCCAACCTGGAGCAGCAACTGTGCCGCGCCATCGCCAGCCTCAACCGCAAATCGTTGAGCAGCGATCCGCGCAGCCAGGACACGCCATTCCGCGCCCTCAAAGGCAACCTGGACATCCGCAATGGCGTCGCCAGCAATCCCGACCTGAACGTCAACATCCCCGGCCTCGACGTGCGCGGCAAGGGCGACCTGGACCTGCGCGTGCTCGCCCTCGACTACCGCATCGGCCTGGTCATCGAAGGCGACAAGAGCGCCATGCCCGACCCCGCCTGCCAGGTCAACCAGCGCTACGTCGGACTCGAATGGCCGCTGCAATGCCGTGGGCCGCTGGAACTGGGCGCCAAGGCCTGCCGCTTTGACAAGGACGGCCTGGGCAAGATCGCCGCCAAACTGGCCGGCGACAAACTCAACCAGAAGATCGAGGAAAAACTCGGCGACAAGGTCAGTCCGGAACTCCGCGACGCGCTCAAGGGCCTGTTCAAACGATGAGCCCCGAGCAATTCTCCAGCGCCGTGCTGGACTGGTACGACCAGCACGGCCGCAAGGACCTGCCCTGGCAACAAGGCATCACGCCCTACCGCGTCTGGGTCTCGGAAATCATGCTGCAACAGACCCAGGTCAACACCGTGCTCGGCTACTTCGACCGCTTCATGGCGGCACTGCCGAACGTGCGCGCCCTGGCCGAGGCGGATGAAGACGAAGTGCTGCACCTGTGGACCGGCCTCGGCTACTACACCCGTGCACGCAACCTGCAGAAGACCGCACGCATCGTCATGGCCGAACACGGTGGCGAATTCCCCCGCGACGTCGAGGCGCTGACCGCGCTGCCCGGCATCGGTCGCTCCACCGCTGGCGCCATCGCCAGCCTGAGCATGGGCCTGCGTGCACCGATCCTCGATGGCAACGTAAAGCGCGTACTGGCGCGCTACGTCGCCCAGGAGGGCTATCCTGGCGAACCGGCAGTGGCACGCCAGTTGTGGCAAGTCGCAGAGCGACTGACGCCCCAGGCGCGCGTCAACCACTACACCCAGGCCATGATGGACCTGGGCGCCACCCTCTGTACCCGCAGCAAGCCCAGTTGCCTGATCTGCCCACTGGAGCCCGGCTGCCAGGCGCACCTGCTCGGCCTGGAAAGCCGCTACCCGATTCCCAAGCCGCGCAAAACCCTGCCGCGCAAGCGCACCCTGATGCCGCTGCTGGCCAATGCCGAAGGCGCCATCCTGCTCTATCGCCGGCCCTCCAGTGGCCTCTGGGGCGGCCTCTGGAGCCTGCCGGAACTCGACGACCTGCAAGGCGTCAGCGAGCTCGCCAAACGTCACGCCCTGACACTCGGCGAACGCCGCGCACTGCCTGGGCTCGTCCACACCTTCAGCCACTTCCAGCTGGATATCGAACCCTGGCTGGTCGAGGTCGAACAGGACGGCACGAACATGGCCGAGGCCGACTGGCTCTGGTATAACCTCGCCACTCCGCCGCGCCTGGGCCTGGCCGCGCCGGTGAAAAAACTGCTCAAGCGCGCCGCCGCAGAACTGAACGCAGGAGAATTCGCGTGACCCGTACCGTCCACTGCCGCAAATACAAAGAAGAACTGCCCGCCCTGGAGCGTCCGCCCTACCCGGGCGCGAAAGGCGAGGACATCTACAACAACGTCTCGAAGAAAGCCTGGGAAGACTGGCAGAAGCACCAGACCATGCTGATCAACGAACGCCGCCTGAACATGATGAACGCCGACGACCGCAAATTCCTCCAGGAAGAAATGGACAAATTCCTCTCCGGCGAAGAATACGCCCAGGCCGAAGGCTACGTTCCGCCCAGCGAATGAGCGGAACGCACCCTAAATACCCGTTCTGACTAAATTTTTTCCGAATCACGCTTGACAGCCGAAAGCCAAATCCGTCTAATAGCGCCCCGTTGCCCAGGTAGCTCAGTCGGTAGAGCAGGGGATTGAAAATCCCCGTGTCGGCGGTTCGATTCCGTCCCTGGGCACCACTGATTCTTTTCAGGTGGTGCCAAAACTTCCTGAAAGCCCCAAAAAACCGGCCTCTGAGCCGGTTTTTTGTTGCCTGTGATTTGCCCTTTCCGCCAGTCCTGATTCGATTACCTACCAGAGGCCTCTACGCCACAGGTATTGCTCGACTCCCACGGCCTCTCTGTGAGTTTCCAGCAGCCTGGCACTCGCGGTAGACGCCAAGCCTCCGTAGAATTGCGCTCTTTTTCCGGAGCCTGCCGATGACGCAGCCAACTTCAACCGATACCCGGCCCGGCGAACTGGTCTATGGCCTGGAAGACCGGCCAAGGCCGTGGATCGCCCTGCTGGCCGCGCTGCAGCATCTGCTGGCGATCATCGTCCCCATCGTCACGCCGGGGCTGTTGATCTGCCAGGCGCTTGGCGTGTCTGCCCGCGATACCAACATGATCGTGTCGATGTCGCTGGTGGTGTCCGGTATCGCCACCTATGTGCAATGCCGACGCTTCGGGCCATTGGGTGCAGGACTGCTGATCGTGCAGGGCACCAGTTTCAATTTCGTCGGCCCGCTGATCGCGGGCGGTAGCCTGATGGTCAGCCAGGGTACGCCTGTGGAAGCGGTGATGGCGGCGATCTTCGGTGTGGTGATCGCCGGCTCCTTCATCGAGATCGGCGTGTCGCGGGTGCTGCCCTTCGTCAAGCGACTGATCACCCCGCTGGTGACCGGTATCGTGGTGCTGATGATCGGCCTGACGCTGATCAAGGTAGGCCTGATCAGCATGGGCGGCGGCTACGGCGCGATGGCACAAGGCACCTTCGCCAATGGCGAGAACCTGTTGCTGTCCGGCACGGTGCTGGGGCTGATCGTCCTGCTCAACCGAATCCCGTTGGTGTGGGTGCGCAGTTGCGCCATCGTCATCGCCCTGGGCGTCGGTTATGGACTGGCGGCCTGGCTGGGACGGCTGGACTTCACCGGCATGCACGAGGCGCCACTGTTCCAGGTGCCGACGCCGCTGCATTTCGGCCTGGGTTTCTCCTGGGCACTGTTCATTCCAATGCTGGTGATCTACCTGGTGACGTCGCTGGAGGCGATCGGCGACATCACCGCCACCAGCAAGATTTCCCGCCAGCCGGTGGAAGGCCCGCAGTGGATGCAACGCATCAAGGGCGGCGTGCTGGTCAATGGCGTCAATTCGCTGCTGGCCGGTGTACTCAACACGTTTCCCAGCTCGGTGTTCGCACAGAACAACGGGGTCATCCAGTTGACCGGCGTCGCCAGCCGCCATATCGGCCTGTGGATTGCCGTCATGCTGATCGTGCTGGGGCTGTTCCCCGGTGTCGCCGGGGTGATCCAGGCCGTGCCGGAGCCGGTCCTGGGTGGTGCGGCAATGGTGATGTTCGGTGCGGTGGCGGCGGCGGGCATCAATATCCTCGCCGGCATCGAGCTGGACCGCCGCGCCCTGCTGATCATCGCAGTGTCGCTGGCGCTCGGACTGGGCGTGACCCAGGTGCCGGAGTTCCTCGAGCATATGCCGGGCGCGCTGCGCGACGTACTCAACTCGGGAGTCGCCACCGGCGGTATCTGTGCACTGCTGCTGAACTGGTTCCTGCCCCAGACGAAAGCCTGACGACTGTCACCGGCGGTGCCATGCGCCCCTGATCCACACAGGTGCGCACAGCGCACCCTACATCAGTCGCGCTCCCACACCTCGCAAGCATAGGCCGGACGGCCTTCCTCGGCGGCATGCTCCTCACGGGACACAAGCCGCCAGCGCTCGTCGCGCCACTCCGGCAGGAACACATCGCCCTCCGGCTCCAGCGCCACGCGCGTGAGGTACAAACGTTTGGCGCTGGGCAGCGCGTCGGCGAACAGTTGCGCACCGCCGATCACCATCAATTCACTGGCGCCCTGCTCCAGCGCCCAGGCTTCGGCACGTGGCAACGCTGCCTCCAGGCTGCCGAAGCATTCGGCACCTTGCAGGCTCAGGCCGGGCTGGCGACTGATGACCAGGTTGAGGCGGCCCGGCAATGGGCGACCGAGGGAGTCCCAGGTCTTGCGGCCCATGAGCACGGGCTTGCCGAGGGTCATGCGTTTGAAGTACTGGAGTTCCGCTGGCAGGTGCCAGGGCATGGCGTTGTCACGCCCGATCACACCGTTGTCGGCGACCGCCAGGATCAGGCTGAGGGGGAGTCGAGTAGTCATGGCGGCGAGCATAGCAGCCCGCCCGATGGCCACCAAGGTGGTGGCCATGCGTCCATCACTCGCGGTTGGCGATCTTTTGCAGGTTCTCGTTGATCTTGAACAGCACGATCAGCAGCTCACACCAGATGCGCGTACCGATCGCCCCGAACACCAGCACACCGAGGCCGGTGAAGAAGCTGTCGCTGAACATCGCACCCAGACCGCCCAGCAGTACGCCCAGCAGACCGAGCCAGTAGATGAAGGTGATGATTTTCGGGGTGATCATCGTGTCGAAGAAAAAGATGTCGCGCATGGCATGCCTCATGTGTGATCGGGGAAAAGTGTTCCAGAACAGGGAGAGGATGCCGGCGGCCCAATCCCTGGCGAATCCGGAAATACGAATACAACGGGGACGGACCCTAGCAGAAGCCAGCGCATGGAAACCAGCGTTGCAAACGACTGCCTGGTAAAAGGATACGGCACGGTTAATGCTGGCATAGAGCCATTCAGCGAAGTCTGATATACCAGGCTGCGGTCCCCCAAAAGAACGCCGACAAGCCCCCTAATGCTTTGATCGCCATCGACCGATAAACCGGTACGTCCTGATAATCCGGAGCTCCCATGCGCTTCAAGTCCATTCAGTTTTCGGTTGCGGCCCTGGCCGGCGCCAGTGTCCTGGCTGTTGTCATCGCACTGGTGCTCTATGCACTGTTTTCGGGCACGCGCACCCAGGAAGTGGTCCAGGACAGCACACGCGCCCTGCTCGAACAGACACTGGAGCAACGCCTGGTCACCCTGGCCCAGCGCGAGGTCAGCGAAATCCAGCGCGAGCTGGAGTTTCCGCTGGGTGTCGCGCAGAACCTGGCGCATATCAACGCCCTGGTCGGCGATGACAACGCCTCCGCCACCCCGGGAATCGCCAGTGGCCGCGAGGACCTCTCGGCCATGCTGCGCAACGTCGTGGTGCAGAACCCCAAGCTGATCGACGCCTATATCGCCTGGGAGCCCAACGCCTTCGATAACGACGACGCCTCCTACGCCGGGCAGACCGCCAACGGTTATGACGAAACCGGGCGTTTCATGCCCTGGTGGTTCCGCGACGCGAACGGAAAGCCGGTGGTGGAGCCACTGGGCTCGGACATGGAGAACCAGAAGCTGCTACCCACTGGCGTACGTGCCGGCGAGTACTACCTGTGCCCGAGGGAAACCGGCAAGACCTGCATCGTCGACCCCGCGCCCTACGAGATGGGCGGCAAGACGGTCATGATGGCGTCCTTCAACGTCCCGGTGCTGGTGGGTGGCAAGTTCCGTGGCATCGTCGGCGCCGACCTCGCCGTCGACTTCATCCAGGAGCTGCTGGGCCAGGCCAATCGGCAGCTCTACGAAGGTGCCGGCAACATGGCGCTGATCTCCAGCAATGGCCGCCTGGTCGCCTATACGGCGGATGCCTCCAAGCTCGGCGAGCCGAGCGCCCAGATCCTGCCCAAGCTGGGTGACCTGAGCCGCCTGCAAAGCGGCCAGCCACATTTCTCCAGCGACAAGGACAGCGGCCTGCTGCAACTGCTGCTGCCCTTCACCATCGGCGATACCCAGACGCGCTGGACACTGGTCATGCAACTGCCGGAGAGCGCTGTCTATGCCGAGCTGCATGCGCTGCAAAACACCCTGCGCAGCCAGCACGACACCGACATCGCCGGCATGACCCTGGTCGGCTTGCTGATCGCTGGCGCAGGCCTGCTGGTCATCTGGTTCGTCGGCTACGGCATCGCCCGCCCGCTGCGGCAGATGGTGGCCATGCTCGACGATATCGCACGGGGCGACGGCGACCTGACCAAGCGCCTGCAGGTCGACCGCCCCGACGAACTGGGGCAGATCGCCAGGGGCTTCAATACCTTCCTCGACAAGCTGCAAGCGATGATCCGCGATGTGGTCGGCTCCGTGCAGCAAGTCAGCGACTCGTCGGAACACACCGCGCACATCGCCATCCGTACCAACCAGGGCGTGCAGAAGCAGATGGCCGAGATCGACCAGGTCGCCACTGCCGTGCAGGAAATGAGCGCTACCGCCCAGGACGTTGCGCGCAATGCCGCGCACGCCGCCGAAGCGGCCAACCATGCCGATGCCTCGGCCAACGATGGCAAGCGCGTGGTGCAGAGCACATCGGACTCCATCAGTGCACTGGCCAGCGAAATCACCCGCGCCGTCGGTGTGGTGCAGGCGCTGGCGCGTGACAGCGAGAACATCAACGCCATCCTCACCTCCATCCGCGCCATCGCCGAGCAGACCAACCTGCTGGCGCTCAACGCGGCCATCGAGGCGGCTCGTGCCGGGGAGCAGGGCCGAGGCTTCGCGGTGGTGGCCGACGAGGTGCGCAACCTGGCGCAGAAGACGCAGCAGGCGACCTCGGAAATTCAGACCATGATCGAGCAGTTGCAGAACGGCACGCGCGATGTGGTGCAGGTCATGGAACACAGCCAGGAGCGCACCAACGACAGCGTGCGCCAGGCCACCGACGCGGCCCAGGTGCTGGAGGCGATCACCCAGGCGGTGTCCGTGATCAACGACATGAACACGCAGATCGCCAGTGCCGCCGAGGAGCAGAGCGCGGTCGCCGAGGACATCAACCGCAACGTCACCACCATCGGCCAGGTCGCAGCGGAGGTTGCCGGTGGCGCTGACGAAGCCAGCCAGGCCAGCCGTGAACTGACGCAACTGGCCGAGCAACAGCGCAGGTTGATCAATCAGTTCAGGGTGTAGAGGCGGCTTACGTTCGTCCCTGCGGGCAACCGCAGGGCACCCCCTATCGACTTGCCGCGTGTAGCTTGCCGGCGCCTCAGTTCTCTTCGATCAACCAGTCCAGGCGCCAGTCGCCCTGGCTCTGGGCCAGGTGTTCGGCCAGCCAGGGAAGCACCTCGCGCAGGGTGTCCTCCAGCCCCCAGGGCGGGTTGCTGATGGCCAGGCCCGAGCCGTTCAGCCGCGTGGCGTCATCGGCGGGGTGCACATAGAGCTCGGCGCGCAGCAGTTTGGGCGCGCCACTGCGGGCCAGGTCCTGGTAGAAACGCTTGAGCTGGCGTTCCGACTTGATCGGGTACCAGATCACCACGATGGCCTGACGCATGCGCCCGATGGCTTCCTCCAGGGCCGTGGCACAACGGCTCAGTTCGTCGGCCTGCTCGAAGGGCGGGTCGATCAGCATGACCACACGCTTCTCTTCGGTCGGCAGCAGTGCGCGGGGCACATGCCAGCCTTCACCACGATGCACCGCGACGCGGCGGTCGCCGGCCATGTTGTCCTTGAGCAGTTGCCCGTCCTCAGGGTGTTTTTCATTGAGGTGCAGGCGATCCTGCGGGCGGCTCAGTTGCCGCGCCAGCTCGGGCGAGCCGGGGTAGTAACGCAATTCGCCCTCGGTATTGAGCTGGCGTATCGCACCCAGATAGTCCGCGAACACCGCCGGCAGGTCTTCGGCCTGCCACAGCCTGCCGATACCTTGCAGCCACTCCCCGGTGCGATTGGCCTGGTCGCCGGCCAGGTCGTAGAGGCCGACACCGGCATGGCTGTCGAGGTAAGCGTAGGGTGCGTCCTTGCGCGCCAGCATGGCGAACAGGCGGGTCAGCACAAGGTGCTTGAGCACGTCGGCATGGTTGCCGGCATGGAAGGCATGGCGATAGTTCATAGGGACAGGCTCCTCGAAGGCCGCGCAGTTTAGCCGTTGCTGCCGCGCCGGGCACGCAGCAGTTCGAGCAGGTGCTCCAGCGCCGGATGCTCCACGGCATCCTGGCGGCGCACCAGAAGGGTTGGCGCGTCGGCCAGCTCGACCGGCAGTTCCTGCCACTCCACCAGCGCGCCACGCGGGTGGCTATGGCGCAGGAACAACGGCAGCATGCCGATGCCCATACCGGCGGCAACGCTGGCGAAGATCGCATCCAGCGATCCATAGCTCTGGCGTGCGACCACCCGCAGTTGCTGCGCCTCGCTCCAACGCTCCAGGCGTTGCTGGTAATGGCAACCACCCGGGAAACCAATCAGCGTGACCGGCTTCGCCAATGCCTGCTTCGGTTGCACGCCGAGGGCCAGCACCAGGGCCAGGCGCTCCGGCCAGATGGCTTCGGTGCGCAACGCCGGGTGCTGATAAGGACCGCCAATCAGCGCGGCATCCAGCCGCCCGGCCAGGACATCTTCAAGCAGATCGCTGCTGGTGCCGGTCTCCAGATGCATTTGCACGCGAGGAGCATCCCGGTGGAACGTCGCCAGCACCTCCGGCAGGCGCACCGCCGCGCAGGTTTCCATCGCACCGAGGCGTAGCGTCCCCGACCAGAGATCGTCCTGCACACTGCGCCAGGCCTGCTGGCACAGCCGGTCGAGTTGCTCGGCGTAGGGCAGCAGGCGCTCACCGGCCGGCGTCAGGCGCAAGCGCTGGGCCTGGCGCTGGAACAGCCGTGCCCCCAGCTGACCTTCGAGCTGACGCAGGCGTGCGGAGACATTCGAGGGCACGCAATGCAATTGATCGGCTGCCGATGTCAGCGATCCGCACCGGCTGATCGCCAGGAAATGCCGCAGCAACTGTGGATTCAGGCGCTCCCAGGCCGACATCGGGACACCTCACTCAAAGTGAAAGAACAGGTCAGTATTTTTCACTCGCAGTCCACACCTGGCAAGCAGTAGTCTGCCGGCAGACAACAACAAGAAGAGTGACAAGCATGATCTCACGCTCGATCCTGTTGGCTCTGCTCGGTGGCACCACCGCCCTGGTGGTGGCGCATGCCATCGGACGCTTTGCCTACACGCCGCTGCTGCCCTACTTTCTCGCCGACGGACTGTTCGACCTGCAACAAGGCGCCCACCTGGCCACCTGGAACTACGTCGGCTACCTGGCCGGCGCGCTCGCGGCGGTGGCACTCTACACGCCCGCCCGGCTGCACCTGGCGGTGCCGCTCAGCCTGCTGGCCAACACCCTGATCACCGTGGCGCAGGGCTTCACCCAGAATTACGAAGCCTTGCTGGTGCTGCGCCTGCTCAATGGCATCAGCAACGGCCTGGTGTTCGTCCTGGCACCGGCCCTGGTCCTCGAATGGCTTGCACAACGCAAGAGCGCGCACCTCAGCGGCCTGGTCTACCTGGGCTTCGCGGCAGGCCTGCTGCTGACCGGCTGGCTGGCGGACGCCCCGGCCAACCAATTACACGGCGCACAACGCTGGTGGCCCATGGCGATCGTCGCGCTACCGCTGGCCGTGCTGAGCATCTGCCTGCTGCGACGCCTGCACCTGCATACCGCTGATACGCCAGGGCCGCACGCAACTCATGGACGTCTGTTCGATAGCACCAGCAGCCGGCTGTTCCTGGCCTACGCCGGGGCCGGCCTGGGCTATATCCTGCCCATGACCTTCCTGCCGACCCTGGCGCAACAGCAACTGCCCGCCGGACACAGCCTGATCACCGGCGCCTGGCAATGGGCCGCCCTCGCCTGCCTGCTCTCGACACCACTGTGGAACGCCTTGGGCGCCCGCCACGGCGACCGCCGCGCACTGATCGCCACCTATATCCTCCAGGCCATCGGCACCGCCGCACCGCTGCTCTGGCCCGGTGTGGTCGGCATCACGCTCTGTGCCGTACTGGTCGGAGGTACCTTCATCGGCAGTGTCCTGCTGACCCAGCGCCTGGGCCGGACCCTGCAACCTCATCAGGGACCACGCCTCTCGGCGGCGCTGATCGCCCTCTATGGCGGCACGCAACTGGCCGGCCCCTGGCTGGCCGGGCTGTGGATCGGCCAGGGCGGCAGCCTGACGCAAAGCTTCATGCTCGGTGTCGCGGCGCTGCTCTGGGCCTGGTTCTGGACCTGTTCGATTCCTCGCCGCCTCCCGACAGGAGCACAGCTATGACGCTCGAAAACCTCTTCGACATCCGCTACCCCATCCTCCAGGCGCCCATGGCCGGTGCCCAGGATCATCGCCTGGCCGTGGCCGTCAGCCAGGCGGGCGGGCTGGGCGCAATTCCCGCCGGGATGCTCGACGCAGCCCGGCTCGACGCCGAACTGAGCGCCTACCGGGCACTGACGGAGCTCCCCTGCAACGTCAATTTCTTCTGTCACCAGCCACCGTCGATCGATGATGCCCGAGAGCAGCACTGGCGCGAGCGCCTGGCGCCGTTCTATCGGGAGCTAGCGGTGGACCCGGCACAGATCGCCAGCGGCCCCAGTCGCCAGCCCTTCGATTCGGCCATGGCGGCAGTCGTCGAGAAGCACCGGCCAGCGGTGGTCAGTTTTCACTTCGGCCTGCCCGCACCGGAACTGCTGGAGCGCGTGCGCCGCAGCGGCGCGAAAGTCATCGCCAGCGCCACCACGCTGGCCGAAGGGCTGTGGCTGCAAGAACATGGCGTGGATGCGGTGATCGCCCAGGGCCTGGAAGCGGGCGGGCACCGTGGCATGTTCCTGGAGACCGACCTGTCCAGCCAGCTCGGCACCTTCGCCCTGCTGCCGCAGTTGGCCGATGCGCTGGACGTTCCGGTGATCGCGGCCGGGGGCATCGTCGATGCCCGCACGGCCAGGGCCGCGAGGCTACTGGGTGCGGCAGGCGTACAAGTCGGTACCGCCTACCTCACCTCGACGCAGAGCCTGGCCAGCGAACTGCACCGCAAGGCGCTGCTCAGTCCGCGGGCACGGCATACGGTCGTCACCTGCGCCTTCACCGGCCGGCCCGCGCGCGGCATCGTCAACCGCCTGATCGAGGAAATCGGCCCCCTGCCGGAAGCCCCGGCCTTCCCGTTGGCCGGCAATGCCATCACACCGCTACGCGCCCGGGCGGAAAGCCTGGGGATGGATGGTTTTACACCGCTCTGGTCAGGCCAGAACGCCAGCCAGTGCCACGTAGTCGATGCAGGTCTGCTGACCCGCGAGCTGGGAGAAGCCGCCGCAGCCGACAAGGCATAAGCGGCGCCTTAGAACCTGTTCACGATCTCGCGAGCTAGAGGACTGCAAGGCAAAAACAGGCGAGGAAGCGGAGTTTACGAGTTGTAAATGAGCATTCCGAGCCTGTTTTTAACGCAGCAGGACCGACGCGTAGCAGATCGTGAACAGGTTCTCAGCCCCAGATCGTCCAGACCGCGATGGCGGCGTACCAGAGCAACCGGCTGCGCACCAGCAGTTCGGCCAGCGTATCCAGGCGGGCGTTGCCGGCTTCGTCATCGCGTGCTTCGGGCAGATCGGCGGCCTTCGGCGCGACCTCGGCCAGCAGTTGCCGCGCCGGTGTGTCCCAACCCAGGATTTCGTGCAGGCTGGCGCGGCTGACTTCGACGAAGTTGCCGACCAGCGCGAAACTCGCCAGCAAAGCCCTGACCGCCAACCAGTCGAAAGCATGCAGTATGCGTTCGGCCCGCTCGCGCCAGGGCGCCTGTTGCGAATGCTCGACCAGCAGCACCAGCAAGCGATAGACCAGCGCGGCAACCGGCCCCAGCAGCAGGTACCAGAAGAGCACCGCGAAAAAGCCCTGGTAGCCCTTCCACAACAGGTAGCCCTGTACAGCCTCCAGCAGTCGGGCCGGTGTTTCCCCGCTCACCCCCAGGTCACGCTCGGCGACCAGCGCCGCGGCCTCCTGATCGCCGCGCCGCCAGGCATCGCGGAACGGCCCCAGCTCTCGCTTGGCATGCCCTCGGCCCATGGCATAGAGCAGCACCAACACATGCAACGGCAGACTCAGCCAGCCATAGGCCAGTGGTGCCAGCGCCAGTAACAAGCCACCCAGCAACAGGCCTGGCACCCCCACCAGCAAAAGCAGCGCCAGCCAGGGCGATGCCGCCAGACGCGGATTGGCCTCGATACGCCGCAGGGCACCGAGCCAGGGACCGTCCTGTTGAATACGCTCGCGCCAGCCGGTGAGCTTCTCGATCAACAGGGCCAGCATCACTACCAGAAAACTCATCATGTCCTCCCTTTGCCATGATCATCGTTACGCCGGGCAATCCCGGCCCGCTCCAGGCGCGACCAGTCGAAGGCCGGCCCAGGGTCGGTCTTGCGCCCCGGTGCGATATCGCTATGCCCACAGACCCGTTCGGGCGTGATGGCAGGGAACTGCACCTGCAACGCCTTCGCCAGCTCGATCAGCACGTCATATTGCGCCTCGCTGAACGGCGCCTCATCGGTCCCCTCCAGCTCGATGCCGATGGAGAAGTCGTTGCACGCCTCCCGCCCATCGAAGCTCGACACACCAGCATGCCAGGCCCGCTCCAGACAGGAGACGAACTGGGTGACGACACCATCACGCTCGATGAGGAAATGTGCCGACACGCGCAGTTCCTTGATCGTTTCATAGAACGGATGCTCGTCCGGCGACAGGCGATTGCTGAAGAACGCCTGCACCTTGCCGGTACCAAAGCAGCCCGGCGGCAGGCTGATATTGTGGATCACCAACAGGGAAACCTCCCCCGCCGGGCGCTGGTTGAAATTGGGCGATGGGCAATGACAGACCCCATGAAACCATCCGGTCGTGGCATCCAGATGCATGCAGCAGATCCTTTTCACGGCGCCTGGCAGGCGCCTCGGTCCCGAGAGTCTACATGGACTGCCCGGCTGTGCCGAACCCGCCTGAAGCCGCGCCAGGCATCAGGCCGGCGCCGGCTCGAAGCCTTCGGCGCGGGCCATGCGCCACATGCGTTCGTAGAACTCGCCCTCGATCCGGCCGCTCAGCAGCTCTCCCGGTTCGAGGAAGACGTGCTGCTGCGAGAACAGCTTGATCTCGTTGGCCGACAGGCGCTGCACCAGGTGCCGGGCATCGATCTGCGACGGGTGCTGCAGACCGGCGGCGGCAAGCATCTCGGCCAGTGCCTTGAGGGTGTTGCGGTGGAAGTTGTAGACCCGCTGCGCCTTGTCCTCGACCACCAGGGCGCGCTGGCGCAACGGGTCCTGGGTGGCGACACCGGTCGGGCATTTGTTGGTGTGGCACGACTGCGACTGGATGCAGCCGATGGCAAACATGAAGCCCCGCGCGGAGTTGGCCCAGTCGGCACCGATGGCCAGCACGCAGGCGATGTCGAAGGCGCTGATGATCTTGCCGCTGGCGCCCAGCTTGATCTTGTCCCGCAGGTTGATGCCCACCAGGGTGTTGTGCACGAACAGCAGGCCCTCGCGCAACGGCACACCGAGGTGGTCGGTGAACTCCTGAGGCGCGGCGCCGGTGCCGCCCTCCTTGCCGTCGATGACGATGAAGTCGGGCAGGATGCCGGTCTTCAGCATGGCCTTGGCCACCCCCATGAACTCCCAGGGGTGCCCGAGGCAGAGCTTGAAGCCGACCGGTTTGCCACCGGACAGCGCACGCAGGCGCTCGATGAACTGCAACAGCTCTATGGGCGTGGAGAAGGCGCTGTGGCTGGCGGGCGAGACGCAATCCTCGTCCATGCTGACGCCACGGGTCTGGGCGATTTCCGCCGTGATCTTGTGCTTCGGCAGGATGCCACCGTGGCCCGGCTTGGCACCCTGGCTCAGCTTGATTTCGATCATCTTCACCTGGGGCTGGCGGGCCTGGGCGGCGAAGCGCTCCGGATCGAAACGGCCATCGGCGGTGCGGCAACCGAAGTAGCCGCTGCCCAGTTCCCAGACCAGGTCGCCGCCCGCCTCACGGTGATAGGCGCTGATGCTGCCCTCGCCGGTGTCATGGTAGAAGTTGCCCAGCCTGGCGCCCTGGTTGAGGGAGCGGATGGCATTGGCACTGAGCGAACCGAAGCTCATGGCGGAGACATTGAACAACGAAGCGGAATACGGCTGGCTGCACTGCGGCCCGCCGATCTCTACGCGAAAGCCGGCAGGGTCGGCCACCGGCGCCGGGCACATGGAATGGCTGATGAATTCGAACCCGCTGAGGTACACGTCGCTCAGGGTGCCGAAGGGTTTGTCGGCGCCTTCGTTCTTGGCCCTGGCGTAGACCAGCGAGCGCTGGGCGCGGGAGAATGGCAGGCGGTCGTCGTCGCCTTCGATCAGGTATTGGCGGATTTCCGGGCGGATGCTCTCGAACAGGTAGCGGATATTGCCCAGGATCGGGTAATTGCGCCGCACTGCGCGCCGGGTCTGCAACAGGTCGATGACACCGACCAGGCTGAGCAGCCCGGTCAACGCGGTGGCGGGCCAGAACCAGCCCTGATCTAAGAACGCCAGACTGGCCAGCGTGAAGAGCACGCAGAACGCGAAAAAGGCATAACGGTTGAGCAGCGACAGGTTCATGCGATCCTCGTCCTGAAGTTGAGCCTAGGGTCTGTTGACGTTTCGACGCGACCGCGCCGATGCCAGTTTTTACACGAGGCAAGGCGCGAGATGCGAAGTTTGGTGGGCCAAATGAGCCATCGAGTAACGCAGCCTCGTGTAAAAACTGGCTCGGCCCTCCGGGTTGTGCGAGAAATGGCCCCCGCTGTCGTTGCAGGACTTGACAAGGGAGTGACCATTGCCTGCGTCCTGCGCCTAACCGGGGGCCATTTCTCGCAACAACGCGGCTTGCGTCGAAACGTCAACAGACCCTGACACCACTCTAGCAGCCCAAGGTGGCAATACAGCCAAATGAGAACGAACATCGGCCTGCCACCCCTGGCGGCCTACCGAACTGCCATCGAGCAGGACGACTTCCATCCGGACGAAGCCCAGCATCAGGCCGCCCAGGCTTTGCAGGCGTGCCATGACGCACTGCATGACACGCCGCCACGGGCGACAACAGGCGTCTACCTGTGGGGGCCGGTCGGGCGTGGCAAGACCTGGCTGATGGACAGCTTCCAGCGCAGCCTGCTGGTGCCTTCGCGGCGCCAGCACTTTCACCATTTCATGCACTGGGTGCATCGCCGCCTGTTCCAGCTCACCGGCACCGCCGACCCGCTGCTGGCGCTGGCCCGGGAACTGGCCGAGGAGACCCGGGTACTCTGCTTCGACGAACTGTTCGTCAGCGACATCGGCGATGCCATGCTGCTCGGGCGACTGCTACAGGCCATGTTCGAACAGGGCGTGGTGCTGGTCGCGACGTCCAACCAACCGCCCCGGCAGCTCTACGCCGAGGGCTACAACAGGGAGCGTTTCCTGCCGGCGGTGGACGCACTGGAGCGCTTCACCCAGGTGGTCACGGTCGATGGCGGCCAGGACCACCGCCTGCACCCGGGCCGTGCGCACCAGCGCTTCTGGACACGGCAAGCAGGCCAGCCCAGCGCACTCGGCGAAGTCTTCGCCCAGTTGAATGACCAGCAGCCCGGTAGCGACGCGGCATTGCCGCTGGGCCATCGCCAACTCTCGGTGGTGAGGCGCGGGGAGAACGTCCTCTGGTGCCGCTACACCGAGCTGTGCGAGCAGCCCTTTTCCGCGATGGACTATATCGCCCTGTGTGACCGTTTCCCGGCCATCCTGCTGGGGGAAATACCTGCATTGGGCAGCCCGCAACGCGAAGGGCGCATTGCCCGTGGCACCGAGGACGGCGTCGAGCGCGTGGCCGCCGGCGACCGCCAGTTGCCGGCGCTGTCGGTCAACGACAACGGTGTGCGGCGCTTCATCGCCCTGGTCGACGAATGCTACGACCGGCAGGTCCCACTCTATCTGGAAGCACAGGTTCCGCTCACAGAACTCTACCGCGAGGGTTACCTGGAGTTCCCGTTCCGGCGTACCCTGAGCCGCCTGCAGGAAATGCAGCTGCAACGCTTCGGCTCCGTTTCACCGTTACCGACATCGAGGGAAACATGAACAGCAAGATTGCCTTCATCACCGGCGCCACCTCCGGCTTTGGCCAGGCCAGCGCCCGGCGCTTCGCCCAGGCGGGCTGGTCGCTGGTACTCAGCGGCCGCCGCGAAGACCGTCTGCAGGCACTCAAGCAAGAGTTGCAGGCACGGGTGCCGGTGCATATCGCCACCCTCGATGTGCGCGATGCCGAAGCGGTCAAGGCGATGGTCGCCGCCCTGCCGGAAGGCTTTCGCGGCATCGACTGCCTGGTCAATAACGCCGGCCTGGCACTGGCACCGGAGCCGGCCCAGCAGGTCGACCTGAACGACTGGCACACCATGATCGACACCAACATCAAGGGCCTGGTGAACGTCACTCACACTTTGCTGCCGTCCCTGATCAAACGTGGCGAGGGCACCAGCATCATCAACATCGGCTCCATTGCCGGGCAATGGCCCTATCGCGGCAGCCACGTGTATGGCGCCAGCAAGGCCTTCGTCAAACAGTTCAGCTACAACCTGCGCTGCGACCTGGCCGGCACTGGCGTGCGCGTCACCGACATCGCCCCCGGCATGGCGGAAACCGAGTTCACGCTGGTGCGCACCAAGGGCGACCAGAGCGCCTCGGACGCGCTTTACCAGGGCACCATCCCACTGAGCGCGGAAGATATTGCCGAGCAGATCTTCTACGTCGCCACGCTGCCGGCGCACATCAACATCAACCGCCTGGAAGTGATGCCGACGCGCCAGAGCTGGGCTGGCTTCGCCGTCGAACGCGACCAGTGACCTAGAGGCTGTTGACGTTTCGGCGCACGAGACCCTACGCCTGCAACACCTTGTCCAGGGCCTTCTCGATCTGGCCCTGGATGCTTCCACCCATCGCCGACAGCATCAAACCCAGGTTGAGTTGCACACGGACGTTACCCTCGCCGACCTCGATACACCCATCGGCCCCGCTGCGGCGGACTTCCAGCACATCGCCCCGCCACTGGTAATCCACGCCGTATTCGGCACGCAGGCGTTCGGCCAGTTGCTGTGCCTTGTCCCGTGCTGCATCGCGCCCCAGGGCATGGCTGCGTTCGACGACGATCCTGGCCATTTCGGCTCTCCCGGCAAGAAAAAGGCGCGCACTATAACAAGGTCTCATGCACGCGTGCGGTGTCGACAGGCTTTGCTATAGTCGGGCGCCTTGCCGATGAGGTACGCCATGCTGATCGACGACGAGCTGACCCTGAAGAAACTGGAAATATTCCTCGCCTTCATGCGCACCGGCAACCTGGCGCGGGCGGCCAGCGAGCTGGAAACCAGCAATGTCAGCGTGCACCGCGCCATCCATTCGCTGGAAAGCGCACTGCGCTGCCCGCTGTTCAAGCACGAGGGGCGCAACCTGATTCCGCTGGAGAGCGCCCTCGTACTGGAGGAGCGCGCACAGAAACTGGTACGCGACGTGCTCGAAAGCGTGCGCCTGACCCGCGAAGCCGCAGGCTTCTCCGCCGAACGCTTCAAACTCGGCGCGCTCTACTCGCTGACCGTGCGCACCGTTCCGCAGTTGATCATGGGCCTCAAGCTGCGCCGCAGCGAGCTGAATATCGACCTGACCCTGGGCTCCAACGTCGACCTGTTCTATCGCCTGAAAAACATGGAGCTGGACGCCATCCTGATTTCCCTGGACGACAACATCAACGACAGCGACTGCGAGCACCTGCCGCTGTTCTCCGATGACATGTTCCTCGCCGTGCCGGTCGATTCGCCCTTCAGCGGCGAGCAGGAAGTGGACCTGGCCGAGCTGTGCGACTCGACTTTCATCACCCTCGGCCAGGGCTTCGCGACCCACCGCGACAGCCAAAGGGTGTTCCAGCAGGCCGGTTTCGAACCGAAGGTGGCGATGCAGGTGAACGATATCTTCACCCTGCTGAGCATGGTCAGCTCGGGAGTCGGCTATGCCTTGCTGCCGGGGCGTATCGCGGCGGTCTACGAGAACCGTATCCGGCTGATTCCCCTGCAGGCCCGCTACCGCCTGCAACAGCAGATCGGTGTGATCTTCCTCAAGGCCAAGGAGCGTGATCCCAACCTGCTGGCGCTGGTGGCCGAGTGCCGGATGTACCAGTCCGCGCATCGCAGCAGCAAACCGGCCTGATCGCCGTCTGTCGGAGGCACAGGGAGCCGCCTCCAGCCCTTGAATGCATGCACTCCCACCCATCGTTAACTTTAACGTAACTAAGCCATCGCAGCCTTTATTGATCCCACTCGACCACAATCTCTACCTTGAGAATCAGCAACAAGAATAAAAACAACCTCAAGGACACACCGCCATGTATCAAGCAGCAATGGATACTCGTGCGCACTCCAGCGCGACCCCTCAATCGCTCGGCTCCCATCGAACGCCCCCCAGCCTGCGGCTCCACGCCGACGACCAGGCAGATAACCATCTCAAGGGAGGCAAAAGAACATCATGAGCAACGTCGATATCGCCCAAAGTGCGCACAAGCCGAACCTACTGACCCGCTTCACCAATATCTGCGTACGCTACGTAGAACGGTTTATGCCGGATCCTTACCTGTTCGCGATCATCCTGACGATTGCCGTCGTGGGCATGATCACGCTCTTTGTCGACGGAGCGACTCCAGGCGGAATGGTTGATGCCTGGTACAAAGGGGTCTGGGGACCCAAGAGCATCTTTACCTTCGCCCTGCAAATGATCCTGATCCTGGTGACGGGCTATACCCTGGCCGAAGCGCCACCGCTAAAGCGCGCCATCATCCGGCTGGCCTCCTATCCACGTACCCAGGTGGAAGGCGCATTGCTGTGCTTCTCCATCGGCGCCTTCTTCTGCCTGCTCAACTGGGGCCTGGGCCTGGTCGCTGGCGCACTGGTCGCCCGGCAGGTCGCCAAGCGTCTGCCCAATGTCCACTTCGGCTACCTCATCGCCTCCGGCTACATGGGCTACCTGCTCTGGACCCAGGGTCTTTCCAGCTCCATCGCCCTGGCCAACACCGACCCGAACAGCCCGATCAACGTCATTTACCAACTGACCGGCATGACCGTTCCCTTCAGCCTCACGATCTTCCAGCCTTATAGCTGGATCCCGGTCGTGGCACTGATCTTCATCCTCGGCATCACCATCTGGCGCATGGAGCCACAACATTCGCTCGCACCCGATCCTGCGGTGTTCGCCGATATCGAGAAGGACTTGCCGAAGACCGAGCCCAAGACATTCGCCGAGAAGCTCGAAAACCTCTGGATCCTGAACGTGCTGTTCTTCGCGGCCGGTATCTATTACTTCGTCCGTAGCGATTTCACGCTGAACATCTCTTCGATGATCATGCTGTTCACCGTGACGGGGGCCCTGCTGCACTGGACGCCGATCCGTTTCATCAAAGCCTTCGTCGAGTCGGCCAAGACCGCCGGCCCGCTGATCCTGCAATACCCGCTGTACGGCGGCATCATGGGGCTGCTCGCTTACCTGCCCATGGAAGGCGGCCAGGCGCTGGAAGAAATCCTGTCCTCCGCACTGGTGACCGGCGCCAACGAGTACACGCTGCCGTTCCTCACCTTCCTCGCCTCCATCGTGATTTCGCTCTTCGTACCCTCGGGCGGCGGACACTGGGGTGTACAAGGTCCCATCGCCGTGCAGTCCGCCCTGGCGATCGGCCAGACCAGCGATGCCTACATGGGCCTGATGTCGATGGCCGTCGCATTCGGCGAGGCCGTGGCCAACATGATCCAACCCTTCTGGCTGCTGCCTGTGCTCGCCATCGCGCGGCTCAACGTGCGCCAGGTCATGGGATTCACCGTGGTGGCTTTCCTGATCGGCACAGCCGTGCTGAGCATCGCCATCCTGATCGCCCCCTTCACTATCTGAGGTCACACCATGTCAGCCTCTACGAACACATCGCCCGATACCCGCTCCAGCCAACAGGCCGTCGAAGCATGCATCGAGCGGTTCCACCAGACCGAAGAGCGCATCCAGGCCTTCCAGTGGTTCGATGAAGAGCGTGCCCGCGAGGAGGCACGCTTCCAGGACCAGCGCACCGACGCCGCGCCGCTGGCCGGACTGGTCATAGGCATCAAGGACCTGATCGATACCGCCGATGCACCCGCGACCTACGGCTCGCCGATCTACGCGAACCACCGCCCGGCCAAGGATGCGCTCATCGTGAGCCGTCTGCGGCAGGCCGGGGCCGTGCCCTTCGGCAAGACCGTGACGACCGAGTTCGCCCTGTTCAACCCGCCCAAGACCCGCAATCCGTGGAAGCTGGATCGCACACCGGGCGGCTCATCGTCCGGTTCGGCCGCCGCCGTGGCCGCTGGCGTGGTGCCGGTCGCCCTGGGCACGCAGACTGCCGGCTCGGTCATTCGCCCGGCCGCGTTCTGTGGAATCTTCGGCTTCAAGCCCAGCTTCGATGCCCTGCCGGCGGATGGCGTCAAGACGATCAGCCCGTCCCTCGACACCGTGGGCCTGATGGCCCGCCGCATCGAAGACATCCAGACCGTTTTCGATGCGGTAAGAAGCGAGCGCCCAGCCCACCCGACAGCGCTTCCGGTGAGCCTGAACATCGCCTTCATGCGCACCCCATGGTGGTCGGACATCACCCCGGACATCCGTGCGCACGTCGAGGCCGCCGCACAGCGTCTGGCTGCCGAGAGCACGTCGTTCGGGGTCCACGAATCGCCGTACAACACCCTGTTCGGCGAGTTGACCACCGCCCAGCAGGCGCTCATGGGAGGCGAAGTACTGGCCAACCTGGCCCGTGAACGCCGTGACCATGCGGCGGACATCTCGCAGGTCCTGAGCCGCTACCTGGACCAGGTGGCCCAGGCAGACCCTCGTAATGAAGCGGCCGCACGGACTACCATCGAGCGCGTCAAGAACGATCCAGATCTGATTTTCGGTGATGCGCACCTCATCCTGAGCCCTTCGACACTGACCGAAGCGCCCACCCGAGAGTCGACCGGCGACCCCTTGCTGTGCCGCGCATGGACAGCCCTCGGCATCCCGAGCATCAACCTGCCCATCGGCTTCGGCCAGGACGGGCTACCCATTGGCCTGCAGTTGGCCGCACGCCCAGGACACGACGACCTGCTGCTGGCCGCTGCCTCACGTATCGCGCAACACCTCGGCATCACTACCGCACCGACGCCCGAACTCAAGCCTTGAGGCAGTGACCGGCGTTCCACACCCACCAGAGAGAGGAAACGACAACATGGCCCGCGCTTGAGCGGGCCAGCGATGAACCAGGAACAGTGGCCAACGTGAGACTCAGCCCGGCCGCTCTTGCTCGTGCAATAACAAGAAATACCCGGTGACCCGTTAATAAAAACAACTATGAACCGCCTGGCGCGGTTCTGATGTGTCTACCCAGGAGAATGCCCATGCACCCTCTGCTCCGTTACTCCGCAGCAGCCATGCTGCTTGCCGCCAGCGCCACCACGCTCGCCCAGACCACCCTGCGCGTTTCGCACCAGTTCCCCGGTAATTCCGGCGACCCCCGTGATGAAATGGTGCAGATCATTGCCCGCGAAGTGGAAGAGGCCAACGTCGGCCTGAAACTGCAGATATTCCCCGCGTCCTCGCTGTACAAGGCCAACGAGCAGTGGGGCGCGATGACGCGCGGCCAGCTCGACATGACCGCCCTGCCGCTGGACTACGCCTCGGGCCGCGTACCGCAGTTCTCCGCCACCCTGATGCCGGGCCTGGTGCACAACTACGAGCACGCCCAGCGCCTCAACCAGTCCGACTTCATCAAGGAAATCCACGCCATTGCCGAAAAGAATGGCGCGATCATCCTGGCCGACGCCTGGCTGGCCGGTGGCTTCGCCTCAAAGAGCAGTTGCATCACTGACCCTGAAACCATCAAGGGCCAGGTGATCCGCGCCGCCGGTCCGGCCTTCGAGCAGATGCTGGCCAGCGCCGGCGCGTCGATCTCCTCGATGCCGTCCTCGGAAATCTACACCGGGATGCAGACGGGCGTACTGGACGCCGCCAACACCTCCAACGACAGCTTCGTGTCCTACCGCCTGTACGAGCAGGTCAAGTGCATGACCGCCCCGGGAGATAACGCCCTGTGGTTCATGTACGAGCCGGTGCTGATCTCCAAGAAATCCTTCGAACGCCTCAACGAGGCACAGCAGGAGGCCCTGCTGCGTGGTGCCCGCAAGGCCGAGGCTTATTTCGCCGAAGAGGGTCCCAAAGGCGAGCAGCGCATGAAGGATATTTTCACCAAGGCTGGCGTTGAGGTGGTCACGCTGAGCAAGGAGCAGCATGACGCCTGGATGGAGATCGCCCGCAACTCCGCCTACAAGGTGTTCTCCGAACGTGTCAAAGGTGGCAAGGAACTGCTGGACAAGGCCCTCGCGGTTCAATGATTGCCAGGGCGGGGCCGCCTCCACACCGGTCCTGCCCGCTCCCTATAGCACCCCCACAGGGTGACAAGGTTTCAAGGAGTTCCTATGTCCAGACGCTTCATTCTCGCCATCGAGACGCTCTCTCGCGTGGGTGGCGTCAGCGCGGTCATCCTGCTGATCACGGCAATGGCCGTCATGTGCCAGATGATCTTCATGCGCTATGTCTTCAAGGCCCCCACCATCTGGCAGACAGAGGTGGTGGTGTTCGCGGCCACTGCGGCGATCTTCATCGGCGCACCGTATGTGCTGATGAAAAAAGGCCATGTGGGTGTCGATGTGCTGGAGCTGATGCTTTCCAGCAATAGCCGCCGCTGGCTGAAGCTGGTCGGTTCACTGCTGGGAATACTGTTCTGCGTGCTGATGAGCATCAGCAGTCTCATCTACGTCCATGAGGCCTGGGAAGGTGGCTGGACCACTCCGACCATCGCCGCGATTCCACTGTGGATACCGGCTGCTCCCATGGCGGCGGGTTTCTGCCTGCTGTGCCTGCAGTACCTGGTGGAAATCCTCAAGCTGATCAAAACAAGAGGAGAAGCACTATGAGCCCAACCATGGCTGGCATATTGCTGATCACCGCCCTGCTTCTGTTCCTCGGTACAGGCATGCCTATCGCCTTCGCCCTCGGCCTCGCGGCCATGGGCGGCCTATTCCTGGCGATGGGCTTCGACGTCATCGGCATCGTCGCCGAGACCATGTTCGCCGGTATCGGCAACCTGGCTTTCGTTTCCATCCCGATGTTCGTGCTGATGGGCGCCTTCGTCGCCGGCACACCGGCCGGGGCCGACCTCTATCGCGCCCTCGACCGCTGGATGTACAAAATCCCCGGTGGCCTGGTGCTGTCCAACATCGGCGCCTGCGCGGTGTTCTCCGGCATGACCGGCTCCAGCCCGGCGACCTGTGCCGCCATCGGCAAGATGGGTATCCCGGAGATGATCAACCGTGGCTACCCGGCCTCGGTGGCCACCGGCTCAATCGCCGCTGGCGGCACCCTGGGCATCCTGCTGCCGCCATCGGTGACCATGATTGTCTACGGTATCGCCACCGAGACCTCCATCGGCCGCCTGTTCCTGGCCGGTGTAATGCCCGGTCTGATGCTGACCGTCATGTTCATGTGCTGGGCGGTGATCGACGCCAAGCGCAAGGGCTTCAAGTTCAGCGGCACCGGCGTCTACTACAGCCTGCGGGACAAGCTGTCGGTACTGCCCAAAGTGCTGCCACTGATCCTGATCATCATCGCCATTCTCTATGTGCTCTATGGCGGCGTCGCCACGCCGTCGGAAGCAGCCGGCGCGGGTGCCATGATGACGCTGGTGGTGGTGGTGCTGGTCTACCGCCTGTTCAAGGTGCGCAGCCTGAGCGGCATCTTCGGTGCAGGCATGCGTGAAAGCATCATGATCATGATGATCATGGCCTCGGCGGAGCTCTTCGCCTTCGCCCTGTCCTCGCTGTACATCACCCAGTCGGTGGCCGAGGTGATCGCCAGCCTGGAAGTGAACCGCTGGGTACTGATGGGCCTGATCAACGTGTTCCTGCTGGTCGCCGGGCTGTTCCTGCCGCCGGTCGCCGTGATCGTGATGACCGCACCGCTGCTGTTCCCCATCGTCACCCAGGCCGGCTTCGACCCCTACTGGTTCGCGGTGATCCTGACCATCAACATGGAGATCGGCCTGATCACGCCGCCGGTGGGCCTGAACCTGTTCGTCATCAACGGTATCGCACCGAACATCCCGACCCGGGAAATCCTCTGGGGCGCACTGCCGTACGTCCTGGTGATGGCACTGGCGATCTTCATCATGTGCCTGTTCCCGGATATCGCCACCTTCCTGCCGGAATATGTGATGGGCCCGGCCATCTAGCACGTTGTCATCTGCCTTTTGGGGTGGCCTCCAGCCGGAGTCCACCCTTTTTTTTTCGACCGCCTTTCGGGTCGTCGCGGTTGTGATGCACCAAAGGACTCCGCGTGGCTGGAAGGCCCGTGGAAAGGTGAAGGATGGAACCTATTGTGGTATTGAATGGACCATCCATGGAGTATTCGAACACCGACCGGAGGTAACCCATGAGCAACGCCATCCCGCGCATGACCAATCTGTTCCTGCAACTCGGCCTGGAGGCCGACGAGGCGGCCATTGCGCAATTCATCAAGACCCACCAGCTGTCCACGGACATCAGCATTACCGAGGCCCCCTACTGGAACGATGCCCAGCGCCAGTTCCTCGGCGAGCAGATCAAGAGCGATGCCGCCTGGGCGATCGTCGTGGATCAACTGAACGAGTCCCTGCACGAAGACGCGGTCAAGGCACAGAGCGGCCTCTGATCGCCCACACCTCCCTATCCGGACGCAGAGCGGGCTTGCCAATGAACGCCCCGGCAGAGCCTTCACGGCCAAGGCCGCTCCTGCGACGACCGCCTGCTCCGGCGGATGCCTTGAAAACCGTCCTCGCCACAACATAGACTGAGAGACATTCGCATCACTGGCCAGCGCCGGAGCAAGACGTGCATACCGCCCATCCGACTGAAAAGCCAGCACCCGACAGCGTGGACAAACTCTACAGCGAGCACCATCCCTGGCTGAAAGGCTGGTTGCGGCGACGCCTGAACGACTCCGAAGATGCCGCCGACCTGGCCCAGGACACCTTCCTGCGCGTATTGTCCTCCCGCAGCGGCGAAGCCCTGCGCGAACCGCGCCATTACCTGGCGACCATCGCCCGGGGCCTGGTCATCGATCATTACCGCCGCCGCCATCTGCAACAGGCTTACCTGGAAGCCCTGGCCAGCCACCCGGAACACCATGCCATCTCGGCCGAAGAGCGTGTCGTGCTGCTCGACACCCTGGTCGCCATCGACCATATGCTAGACGGGCTGGGGGCACGCACCCGTGGCATCTTCCTTGCCGTGCAACTGGAAGGCCTGAGCTACGAGCGCACGGCCGAACGCCTGGGGGTTTCGGTCAGCACAGTGCGCAAGCACCTGGCCCGCGCCCTGATGCATTGCCTGCTGCTGGACGACGCCTGATGCGCAACGCGCTGGGGCAGGCGGTCGAATGGCACGTGCGCCTGCATGACAGTCAGGCCGATGCCACCGACCAGGCCGCCTGGCAAACCTGGCTGGAAGCCGACCCACGCCACGCCGAAGCCTGGCAACGCCTGGAGCGCCTGCAACGGCGCATGCACGGCGTGCCTGCCGAGCTGGCCCTGCCCGCCCTCGAACAGGCCGGGCAACGGCGGCGCAGCCTGCTCAAGGGGCTGGCGCTGTTCGCCGGGCTCGGCACCCTTGGCTGGCAGGGTTACCGCCTGTCGCCGCTGAGCGTCGACCATTCCACCGCCGTCGGTCAGCGCCTGAGCCTGACCCTCGCCGACGGCAGCCGGCTCGAACTCAACACCGAGACCCGAGTGAATATCCGCTTCGACGCGGGCCAGCGCCTGGTGCATCTGCTCGCCGGGGAAATCTTCGTCGAAACCGCTCACGACCCGCGCCCCTTCAAGGTCCAGACCGCACAAGGCGAGACACTGGCGCTCGGCACCCGTTTCAGCGTGCGCCAGCAGGATGGACTGACCCGGGTCGCGGTCGAGCAGCACGCCGTCGAGGTACGGCCAAGGCTGGCACCCGGGCAGGTACAGCGGCTGGAAGCGGGCCAGCAGATGACCTTCAGCGCTGAACGCCTCGGCACCTTGCAGGCTGCTCCCGACGATGCCTCGGCCTGGACCCGTGGCCTGCTGGTGGTGATCGACTGGCGCCTGGGGGATTTCATCGAGGAACTGTCGCGCTACCGCCCAGGCTATCTCGGCTGTGCCGAAGCAGTCGCCGGGCTGCGGGTTTCCGGGGCCTTCCTGCTCGACGACAGCGATGCCGTGCTGGCCAATCTGCAAGCTTCGCTGCCGGTCGAGGTGCGGCGCTTCTCGCGCTATTGGGCGCGGATCGAGGCGTTGCCGGGCGGCTGAAAATTTTTCTGCTCCAGGGGTAACAGATTTCAATTCTCGTTCGGCTCTCCATGGGTCCACGGCCTGAGCGCCACCCAGACTCATCTCCGAAGGAGCCCCATTCCATGATGCAAACCACCCCTCTGCTTCGCGCCATCCGCCTGGCCGCACTGGCCCTGAGCCTGGGCGGGCCGGCACTGCTGGGCGCCCTGCCGGCCCAGGCCCAGAGCGAAACCAGCCACTACGACATTCCGGCCGGCCCACTGGGCACCGTGCTCAGCCAGTTCGCCGCCGCCAGCGGGGTGATGCTTACCTTCGGCTCCGAACAGACCGGCAACCAGCAGTCCAACGGACTGCATGGCAACTACAGCCTGGAGCAGGGGTTCGCCCATCTCCTGCAAGGCAGCGACCTGCAGGTGCAGAAGACCGGGGAACGCCGCTACGTACTGGTGACGCCCGGCAGCGGTTCGCTGGACCTGGGCACGACCAGCATCACCGGCCTCGCGCCCAATGCCTCCGCCCTGGTCGACGAACTGCCGGGTGGCTTGCAGGCACGTGGCGGCCGGGCCGGCCTGCTGGGCAACAAGGACACCATGGACCTGCCGTTCAGCATCTCCAGCTACACCGAGCGCTTCCTGAAGAACCAGCGCGCAGTCACCGTCGCCGACGCGCTGGCTTATGACGCCTCGGTGTCGATCAGCCAGACCGGCGGCATGGTCGACTCCTACGCGGTGCGCGGCTTCCCCTATGCCGAGGGCAATGTCGGGGAAATGACCTTCGACGGCGTCTATGGCGTGGCGCCCAACTACCGTGTCTTCACCCAGTACGCCGAGCGCATCGAAGTGTTCAAGGGCGCCAGCGGCCTGCTCTACGGCATGTCCCCCGACAGCGGCGTGGGCGGCGTGATCAACATCGTGCCCAAACGTGCGCCCGATGCCGGCCTGCTGGAGCTGACCGGCAGCTACAGCGGCGAATCCTCGGTGGGCGGGCACATCGACGTCGGCCAGCGCTTCGGTGCCGACAAGCGCTTCGGCATCCGCGTGAACGCGGCCCATGAACAGGGCGACACCGGCATCGACAACCAGCACCGCGAACTGTCGGTCGGCTCCCTGGCGCTCGACTACCGTGGCGAACGCCTGACGGCGACACTGGATGCCATCGTGCAGAACGAGAAATGGGACGCGCCCTCGCGGGTCTACAGCCTGGCCAGCGGCCTCAAGGTGCCGGGCGCGCCTGACGGGGAAACCAACCCGACGCAGAAGTGGGGCTGGTCGGAGATGGACGACCGCTCGCTGCTGCTGGGCATGGAATACCAGTTGCACGATGATTTCGAAGTCTTCGCCAACGTCGGCAACGGCTTCTCCCGTGTGGACCGTTCCTACGACCAGTTGCTGTCGATCACCAACGCCGCCGGAGACATCAGCTCGACCCAGCGCGACGCCCGCTTCGAGGTCGAACGCGATACCGCCAGCCTGGGCTTTCGCACCCGCTTCGACACTGCGGCGATCAAGCACGAACTCTCGGTGCAGGCCAGCCAGTTCCAGGTCACCAACTACCTGAGCCTGAACAATGGCGTCACCCTGCAGAGCAATATCTACGACCCGGTCTACTACCCGGAACAAACGCCCGCCTCGGCCGGCTCCGCACCACGGGTCTCGGAGACCGAACTGTCCGGCGTCGCCCTGGCCGACACCCTGTCCGTCCTCGACGAGCGGGTACAACTGATACTCGGTCTGCGCCAGCAACGCGTCACTTCGGACAACTGGGACCGCGTGACCCGGGTGCGCGGCACGCCCTACAGCGACCGGGCGCTGACGCCCTCGGCCGGCCTGATCTTCCGCCCAACGCCCAACACCATGCTCTATGCCAGCTACATCGAAGGCCTGAGCAAAGGTGACGTGGCCCCTTCCACGGCAAGCAACGCGGGCGAGACCCTGGCACCCTACGAGTCCGAGCAGTACGAGGTCGGTTTCAAGGTCGACTACCGCAACCTGAACGCCAGCATCAGCGCCTTCCAGATCACCAAGCCCAGCGGCCAGCTCGACGGTACGGTCTACCGCGCCGGCGCCGAACAGCGCAATCGCGGTATCGAGCTGAACGTGCAAGGCGAGGCCAGCGCCGGACTGCGGCTGTTGAGTGGCGTGACACTGCTGGATGCCGAACTGACCAGAACCGGCAATACGGCCAACGAAGGCAACCAGGCCGTCGGCGCGCCGAGGCTGCAGGCCAAGCTCGGCGTGGAATGGGATACGCCCTGGCTGGCCGGCTTCACCCCGACCGCAGGCATCATCCATGTCGGCAAGCAGTACATCGACCAGGCGAACTCGGCCCACCTGCCAGCCTGGACCCGCTTCGACTTCGGCGCCCGCTACGTCACGGACATCGGCGACCAGCAGGTGACCTTCCGCGCCAACCTGCAGAACGCGTTCAATCGCAACTACTGGTCCGGCGTCTCCCAATGGAGCGCCTTCTCCCTCGGTGCGCCACGGACGCTCAGCCTGTCCACCAGCATCGCATTCTGAGGATCATGCAGGGTGTGCCTCGCGCACCCTGCATGACGTATCTCAGAGGTATTGCAGACGGATCGGCTCGCCCGGCTGCGCATTCAGCTTCTGCCGGAGGTCGGCGAACATCAGGTCGTACTGGCGGTGCGAACGGACCGGGTGCACCGCCGAGTGCGGCAGGCCGTGCTTGATGGCGATGCGCGTGGCGTTGCTGGCGAAGTTGTAGGCCAGGTCGCGCGGCAACTCGAAGGTCTCCTGGAAACGCTTGCCGGCGATTTCCCCAGACATATCGAAATGCACGACGGTTTCACCGTGCGCGTCCCGACGAACCTCATACGCCAACGCGAGATCGTAAGCGACCTCGCCTGGCAGCAATGGCAGGTACTGGAGGGTGAGTTGGCCTGGGGTAAACATGCAGATCTCCTTGCCCCGCTGGAAACGATCAGAGCGGGCTATCTTAAGAATCCTGCATGATAGCGTTTTGCTCCAGGACAAGAACTGTCACATTCCCCAGCCTTGCCAACCCAGGGTCGCCGCCACCAGCACCAGGTAACGCAGCCCCTTGGCCAGGGTGACCAGCAGCAGGAAGCTCCACCAGGGCTCGCGCAGCACACCCGCCACCAGCGTCAGGGGATCGCCGATCACCGGCATCCAGCTCAGCAGCAGGGACCAGCGCCCGTAACGCCGATAGGCCCGCCGCGCACGTTCCAGTTGCTGCTCGCTGGCGGGAAACCAGCGCCGCTGCCGCCAGCGCTCGACCGACCGCCCCAACGCCCAGTTGACACACGAGCCCAGCACATTGCCCAGGGTGGCCACGGCCAGCAGCGTCCATGGCGAGAAATTCCCGCCCAACAGCAGCGCGACCAGCACGGTCTCCGACTGCAACGGCAGCAGGGTCGCGGCAATGAAGGCGGAAAGGAACAGTCCCAGCAGCGCGCTCATGGTGTCGTGCCCTCGCTCATGGGCAAAGATACAGGCCGGAGCCCGCGCGACCTGGCCCTCGACCAGAAACGACGAAGGGAGGCCGAAGCCTCCCTTGCGTCATGGCGCGGACGGTCGATCAGAACAGTACGCGGCTACGGATGGTGCCGTTGACCTGCTGCAGTTTCTCCAGGGCCAGATCGGAGTAGGCGGCATCGACATCGATCACCACATAGCCGACCGACTCGCTGGTCTGCAGGAACTGCCCGGAAATGTTGATGCCGTTATCCGCGAAGACCTTGTTGATCTCGCTCATCACACCCGGGATGTTGCGGTGGATATGCAGCAGGCGGTGCTTGCCCTGGTGCGACGGCAAGGCCACTTCAGGGAAATTGACCGAGGAAACCGAAGTGCCGTTGTCGCTGTACTTGACCAGTTTCTCGGCCACTTCCAGGCCGATGTTGGCCTGAGCTTCGGCGGTCGAACCACCGATGTGCGGCGTCAGGATCACACGATCCAGGCCTCGCAGCGGGCTGACGAACTCTTCGTCATTGGACTTCGGCTCGACCGGGAAGACATCGATGGCGGCGCCGATCAGGCGCTCTTCCTTGATCGCATCGGCCAGGTGATCCAGTTCGACCACAGTGCCGCGCGCGGCGTTGATCAGGATGCCACCCTGCTTCATGGCACGGATTTCCTTTTCGCCGATCATCCACTGGGTGGATGGCAGCTCCGGCACATGCAGGGAAACGATGTCGCACAGGCCCAGCAACTCGTGCAGGCTACCGATCTGCTGCGCATTGCCCAGCGGCAGTTTGGTGACGACGTCATAGAAGAACACCTGCATCCCCAGCGCTTCGGCCAGCACCGACAACTGGGTGCCGATGGAGCCGTAGCCGACGATCCCCAGCTTCTTGCCACGGATCTCGAACGAGTTGGCCGCCGACTTGATCCAGCCACCGCGATGGCAGGAAGCATTCTTCTCCGGAATGCCGCGCAGCAGCAGGATGGCCTCGGCCAGCACCAGTTCCGCCACCGAGCGGGTATTGGAATAAGGTGCATTGAACACGGCGATCCCACGCTCGCGGGCGGCGCTCAGGTTGACCTGGTTGGTACCGATGCAGAAGCAGCCAACAGCGACCAGCTTCTTGGCACACTCGAAGACTTCCTCGGTCAGTTGGGTGCGCGAGCGAATACCGATGAAGTGCGCATCGGCGATCTTTTCCTTGAGCTCATCGCCGGAGAGGGCGGTCTTGAGGTACTCGATATTGCTGTAGCCAGCAGCCTTCAGCGTGTCCAGGGCATTCTGGTGGACACCTTCGAGAAGAAGGAATTTGATCTTGCTCTTGTCGAGAGAAGTCTTGCTCATCTGCATGAAACCTTTGGGCCGAAGAAACAGAAGTGTTCAGCGAAGGCTGGCCGGACCGAATGCATACGGTGTCGGGAAGTCTGCCGGGCACGTGTCAAGAGGGCGCGTATGCTAGCATACGCGCCCCCGAAACGCCCCATCCCCGAGCTGAAGCCTGCTCAGGGTGACAATGAATTTCATGAGAGTTCCGCCGATGACCGATGCTGCCCTGATCGATGAGCTGAGAACCCTGGTCGACCCAGGCAAGGTGCTGACAGATGCCGCCGACCTGGAAACCTATGGCAAGGACTGGACCAAGCATTTCGCACCTGCTCCCAGCGCCATCGTGTTCCCGCGCACCATCGAGCAGGTACAGGCCATCGTCCGCTGGGCCAACGCACACAAGGTCGCACTGGTGCCCTCGGGCGGCCGGACCGGTCTGTCGGCGGCGGCCGTGGCGGCCAACGGCGAGGTCGTGGTGTCCTTCGACTACATGAACCGGATTCTCGACTTCAACCCCTACGACCGCACCGTGGTCTGCCAGCCGGGCGTGGTAACCGCGCAGCTGCAGCACTACGCCGAGGAACAGGGGCTGTATTACCCGGTGGACTTCGCGTCTGCGGGCTCCAGCCAGATTGGCGGGAACATCGGCACCAATGCCGGCGGAATCAAGGTCATTCGCTACGGCATGACCCGTAACTGGGTCGCCGGCCTGAAAGTCGTCACCGGCAAGGGCGACGTACTGGAGCTGAACAAGGACCTGATCAAGAACGCCACCGGCTACGACCTGCGCCAGCTCTTCATCGGTGCCGAAGGCACCCTGGGCTTCGTGGTCGAGGCCACCATGCGCCTGGAGCGCCAGCCGAAGAACCTGACCGCAATGGTGCTCGGCACCGCCGACTTCGAGTCGATCATGCCGGTGCTGCACGCTTTCCAGGGCAAGCTGGACCTGACCGCCTTCGAGTTCTTCTCCGACAAGGCGCTGGCCAAGGTCCTGGCGCGCGGCGACGTACCGGCGCCGTTCGAAAGCGAATGCCCCTTCTATGCCCTGCTGGAGTTCGAAGCCACCAGCGAGGAAATCGCGGAAAACGCCCTCGCACTGTTCGAGCATTGCGTGGAGCAGGGTTGGGTGCTCGACGGCGTGATGAGCCAGAGCGAGCAACAATTGCAGAACCTGTGGAAGCTGCGCGAGTACATCTCCGAGACCATCTCGCACTGGACGCCCTACAAGAACGACATCTCGGTCACAGTCTCGAAAGTCCCGGCCTTCCTGAGCGATATCGACGCCATCGTCGAGGAAAACTACCCTGATCTGGAAGTGGTCTGGTTCGGTCACATCGGCGACGGCAACCTGCACCTGAACATCCTCAAGCCCGATGACCTGGACAAGGACACCTTCTTCGCCCGTTGCGCCAAGGTCAACAAATGGGTCTTCGAGACCGTGCAGAAGTACAACGGCTCGATTTCCGCCGAGCACGGCGTCGGCATGACCAAGCGCGACTACCTGGGCTACAGCCGCTCCGAAGCCGAGATCGCCTACATGAAGGCGATCAAGACCACCTTCGACCCGAACGGCATCATGAACCCCGGCAAGATATTTGCCGTATAAGAAACCGCCACCGTGGAGATCCGCAGATGAGCTACCAGCACCAGTACGTCGATGGCACACCGATCCACTACCCTCTGGGCAAGGTGGTCTGCGTGGGCCGCAACTACGCCGAGCATGCCAAGGAGTTGAACAACCCGGTTCCGAGCGAACCCCTGCTGTTCATCAAGCCAGGCAGTTGCACCGTGGGCAGCGAAGGCGGCTTCGCCATTCCGCAGGATCGCGGCACCGTCCACTACGAAGCGGAAATCGCCGTATTGATCGGCAAGCCGTTGTCGCACAAACCCTCTGCCGAAGAAGTGCTGGATGCCATTTCCGGCTTCGCCCCCTCCCTCGACCTGACCCTGCGCGACGTCCAGGCCAACCTGAAGGAAAAGGGCTATCCCTGGGAGCTGGCGAAATCCTTCGACGGCGCCTATGTGCTGGCACCTTTCGTCTCTGGCGACGCCATCGACGATCTGAACGACATCGGCATCCGTCTGAGCATCAACGGCGAAGTGCGCCAGGACGGCAACAGCCGCGACATGCTCAACCCGATCCTCGCACTGGTCCAGCACATCGCCGGCCATTTCAGCCTGCAACCGGGTGACGTGATCTCCACCGGCACACCCGCTGGCGTCGGCCCACTGCAATCCGGCGATCATATCGTGCTGGAACTGGTCGGCCACTCGCGCGTGGAAACCCAGGCTCGCTGACAGCAATGGCCTGGGGCGGCCTGGCAGAGCACATTGCAGCCAGGCCGCCCCAGGCAGCACGCCTTTCTCCGGTGAACCAAGTCGATAACGAAATCCATTAAGACTGGGTTCATCTTCCCGTACTATGCTGGCCGCCTATCTGTACGGGAGTGCCTGGAACATGCGTTTTACCGTTGTACGTGTGGGCTTGCTGGCCGTGGTCACTGCCCTGGCGACCGCCGGGATCTACATGGGGCAGCAGCACCGCGCCTTCGAACGCGTGTGGCTGGGCGCACGCCAGAGCATCGCGCCGCTGGCGGAAGACTCCATCCGTCTGGCGGACTATCGGGTGGTCATCGAAGGCCACCACCTGGAAGGCATCGACCAGGTCTCGGCGCTGACCTTCGACCCGGACCGCAACAGCCTGTTCACCGTCACCAACCGCAATCCCGAACTGATCGAGCTCTCGCTGTACGGAGACGTGCTGCGGCGCATTCCCCTGGACGGCCTGGAAGACCCCGAAGCGGTCGAGTACGTCGGGCCGAACCGCTATGTGATCGCCGATGAGCGTCGTCAGAAGCTGGTCAAGGTCACGCTTGAGGACGACACCCTGAAGCTGGATGTCTCCCGCCTGCCGATGCTCGACCTGAGCGACGGCAACGTCGGCAACAAAGGCTTCGAGGGACTGGCCTACGATATCGCCGGCAAGCGTCTGTTCGTCGGTCAGGAGCGCGACCCGATGCGCATCATCGAAGTGCAGGGGTACGCGGGCGGCCCCTTCCATGACGCGCTGAGCCTGGAGCTGGACGATATGCGCGACCGCCGCCTGCTGATGCGCGACCTTTCCAGCCTGCAGTTCATCGAACGCACCGGGCACCTGCTGGCCCTGTCGGACGAATCGCGGGTCTTGCTGGAACTGGACCGCCAGGGCAAGCCGCTCGGCACCCTGTCGCTGCTGATGGGCCAGCACGGCCTGAAAAACTCCATCCCCCAGGCGGAAGGGGTGGCCATGGGTAGCGATGGTGCAATCTATGTGGTCAGTGAACCCAATCTGTTCTACGTCTTCCGCAAGCCGGACGACAGCGTCGAAGCCGCCGCCTTGTCGCCAAGCGAAACCGCGAGCGAAAGCTGAACCTCAGGAAGCCTCTTCCAGCAGGTCGTGCAGCTCGACGAACTGCTGGGTCAGCTTGTGCTTCGGATCGAACACCACCAGCGGCATGCAGGCCTGGTGCGACTCACGCATGCGCACCGAACTCATGAGGTGCACCGGCAACACCGGCAGGCCCTCGGCCACCAGCTCGTCGATCATCTGCTGCGGCAACGCCGCACGCGGCTGGAACTGATTGACCACGATGCCTTCGACTTGAAGGTCTTCGTTGTGGTCTTCCTTGATCTCCTCGATCTCCTCCAGCAGCCCGTACAGTGCCTGCCGGGAGAAGGTGTCGCAGTCGAAGGGTATCAGGCAGCGATCCGCCGCGATCAAGGCGGAAACCGTGTAGAAATTCAGCGCTGGCGGCGTATCGATATAGATGCGCTCGTACTCCTCAGAGAGGCCTTCGAGCAGTTTGCGCAGCTTGTTGATCTTGTGTTTGGCCTCGAGCTTGGGCTGCAGGTCGGCCAATTCCGGCGAGGCGGTGATCAGGTGCAGGTTTTCGATGGCGGTTTCATGAATGGTCGGGCGCGCCTTCTTGGCCGCCGGACTGGAAGAGAGGATCAGCTTGAAGAAATCCGCGATCCCCACGGGAATATCGTTGCCCGTCAACCCGGTCAGGTAGTGCGTGGAGTTGGCTTGTGCATCCAGGTCCACCAGCAATGTGCGATAGCCCTGGGAGGCGCTGACAGCCGCCAGGTTGCAGGTAATGCTGGACTTGCCGACACCACCCTTCTGATTGAACACCACCCGGCGCATGCGACTTACTCCCGTAATATCCCGTCGTCCTATCCTACGCGAGAACTATGACACAACGATGACGGTGCGCGTGAGCGACCAAAGTACTGACCAGGCTGTACCTGGCCAGTACAGGCACAGGGTCAGTCTCAGACCGCGACAGGCGCCGGAATATGCGGGTGCGCCTGATAGTCGAGCAACTCGAAGTCCTCGAAACGAAAATCCAGCAACTCACCGACAGACGGGTTCAAGCGCATGCGCGGCAGCGGCAGCGGCTCGCGCGACAGCTGCAGGTCAGCCTGCTCCAGGTGGTTGGCATACAGATGACAATCGCCCCCGGTCCAGATGAACTCGCCCGGCTGCAACCCGCACACCTGCGCCACCATCATGGTCAGCAAGGCGTAGCTGGCGATGTTGAACGGCACGCCGAGGAAGATATCCGCCGAACGCTGGTAGAGCTGGCAACTGATGCGCCCGTCCGCCACATAGAACTGGAACAGCGCATGGCAGGGCGGCAGCGCCATCTGTTCGACCAGCGCCGGGTTCCAGGCCGAGACGATCAGACGGCGCGAATCCGGATTGCTGCGGATCATTTCGATCAGTTTACCGATCTGGTCGATGGACTCGCCGTTCGGCGCCGGCCAGCTACGCCACTGGTAACCGTAGACCGGCCCGAGGTCGCCGCTCTCATCGGCCCACTCGTCCCAGATCCGTACGCCATTGTCCTTCAGGTACTTGATATTGGTGTCGCCCTGCAGGAACCACAGCAGTTCGTGGATGATTGAGCGCAAGTGGCACTTCTTGGTCGTCACCAGGGGAAAACCGTCGGCCAGGTCGAAGCGCATCTGGTGGCCGAACACGCTGTAGGTGCCGGTGCCGGTGCGGTCGCTCTTGAAGGTGCCATGCTCGCGCACATGGCGCATCAGGTCGAGATACTGCTTCACCGTGCACCTCCCAGGGCCGCATCACGGCGATAGGCGTAGATCATCAACGCCAGCCCGCCCAGGATCATCGGCAGGCACAGCACTTGCCCCATGGTCAGCCAGTTCCAGGCCAGGTAGCCGAGCTGGGCATCCGGCACCCGCACGAACTCCACGATAAAGCGGAAAACCCCGTAGCAGACACCAAACAGGCCGGACACCGCCATCGTCGGACGCGGCTTGCGCGAGTAGAACCAGAGGATGGCGAACAGCGCGACGCCCTCCAGCGCGAACTGGTAGAGCTGCGAGGGATGGCGCGCCAACTGCTGCGGATCGGTCGGGAACACCATGGCCCAGGACACATCGCTGGCCTTGCCCCAGAGCTCGGCATTGATGAAGTTGCCGATACGCCCGGCACCCAGGCCAATGGGCACCAGCGGCGCGATGAAGTCCATCAGTTGGAAGAAACCCTTGCCGTTGCGTTTGGCGAAGATCCAGGTGCACAGCAGCACGCCCAGCAAACCGCCATGGAAGGACATGCCGCCCTTCCACACCTGCAGGATCAGGCTGGGGTCGTTCAGGTAGGCGCTCAGGTCGTAGAACAGTACATAGCCGAGACGCCCGCCGACGATCACGCCCATGGCGACCCAGAACACCAGATCGGAAAGCTTCTCCCGGCTCCAGCTCGGATCGAATGCCTGCAACCGCCGCGCAGCCAGGAACCAGGCGCCTCCGATGCCGACCAGGTACATCAGGCCATACCAGTGAATCTGCAGCGGTCCCAGGGACAGCGCGACTGGATCGATCTGCGGGTAAGGCAGCATTGAGTTCTCCTAGGCAAGCAAAACAAATGGCGACTGGCCAGCCACCATGGGGCGGCAGACGCAAGCGCACATGGTAACGAAAAGCACGCGGACGGGCCGTGAAAAGATAGTCAGATCGCATGCAACCTAGATAGGTGCATATTTCTACCCCCTCTCCCGCTTGCGGGAGAGGGCCGGGGAGAGGGCAAAAGACGCAAGCCCCATCCCCTTTATGCAATGACCAAGTAGTCAGACAGCAGCGGACGGATTGATCAGACGATCCAGACCGAGGCCGCGCAGGGTCTCCTGCACCAGGCTGCGTATCGCCTGCGGGCTTTCCAGTTGCATGACCTGCTCCAGCAGGTCGCGAGCCACCTGGGAGCTGACCTGACGCACCATCCACTTGACCCTGGGCAGGTTGGTGGCGTTCATCGACAGGCTGTCGAAGCCCATCGCCAGCAGCAGCAATGCCGCCGCCGGATCGCCGGCCATTTCGCCACAGATGCTCACCGGACGGCCTTCGGCATGCGCATCGGTGACCACCCGCTGCAACGCCTCCAGCACCGCCGGGTGCAGGTAGTCGTACAGGTCGGCGACCCGTGGGTTGTTGCGATCCACCGCCAGCAGGTATTGCGTCAGGTCGTTGGAGCCGACCGAGATGAAATCCACCATGCGCGCCAGCTCGCGCGTCTGGTAGACCGCCGCCGGCACTTCGATCATTACGCCGATGGGCGGCATGCGCACATCGGTGCCTTCGTCACGCACTTCGTTCCAGGCGCGCTGGATCAGGTGCAGCGCCTCTTCCAGCTCGCGCGTACCGGAAATCATCGGCAGCAGGATGCGCAGGTTGTTGAGACCCTCGCTGGACTTGAGCATGGCCCGCGTCTGCAACAGGAAGATCTCCGGATGATCCAGGGTCACGCGGATACCGCGCCAGCCGAGGAAGGGGTTTTCCTCCTGGATGGGGAAGTACGGCAGGGCCTTGTCGCCCCCGATATCCAGGCTGCGCATGGTCACCGGCAAAGGATGGAAGGCCTGCAACTGCTCGCGATAGATCGCCAGTTGCTCCTTCTCGCTGGGGAAGCGCTCCTTGATCATGAAGGGCACTTCCGTGCGATACAGGCCGACGCCTTCGGCGCCCCGCTCCTGCGCCCGCACCACATCGGCCAGCAGACCGGTGTTGACCCACAGCGGGATACGCTGGCCATCGGTGGTCTCGCAAGGCAGCTCGCGCAGCACATCCAGGCCACGCGCCAGCTCGCGGTCCTGCTCGATGACCGTCGCATATTTCTTGCGTAGCACCTTGCCGGGGTTGGTGATGATCTCGCCACGGGTACCGTCGATGATCAAGTCGATGCCATCGACCTTGGAATACGGCAGGTCGACCGCCCCCATCACCGTGGGAATACCCATGGCCCGCGCCAGGATGGCCACGTGCGAGTTGCTCGATCCCAACACCGAAACCATGCCGGCCAGCTTGCCTTCTGGCACTTCGCCGAGCATGGCCGGCGTCAGTTCCTCGCTGACCAGGATGGTGTTGTCGGGGTAGGTCAGGGTCTGCTGGTGAGCCTGTTGCAGGTACGCCAGCAGACGCCGGCCGATATCCCGCACATCGGATGCCCGCTCGCGCAGGTAGGCGTCGTCCATCAATTCAAAACGCCTGACGTGCCCGCTCACCACCCGACGCAGGGCGCCCTGCGCCCACTGGCCGGTGCGGATGACCTTGACCACCTCGCCCGCCAGCGCGGAGTCGTCGAGCATCATCAGGTAGACATCGAACAGCGCCCGCTCTTCCTTGCGCATCTGCCCGGCCAGGCGCTCGGACAATGCACGCATGTCAGCGCGTACGGCATCGAGCGCGGCGGAGAACAGGGCCAGCTCGGCGTCGATATTCTCCACCGACTTGTCCGGCACCACGTCCAGGTCAGCCGGTGGCAATACCACCAGCGCCGTACCGATAGCGGCCCCCGGCGCACCGGCGATACCCAGGAAACGCGTCTCCTGGATGCCCTTGCCTTCACGCCCGAGGCCTCGGATCGAACCGGTCGCCTCGGCGTGTGCGATCACGCCTGCCAGTTGCGCACTCATGGTGACGAGGAAGGCCTCCTCACCCTCGTCGAACTGGCGACGCTCCTTCTGCTGGATGACCAACACGCCCATGACACGGCGGTGGTGGATGATCGGCGCACCGAGGAAGGAGGCATAGCGCTCCTCACCGGTCTCGGCGAAGTAGCGGTAGCGCGGGTGTTCCGAGGCATGCTCCAGGTTGAGCGGCTCCTCGCGGGTACTGACCAGACCGACCAGACCTTCGTTGGGCGCCATGCTGACCTTGCCGATGGCCCGCTTGTTCAAGCCCTCGGTGGCCATCAGGACGAAGCGCCCGGACTCGGGATCGAGCAGATAGACCGAGCAGACCTGGCTGCCCATGGCCTCCTTGACCCTCAGCACAATGATGCCCAATGCCGCCTTCAGGTCTGGGGCGGCATTCACTTCCTGGACAATCTTGCGTAGCGTGCCGAGCATGCTCAGGGGCTTTCTCCCGTCCGTCCCGCGCCTCAGATGCGCGGGGCCAATTCTTTTAAGGCGCGACGATAGACCTCGCGCTTGAAGGTAACGACCTGCCCCAGCGGATACCAGTAACTCACCCAGCGCCAGTCATCGAACTCGGGTTTGCCGGTCAGGTCCATGCGAACCCGTCGATCATCGCAGAGCAGACGCAGCAGAAACCACTTCTGTTTCTGTCCGATGCACAACGGCTGGCTGTGGGTGCGCACCAACCGCTGCGGCAGACGATAACGTAACCAGCCCCGTGTGCAGGCAAGTACTTTCACATCCTGCGGATCGAGCCCGACTTCTTCGTTGAGCTCGCGAAACAGCGCTTCCTCGGGCGTCTCGCGGGTGTTGATCCCCCCCTGCGGGAACTGCCAGGCATCCTGATTTATCCTCCGCGCCCAGAGCAACTGCCCGGCATCGTTGGCCAGGATGATGCCGACATTCGGGCGGAAACCATCGGAGTCGATCACGGCAGAAAACCTCAAGAACGCATATCGCAGCATTGTTCCACAAAAAGGCCGCCAGCCGAAAGCGCGCTGCCTGGAAACGGCAACGGCGCAGGGCTTTCGGCTATGCTGCGCCCTTTCGCCATGCAACCTGAGGAGTCCGCCGTGCACCTGGCACTATTCGATCTCGACAATACCCTTCTGGCCGGCGACAGCGACCACGCCTGGGGCGACTACCTGTGCCGTCGCGGTATCGTCGATGCCGATGCATACCGCGCCCGCAACGATGCCTTCTACCAGGATTACCTGGCCGGACGCCTGGACGTACTGGCCTACCAGAACTTCTGCCAGGAAATCCTCGGGCGCAGCGAACCCGACCAGCTCGACGCATGGCACCGAGATTTCATGCGCGACTGCATCGAGCCGATCATCCTGCCCCAGGGCGAGGCACTGCTGCGCCAGCATCGGGACGCGGGCGACAAGGTCGTCATCATCACGGCCACCAACCGCTTCATCACCGGCCCCATCGCCGCTCGCCTGGGCGTCGATACTCTGCTGGCCACCGAATGCGAAGTACGGGATGGCCGCTACACCGGGCGGGCGACGGACATCCCCTGCTTCCAGGCGGGAAAAGTCACCCGGCTGGAGCGCTGGCTGGAAGAAAACGGGCATGACCTCGAAGGCAGTCACTTCTACAGCGACTCCTGGAACGACCTGCCGCTGCTCGGCCGTGTCAGCCACCCTGTCGCGGTCGACCCCGATCCCAAGCTGGAAGCCGAGGCACGCAGCCGCGGCTGGAAGGTGATCAGCCTGCGCTGATGCGCAACCTGCAAGAAAAGCCCTGCAGGGCTCTTTCTTGCAGTCTGTTGAAGCCTCCAATCAGAGCGGCTTGGCGCCCATCAGCCCCATGATCGCCAGCAACACCAGTACGATCAGCACCGCATAAAGGGTCGTTGTGCGCGGCAGGGCTGCCGGTACGACAGCCGTACCCAGCGCCTCCCAGGCGTTCAAGCGCCCCACCAGCAACAGCACCAGCGGAATCAGCAGGACGAACAGCAGGTTGCTCAGCAGCAGCCAGAGCTGCCCCAGTGGCCAGCCCGCCAGGTGCGCCATCCACCAGCCACTGAACGGCAGCGCCAGTGCCACCAGCGTCATCGCCGGCAACGAGGCCAGCCGGGTACGCCGCAAGCGACGTTGCAGAAGCTCCGGCTCGTCACGACGCACCGCCTTCCAGAACATCAGGATATGGGCGATCACGCCCAGGGCCAGCAGGACTCCAGCAATGCCGTGAAAGATCCTGATTGCCAGGTAATATTCCATATTCGCTCCGGGTGATCGCAGGGTTAACCGAGGAACAGCTTATAGGCTGGATTGTCGGTTTCATCCCAATAGCGGTAACCAATCTTTTCCAGTGCCGCCGTCAGCAGGGGCAGCTCGTCTTCCGGCACCTGCAGACCCGCCACTACGCGACCATCCGCCGCCCCGTGGTTGCGGTAGTGGAACATGGAAATGTTCCAGCGCCCGCCCAGCTTGTTGAGGAAGTTGAACAAGGCACCGGGGCGCTCCGGGAACTCGAAACGCAGTACCCGCTCATCGCTCACCTGCGCCGTATGCCCACCCACCATGTGACGGATATGCAGCTTGGCCAGCTCGTTGTCGGTCAGGTCGAGTACCGGAAAACCCTGCTCCCGCAGGCTGTCCAGCAAGGCTTCGCGCGGGTCGTTCTCCGGGTGCGTCTGCACGCCAACGAAGATGCTCGCCTCCTTGCCGCTGTGGTAGCGATAGTTGAACTCGGTGATCTGCCGCTTGCCGATGGCCTCGCAGAACGCCTTGAAGCTGCCGGGCTGCTCGGCGATGGTCACGGCGATGATCGCTTCGCGCCGCTCGCCCAGCTCGGAACGCTCCGCGACATGGCGCAGGCGATCGAAATTGATATTGGCCCCGGAGTCGATGCCCACCAGCACCTGGCCCTGCACGGCATCGCGTGCCACGTACTTCTTGATACCGGCAACGGCCAGCGCGCCGGCAGGCTCGGTGATCGAGCGGGTGTCGTCGTAGATATCCTTGATCGCCGCGCAGATTTCGTCGGTACTGACCGTGATCACCTCATCGACGTAACGGCGACAGACTTCGAACGTATGCTCGCCGATCTGCGCCACGGCGACCCCGTCGGCGAACAGGCCGACCTGCTCCAGCACGGTCCGCTCGCCGTTGGCCAGCGCCACTTGCAGGCAGTTGGAGTCGTCCGGCTCGACCCCGATCACCCGGGTTTCCGGATGCAGGTATTTGACGTAGGCGGCGATGCCCGCCACCAGGCCACCACCGCCCACCGGCACGAAAATCGCGTCGATCGGCCCCTGATGCTGGCGCAGGATCTCCATCGCCACCGTGCCCTGGCCGGCGATCACGTCGGGGTCATCATAAGGGTGGATATAGGCGTAGCCCTTCTCTTCGACCAGCTTCAACGAATGCGCCAGCGCCTCGGGGAAGGCGTCGCCATGCAGCACGGCCTTGCCGCCCCGTGCCCGCACGCCCTGGACCTTGAGCTCTGGCGTGGTGCGCGGCATGACGATGGTCGCCTTGATGCCGAGATGCTTCGCAGCCAGGGCAACACCCTGGGCATGGTTGCCGGCCGACGCCGTGACAATGCCCCGCGCCCGCTCTTCGGCAGTCAATTGCGCCAGCTTGTTGTAAGCACCGCGAATCTTGAAGGAGAACACCGGCTGCAGGTCTTCGCGCTTGAGCAGAATCTGGTTGCCCAGGCGCTCGGACAATTGGCGGGCAGGTTGCAGGGGGGTTTCCTCGGCCACGTCATAGACGCGGGACGTGAGGATTTTCTTGACGTAGTTCTCGAGCATTGGCTGGGTCTTGGCGAATCACGGAAAGCCGTCGAGTCTACTCCGCGGCAAACAGCAGGACCAGCGACGCAATGAAACGCCTGCCAGGGGTTATAATCGCCGACAAAATCCCCCTGACCGGACACACCATGACCCAGGACCAGCTCAAGCAGGCCGTCGCCCAGGCCGCCGTCGACCATATCCGCCCGCTGCTGAATGACAAGAGCATCGTCGGCGTCGGCACCGGCTCGACCGCCAACTTCTTCATCGACCTGCTGGCACAGCACAAGGGCTTCTTCGACGGTGCGGTGGCCAGTTCCGAAGCGACGGCGCAGCGCCTGAAAAAACACGGCATCCCGGTCTACGACCTGAACTCGGTGAGCGAACTGGAGTTCTACGTCGACGGCGCCGACGAGGCCAACGCCCACCTGGAACTGATCAAGGGCGGCGGTGCCGCGCTGACCCGCGAGAAAATCGTCGCCGCCGTGGCCAAAACCTTCATCTGCATCGCCGATGGCAGCAAGCTGGTCGAACGCCTCGGCGCCTTTGCGCTACCGGTGGAAGTCATCCCCATGGCCCGCAGCCATGTCGCCCGGCAACTGGTGAAACTGGGCGGCGACCCGGTCTATCGCGAAGGCGTGGTGACCGACAATGGCAACGTCATCCTCGACGTGCACAACCTGTCGATCGGCTTCGCGCCAGAGCTGGAAGCGCAGATCAACGCCATCGTCGGCGTAGTCTGCAACGGCCTGTTCGCAGCCCGCCCGGCCGACCTGCTGCTGCTCGGCACCGCCGACGGGGTCAAGACACTGAAACGGCAGGACTGAAGGTCCCCACATGATGTAGTCGCTCGACCGCTGCATCATGTACACGTCGCCCCCGGTATTGCGATCACCACCGCATGGATTCCCGCCTTCGCGGGAATGACGGGAGACGGAGAGCACTTACCAACGCCGAAACACCATCGTAACTTCACCGCCGCCGTCCCCGCGAAGGCGGGGACCCAGGTGCACGGTATTGCGATCACCGCCGCATGGATGACGGGATTTCCTGGCGATCGAGCCATGAAGAGCCTTCACCAGGGGACTCCAAGCCACAGACAGGCTCAGTTGCTGGCCAGGCCTGCCAGTGATATTAATTATCATTGAATCGCCAGACCCAGAGCCCCATGCCCCAGTCCGATCCCTCGCAACAGCGAGCCCTCCACCAGCTCTACGAACAGCACAACGACTGGCTACGGGGCTGGATACGCAAGCGCCTGGACTGTTCGGAGCAGTCGGCGGACCTGACCCACGACACCTTCCTGCAGGTATTGCTGCGACGCAAGGCCAGCGAATTGCGCGAGCCTCGCGCCTACCTGTCGAGTATCGCCCGCAGCCTGCTGATCGACCGATTCCGGCGGCGGGCACTGGAGCAGGCCTACCTGGAAGCCCTGGCCAGTCGCCCGGAAGCGCTCCAGCCTTCGCCGGAAGCCCACAGCCTGGTCATCGAGACACTGCTGGAAATCGACAGCATGCTCGACGAACTCGGGCCACGCGGACGCGAGATATTCCTCATGGCCCAGCTCGACGGCATGAGCCTCGTCGGCATCGGCCAGCACCTGGGCATTTCCACCAACACCGTGCGCAAGCACTTCGTGCGCGCCATGGCCCGCTGCCTGCTGCTGGTCGAAGACTGACATGGCCGCCGACCTGGAAACCCTGGAAAGCGCCGCGCAATGGTATGTGGATCTCTATCTGCAGCCCGCCGACCCGCAGGTTCGCGAGGCACACGAACACTGGCTGCTCAGCGACCCACGGCACCGGCAGGCCTGGGCGCGCGTGGAAAAGCTGCAGGCCAAGCTGGGCAACCTGCCCCCAGCGCTGGCCCGCCCGGCCCTCGACAACGCCCGCGAAAAACGCCGCGCCACCCTCAAGGTCCTGGCCTTGCTGTTGACCACCGGCGGTGTCGCCAGCCTGGGCCTGTACAGTTCGCCCATACAACGCCGCCTGGCCGACCTGCACACCGACGTGGGCCAACGCCTGCAACGCCGCCTGGAAGATGGCAGCCTGCTGCAACTGAACAGCGCCAGCGCCCTGGACCTGCGCTACAGCGCCAGCCTGCGCGAGCTGTACTTGCACAGCGGAGAAATCTGCGTTGAAACCGCCACGGACCCGGCGGGCCGCCCCTTTATCGTGCAGACCCCGCAGGGCACGCTGCGCGCCCTGGGCACGCGCTTCCTGGTGCGCAGCGAAGATGGCCGGACCACCCTGGATGTGTTGCAGCATGCGGTCGAAGCACGCCCGCTCGACAGCGAGCACACCATGCGCGTCGAAGCCGGCCAGCGCCTGCACTTCGACCGCCAGGGCACCCGGCCCGTCGAAACCCTTCCAGCCCACAGCGACGCCTGGACACACGGTCAACTGATCGCCAGCGACTGGCGCCTGGGTGACTTCCTCGACGAGTTGTCGCGCCATCGCCCCGGCTACCTGGGTTATGCGTCGGACGTGGCTGGCCTGAGGATTTCCGGTGCCTTCCAGCTGGCGGACAGCGACACCGTGCTCGACAACCTGAGCCACACCCTGCCGATCCGTGTCCGCCGCTTCAGTCGCTACTGGACCCGGGTGGAAGCCGCACCCAGGCAATCGGCAAGGCGATGAACACCGCCTGGCAGAAAATAGTTGGTCCGGGCGTTGTCGATTTCGATTCTCGTTCGACTTGGTAGTCAGAGGCGCATACAGCGCCCAGAACGCCAACCGGCCCCTGGAGAATCCATGAACGCCCACAGCCCCAGCAAACGGCGCCTGCCCGCCGCCATCCACCTCGCCCTGATCGGCGCCCTGAGCGTCACTGTCCTCGGCACAAGCCTGACCACTTCCGCCTGGGCGCAGGACAGTAGCGCCCAGTACCACTTCGACATCCCCGCCGGCCCGCTGGAGGCGGCCATCGCACGCTTCTCCAGCATCACCGGCAGCAGCATCTCCTTCCAGCCCGGCGCCGCCAGCCAGCAGCGCAGCCCGGGCCTGCAAGGCAATCACGGCGTGCTACAGGGCCTGCAACAATTGCTGGGCGGCAGCAACCTGCAAGCGGTCGAACTGGGTAGCGGCAGCTTCACCCTGATCGTGCGCGACAAGGCAATGACGCTGGAGGCAACCAGCATCACCGGCTCGTCGTTGAGAAATAGCGCGACGACAGAAGGTACGGGCAGCTATACCACTGGCGTCACCAGCACCGCGACCAAGATGAACCTGTCGATCAGGGAAACGCCACAGTCGGTCAGCGTCGTCACCAGACAACAGATCGAAGATCAAGGGCTATCCACCATCAATGATGCCGCCATGAAAACGCCCGGCCTGAACATGCAGAAAAACGGCGCGGAACGTTACAACCTCTACGCCAGAGGTTTCCCGGTCGACAACATCATGTATGACGGTTTACCCATCGATCTGAATTCAACCGATACCATCAGCCCTGCCAATCTGGCCATGTATGACCGTGTAGAAATCGTTCGTGGTGCCAACGGCCTCATTCAGGGCACTGGAAACCCCTCTGCGGCAATAAACCTTGTACGTAAACGTCCGACTGCCGAGTTCCAGTCTTCGATAAACCTGAGCGCAGGAAGTTGGGACAATTACCGCAGTGAACTCGATGTTTCCGGACCGCTCATTGAAAACGGCAAGTTGCGCGGCCGAGCCGTTGCCAGCTATCAGGACGGTAACTCATTCCAGGACGAACTCAGCAAGGAACACAGCCTGTTCTATGCCATTGGCGAGGCGGAAATAAGCGATTCGACAACCCTGACCTTGAGTTACAACCATCAGAACGAAAACAACAATGTTGCCTGGGGAGGCGGATTACCTACCGCGGTGAATGGAGGTGACCTTCATCTGTCAAGATCGACGTCGTTCCTGGCGAACTGGGAATACTGGGACAAGGAGATGGACACATTGCATCTGGAACTGCAATACAGATTCGATAATGATTGGGCTTTGCGCGTATCAGGTAATAGGAGTTGGTCAAGTCTGAATTACTATGGTGGCTATCCAGCACGACGTGCCAACAACCTTGGCTCACTCCGCTATAACGTATCAGGTGGCCAGTACAAGGATACCCAAAGCAGCTACGACATTTATCTCAATGGTCCTTTCCAACTGTTAAACAGGACACATGAAATCGTACTGGGCTACAGCTACAGAGAAAATGATTACGATACTCACGGATCAGGGACGACCGCCGTGGCAACCGACATCGACCCCCACTCGTTCGATCCAGGCTCCTGGGCCAAGCCAAGTGTGAATCTCTACGACTTCATGGACATCCGCGACATGACCCAGGAAGGCCTCTATGCCACTGGGCGTTTTACCCTCAACGATCAACTGAAGCTGATAGTGGGCACACGCCTCGATTGGTATGACTACCAATATCTCTACAACTGGAAAGGCGACATCAGTATCACCGAGGCCAAGGAGACACGACACCTTACTCGCTACGCCGGACTTCTCTACGACCTGGATCAGAACCATACGCTCTATACCAGCTACACGGACATATTCCAGCCCCAGTCCAACCGGAACACCAGTGGCCAGCTTATTGACCCCATCGAAGGAAAGAACTACGAAGTCGGTATAAAAGGGGAATACTTCGATGGCGCACTGAACGCCAGCATCGCGATATTTCTGATCGATCAGGAGAACCGCTCCAGCGAAGTGGATGACCCCACGACGTGCAACGTCTACCCAAGCTCGACATGCTACGAGCCCGCAGGAAAGGTCCGCAGCAAAGGCATCGAGATAGAACTCAATGGTGCCATCACGCCAGCCTGGCAACTTGCCGCTGGGTACGCCTTCGCTGAAGCGAAATATAAAAAAGATGCCAATACTGCCAACGAGGGAAAACTGTTCGATACGGACATCCCGCGCCACCAGTTCAAGGCTACATCCATGTATAACCTGCCAAATGCACTGAACCGCTGGCGCGTCGGTGCGAGCTTCTATTATCAAAGCGCCGTTTACAACGAAGGAACGACGTCCGGACAGAATTGGAAAGTAGAACAAGAGGACTACAGCGTCATCGACCTGATCACCACATACAAAGCCTCTGAGCATCTGGATTTGCGCTTCGCACTGAACAACCTTCTCGACGAGAAGTATTACCAGAGCATTGGACAGAACATCAGCACTTGGCCAACAACCTTTTACGGCGCACCACGCAACTTCCAGGTCTCGGCCACTTACAGGTTCTGACGAGGCCACGCGGGCTTGGCCTGTCAGCAGCCGCCACCTTGACGCGATCCTCTGACGAGCCGAACCTGCAGGTCTGATCGCCATGAGATACCCATCACAGGTCGATGGGTATCTCCACCAGGCGTCTCAACCCACCTACCGTTGCGCGGTGATGTAGCTCCGCGTTCGGCCCATTGCACGGCACATTCCCCCTGCCACTGCTTGCAGCACGCACAGCCCCCCGAACGAATCCGCACCAGGCAGGAAAGAACAGCCGGCTTCATACGTCTATCATCTACTTCGGCTAGCGTCCGGAAGGCGCCAAGGTGCAGGCCAGAGCGGTTCATGGCTGACCTGCCTCAATGGTGCAGGCCCGATAACGAGCTAGAGTCAGTTTTTGCCCTGCGTGAGCCATACCCATGAATACAACTGTCAAACCCCTTGCTCTGCGCCTGCCCTGGGGGCTGCTGGTCGGCCTGCTGGCGGCGGTTGCCATCCTGCTGCTGCCGGAGCAGAACGATCTGCCAGTGGCCGGCCAGCGCATGCTGGCGATCCTCGCCTTCGCGGTGATCGTCTGGATCAGCGAGTCGGTGTCCTATGAAGTCAGTGCCATCATCATCATGGCGCTGATGGCGTTCCTGCTCGGCAGCGCACCGAAGATCGCCGATCCGACCCAGTTGATCGGCACCAAGGACGCCCTTGCCATGGGCCTGGCCGGTTTCGCCAACTCGGCCCTGGCGCTGGTGGCCTCGGCGCTGTTCATCGCCGCCGCCATGACCCATACCGGCCTGGACAAGCGCATCGCCCTCGCCACCCTGTCCAAGGTCGGCGCCAGCACCCACCGGGTGCTGATCGGCGCCACCGTGGTGACCATCCTGCTCAGCTTCATCGTGCCCAGCGCCACGGCGCGGGTCGCCTGCCTGGTGCCGATCATGATGGGCATCATCGCCGCCTTCGGCGTCGACAAGCGCTCGGCCTTCGCCGGCGGCATCATGATCCTGGTGGCCCAGGCCACCAGCATCTGGAACGTCGGCATCCAGACCTCGGCGGCGCAGAACCTGCTGAGCGTCGGCTTCATGCAGAAGCTGCTCGGCGAGTCGGTGACCTGGATGGACTGGCTGATCGCCGGGGCGCCCTGGAGCCTGGTGATGTCCGGCATCCTCTACTGGGTGATCCTCAAGGTCATGCCGCCGGAAACCGACCGCATCGAAGGCGGCAAGGAAGCGGTGCGCAAGGCGCTGTCGGAACTCGGCCCGATGACCGGCAACGAACGTCGCCTGCTGGCCATCAGCCTGACCCTGCTGGCGTTCTGGGCCACCGAAGGCAAGCTGCACAGCTTCGATACTGCTTCCACCACCATGGTCGGCCTGGCGCTGCTGATGCTGCCCGGCATCGGCGTGATGGGCTGGAAAGAAGCGCAGTCGCGCATCCCATGGGGCACGGTGATCGTCTTCGGCGTGGGTATCAGCCTCGGCACCGCCGTGCTCGCCACGGGCGCCGGCGGCTGGCTGGCCAAGCTGATGGTGACGCACCTGGGCATGGAAGGCATGTCGCCGTTCTGGGTGTTCGCGGTGCTCGGGCTGTTCCTGATCCTCATCCACCTGGGCTTTGCCAGCGCCACCGCACTGACCTCGGCCATGTTGCCGATCATGATCGCGCTGCTGCAGCACCTGGGCGGCGATATCAAGCCGCTGGGCATGAGCATGCTGCTGGGCTTCGTCATGAGCTTCGGCTTCCTGCTGCCGATCAACGCGCCGCAGAACATGGTGTGCATCGCCACCGATACCTTCACCTCGAAGCAGTTCCTGCGCACCGGTATCTGGCTGACCCTGGCCGGCTACCTGCTGATGCTGCTGTTCGCCGCCACCTGGTGGCGCTGGCTGGGCTGGATCTGAGACTCGACGGACCGTCGTTACGCCTCAGAGTAACGACGGGCATCCAACGGCAAGGCCACAACCGCGTGGCATATACCTAATAGAGATCAGGCCGCCGAACCGTGATGACCGTGGCCATTCGGTTGCGGCTCGTCCTCGGCGGGGGCGAATTTAGACAGGATGTGCGCCTTCATACCGCGCGCCAGTTCCTCTTCGTCGAAGAACACCTGGCCCAGGCCTTCCTTGCGGAAGATTTCCACCGCATCAGGACTGTGGGTACGAATGACCACTTCGATATCCGGGTTCAGCGTCCGCGCGATTTCCACCATGGGCAGCACGTTCATCGGATCGGGCGTCGCGATCACCAGCATCGCCGCATCGGCGATGTGCGCCTGGATCAAGGTTTCCGGCGCAGCCGAATCACCACTGACCGCCGGGATGCCCTCGGCACGAATCTGCTCCACCCGCTCGCGGTTCTGCTCGACCACCACGAAGGGAATGTTGCGCTCGCTCAGGGTACGGGTGATACGACGGCCGACACGGCCATAACCGACCACCACGACCTGGCCTTCCAGGTACTTGCGCTCGGTGCTCATCGGCAGCACGGCCAGGTGGTCTTCGCGCTGCTCCAGTTTGCGTGCGAAGGCGGAACGGCGCAGCGCCAGCTCCTTGAAGGGTTTGATCAGGCCGAATACCGCCGGGTTGAGCGCGATGGAAATTAGCGCGCCGGCCAGTACAAGGCTGAGGCCTTCCTGCGGCATCAGCCCCAGCGCCAGCCCCAGGCCGGCAAGGATGAAGGAGAACTCGCCGATCTGCGCCAGACTCGCCGCCACGGTCAGGGCGGTATTCAGCGGATAGCGCAGCGCCAGCACCAGCACGGCCGCCGCCACAGTCTTGCCGACCACGATGATGCCGACCACCGCCAGCACATGGAGCGGCTCCTCGACCAGCACCATGGGATCGAACAGCATGCCGACCGAGACGAAGAACAGCACCGCGAAAGCATCACGCAGCGGCAGGGATTCCTCGGCGGCGCGGTGGCTGAGGTCGGACTCACGCATCACCATGCCGGCGAAGAACGCCCCCAGCGCGAAGGACACCTGGAACAACGCGGCTGCGCCGTAGGCGATGCTGATGGCGGCGGCGATCACCGACAGGGTGAACAGCTCGCGCGAGCCGGTCTTGGCCACCTGCAGCAGCAACCAGGGCAGCACGCGCCGTCCCGCGACCAGCATCACCACGATGAAACCGGCCACCAGCAACAGCGTCTTGCCCAGGGTGTACCACAACGGATGCGCGGCGGCCTCCGGCTGCACAGTGCCGCCCAGCACGCCGGCCAGCGGCGGCAGCAGGACCAGCACCAGTACGGTCGCCAGGTCTTCCACCACCAGCCAGCCGACCGCGATACGGCCATTCATCGAGTCGAGGATGCCACGCGATTCCAGCGCCTTGAGCAGTACCACGGTACTGGCGCAGGACAATGAAAGTCCGAAGATCAGCCCCGCGCCGAAGCTCCAGCCCCACCACATGGCGATACCCAGGCCCAGCACGGTCGCCAGCCCCATCTGCACCACGGCACCGGGCACGGCGATCTTCTTCACCGCCAGCAGGTCGTTCAGGGAAAAGTGCAGGCCGACGCCGAACATCAGCAGCATCACGCCGATCTCGGAAAGCTGCGAAGCCAGCTCGATGTCAGCGACGAAACCCGGTGTCGACGGGCCCAGCAGGATGCCGGCACAGAGGTAGCCGATCAGCGCCGGCAACTTCAGCTTCTCGGCGATGAAGCCGAAGATCAGCGCCAGGCCGAAGCCCCCGGCCAGAGTGGTGATAAGCGAGATATTGTGTTCCATCAGGTTTCCTCTGGCGGTCATGCGCGGCGCGGTGACCCGGCATCTGGCACGTGGTTTTCAAGGCGCCTCAAGTGGAAAAGGCAACACATCGGACAGGGCCGGCATACCCATACATCCTGCTCGGCCAGACGGATCGCTGATGGTCGAGCCGTCTTCCGGCACCTGCATGGGGAAATCGTGTTCAACGCCGCTTGGCCGATACACGGCCAATCACGAACAGGTTATAAGTTCTTTAGTGAATAACTAAAAACCTGCTTAGATCAAGAAAAATATGCGGCGGTACGGCTCATGACAGGCAATTAATGCGCCAACCCGCGCACTCGCACAATCCCCTCGCCGTACACCACGCCGTCACTGCGCGAGCTTGCCAGCCGAAGCACTCATTTGTTGCGCCCGCAGTGCCTGCCGCTGCTTCTTGTAGCTCAGGGCCGCTGCGGCCACCGGCGTGGCCTTGCCGCTTTCCAGCCATTTCTTCAGGCGGCTGGCATCGGCCATATGGGTGTACTTGCCAAAGGCATCCAGTACCACGAACGCCACCGGCTTACCGTCCATGACCGTACGCATCACCAGGCAATGGCCGGCATCGTTGGTGAAACCGGTCTTGGTCAACTGGATATCCCAGCCGGCCTTGCGCACCAGGCCATTGGTGTTGCGAAAACCCAATGTGTAGTTGGGCTTGCGGAAGGCTACGGTCTTGTCGTCGGAAGTACTGAGTTGCTCCAGCAGCGGGTATTGCCGCGAGGCCCGCAGCAACCGGACCAGGTCATTGGCGGTGGAAACGTTGCGACTGGACAGCCCGGTCGGCTCTACATAGCGCGTCTGGCTCATGCCCAGCACCCGCGCCTTGGCGTTCATGGCCTCGATAAAGGCGTCGTAGCCACCCGGGTAATGGTGGGCCAGGCTGGCCGCCGCACGGTTCTCGGAGGACATCAATGTCAGCATCAGCATCTCGCGGCGGCTGATCTCGCTGCCAATGCGTACCCGCGAGAACACGCCCTTCATCTCCTTGGCATCGCGGATGGTGATCGGCAGGCGCTCATCGAGGGGCAGCTTGGCATCCAGCGCCACCATCGCGGTCATCAGTTTGGTTACCGAAGCGATCGGCACCACCAGGTCAGGTTGGCTCGCGTAGAGCACCTTGCCACTGTTCAGGTCCACCAGCAGCGCGCTGGAGGAAGCCAGCTCCTGGGTTACCGGCGCGGGCGCCGCCATGGAAACGGGAGACGCTGCGGCCACACAGCACAACAACAGGCCAGCCAAAGACGTACGGATATTCACTGGAAATAGACTCGAAAATGAAGAGAAGGTGAAAAACCATGGCCCCTCATGTACGCCATGGCTTACCAGAGGCTGCAATTTACTCTCAAAAAATTGCCTGGAGAAATTTTTGACGTCATGACCGCGATACCACTCGACAACAGCAGCCTGTAAAGACCGCGCCCCCGTTCTTGGAAAAGCCGTCTGACCCGGTGGTTTGCGACGAACGGCAGCGAAGATCAGCATTGCCGCGCCGATCTGCAAAGAACCTGTCATCAACCGGTCATACCCCGCCGCCACATTGAAGGCTCTTCATTGTGGAGAACACGTCATGACCACCAGCCAAGCCCATACATTCGCCCATGACCGCCGCACCCGCCGCCAGCAGGAAGACCTGCAGCGCATGCAGTTTCGCCGCGCCATCGAGGATTATTGCGAACGGCAGCGCCTGAGCCGCGAGATCAGCGACTTCGGCGATCTCTTCACAATGGAATGCCTGCCTCCGGCGAGGGAGCCGTACCGGCAAAGCGCGTAGCCAGCGCGCCGATCTGCGCCCGCTCCTCACGGATGAAGCCGAAGAATGCCTGGGCCACCGGGCTCAGGCGCTTGCCCCGCGCATGCACGACGCACCAGCTACGCAGCAATGGCAACTCGGCGACCGGCAGTTCGCACAGCAGGCCATGGCGCAGCTCCAGATACACCGAGTGACGGGGCAACAGCGCCAGCCCGAGCCCAGCCAGCGCGGCCTCGCGCTGGGCATCCAGGGAGCCGATCTCCAGCACCTGAGGGAAATGCGCCCGCTGCTGGTGGCAATACTCTTCGCAGGCGCGGCGCGTGCCCGAGCCCTTCTCGCGCACCAGCAAGGGAAAGGGCGTCAGGTCCTGCAGGCTCAGTTCAGCCCTGGCGCACAGCGGGTGCCCCGGCGGCGCAACGGCCACGATCGGGTTGTTGAGGAACGGCATGAAATCCAGCGCCATGTCCTGCGGCACCTGGCTCATGATCAGCAGGTCGTCGCGGCTCAGACTCAAGCGTCGCACCGCCTGGGCATGGTTGACCACTGCCAGATTGAGGCTGACATCGGGGTATTTGCGACGAAACGCGGCGAACAGGTGAGGAATGAAATACTTCGCACTGGACTCCACGCACAGGTCGAGCTGCCCCTGTAGCGAGCCCTGCAAGTCCGATAGCTGCATATCCAGGTTTTCCAGGCGGTCGAAGATATCCCCGCTGGCCCGCAGCAAGGCTTCGGCAGCCTCGGTCAGGTAGAGCTTCTTGGCCACGTACTCGAACAGCGGCTGGCCGATCAACTCCTCCAGTTGACGTATCTGCAGGCTGACCGCCGGCTGGGTCAGCGCCATCTCCTCGGCGGCACGGCTGTAGGAGCGGCTCTCGCACACCGCACGAAACACCTGCAACTGCCGCAACGTGATGCGCATCAGGCTTTTTCGCATTGCTCTCCCCCTTTCCCGGAGCGCCAGAGGCCTTTTGGCACGCGGCTCGCGCGAATATATAAGTTTTTACTTATCCATAATCAAACAATTATTCATTTTCGATAATCACCCCAGCAGGAGTAGGGTAAAAAACCTTACGCCGACCCGGCGCATGAACCACCGACCCGATCCATGGGTCACCTGCTCACTGATCCGAGGACAACAACGTGATCAAGAAGCTGCTGATCGCCAACCGAGGAGAGATCGCCGTTCGTATCGTGCGTGCCTGCGCCGAGATGAACGTCCGCTCGGTGGCCGTCTACTCCGAAGCAGACCGCCACGCCCTGCACGTCAAGCGTGCCGACGAAGCCCATTTCATCGGTGAAGACCCGCTGGCCGGCTACCTGAACCCGCGCAAGCTGGTCAACCTGGCGGTGGAAACCGGTTGCGACGCCCTGCACCCCGGCTATGGATTCCTCTCCGAGAACGCCGAGCTGGCGGAAATCTGCGCCGAGCGCGGCATCCGCTTCGTCGGGCCGTCCGCCGAAGTGATCCGCCGCATGGGCGACAAGACCGAAGCACGCCGCAGCATGATCAAGGCCGGCGTACCGGTCACCCCCGGCACCGAAGGCAACGTCGCCGACCTCGCCGAAGCGCTGCGCGAAGGCGACCGCATCGGCTACCCGGTGATGCTCAAGGCCACGTCCGGCGGCGGCGGCCGTGGTATCCGGCGCTGCAACAGCCGCGATGAACTGGAACAGGCCTACCCACGGGTGATTTCCGAGGCGACCAAGGCATTCGGCTCCGCCGAAGTGTTCCTGGAAAAATGCATCGTCAATCCCAAGCACATCGAAGCCCAGATACTGGCCGACAGCTTCGGCAATACCGTTCACCTGTTCGAGCGTGACTGCTCGATCCAGCGCCGCAACCAGAAGCTCATCGAGATCGCCCCCAGCCCGCAGCTCACCCCCGAACAGCGCGCCTACGTCGGCGACCTGGCGGTGCGTGCGGCCAAGGCAGTGGGCTACGAGAACGCCGGCACCGTGGAGTTCCTGCTCGCCGATGGCGAGGTGTACTTCATGGAGATGAACACCCGGGTGCAGGTGGAACACACCATCACCGAGGAAATCACCGGCATCGATATCGTCCGCGAGCAGATCCGTATCGCCTCCGGTCTGGAGCTGTCGGTCAAACAGGAAGACATCCAGTACCGTGGCTACTCGTTGCAGTTCCGCATCAATGCCGAAGACCCGCGCAACAATTTCCTGCCCTGCTTCGGCAAGATCACCCGCTACTACGCCCCCGGCGGCCCCGGCGTGCGCACCGACACGGCGATCTACACCGGCTACACCATTCCGCCCTACTACGACTCCATGTGCCTGAAGCTGGTGGTCTGGGCGCTGACCTGGGAAGAAGCCCTGGCACGGGGCTCCCGCGCGCTGGACGACATGCGCGTGCAAGGGGTCAAGACCACGGCCACCTATTACCAGCAGATCCTGGCCGATCCGGATTTCCGCAGCGGGCGCTTCAACACCAGCTTCGTTGACGAACACCCGCAACTGCTGAACTACTCGATCAAACGCAAGCCGGGCGAACTGGCCCTGGCCATCGCCGTCGCCATCGCCGCGCATGCCGGCCTATAACGCAGCGGCAAGCTACAAGCCAAAAGCTACAAGTGAGAGCGTCTGTGCTTCTTCTTGTGGCTTGAAGCTTGGAGCTTGCAGCTGCAGAGGAGAGATTTGATGAGCAAGAAAATCCACGTCACCGACACTATCCTGCGCGACGCCCACCAGTCGCTGATCGCCACCCGCATGCGCCTGGAAGACATGCTGCCGATCTGCGAAAAGCTCGACAAGGTCGGCTACTGGTCGCTGGAAGTCTGGGGCGGCGCCACCTTCGACGCCTGCGTGCGCTTCCTCAAGGAAGACCCGTGGGAGCGCCTGCGCAAGCTGCGCGCAGCCCTGCCCAATACCCGCCTGCAAATGCTGCTGCGCGGGCAGAACCTGCTCGGCTACCGTCACTACAGCGACGACGTGGTGGAAGCCTTCGTCGCCAAGGCCGCCGAGAACGGCATCGATGTGTTCCGCATCTTCGACGCCATGAACGACGTGCGTAACCTGGAAACCGCCATCCGCGCGGTGAAGAAGAGCGGCAAGCACGCCCAGGGCACCATCTGCTACACCACCAGCCCGGTGCACACCATCGAAGCCTTTGTGGAGCAGGCGCGGACCATGCGCGACCTGGGTGTCGACTCCATCGCCATCAAGGACATGGCCGGCCTGCTCACCCCCTACGCCACCGGCGACCTGGTGCGCGCGCTGAAGGCGGAAATCGGCCTGCCGGTGTTCATCCACTCCCACGACACCGCCGGCGTCGCCAGCATGTGCCAGCTCAAGGCCATCGAGAATGGCGCCGGGCACATCGACACGGCCATTTCCAGCTTCGCCTGGGGCACCAGCCATCCCGGCACCGAGTCGATGGTCGCGGCGCTGCGCGGCACCGAATACGACACCGGCCTGGACCTGGAACTGATCCAGGAGATCGGCCTGTACTTCTATGCCATCCGCAAGAAGTACCACCAGTTCGAAAGCGAATTCACCTCCGTGGACACCCGCGTGCAGGTCAACCAGGTGCCGGGCGGCATGATGTCCAACCTGGCCAACCAGTTGAAGGAACAGGGCGCGCTGAACCGCATCAACGAAGTGTTCGCCGAAATCCCACGGGTGCGCGAAGACCTCGGCTTCCCACCGCTGGTCACCCCCACTTCGCAGATCGTCGGCACCCAGGCGGTGTTCAACGTGCTCGCCGGCGAGCGCTACAAGACCATCACCAATGAGGTGAAGTACTACTTGCAGGGCCGCTACGGCAAGGCGCCGGGCACCATCGACAAGAAACTGCAACTGCAGGCCATTGGCGGTGAGGAAATCATCGACGTGCGCCCGGCCGACCTGATCCCGCCGGAACTGGACAAGCTGCGCGCGGAAATCGGCGGCCTGGCCACATCGGAAGAGGACGTACTGACCTACGCCATGTTCCCCGACATCGGGCGCAAGTTCCTCGAAGAGCGTGAGGCCGGCACCCTGGTTCCGGAAGCGCTGCTGCCCATCCCCGACGGCCAATCCCAGGGGGCCAGCGGCCAGGGCGTGGCGACCGAGTTCGTCATCGACGTGCACGGCGAGAGCTACCGGGTCGATATCACCGGCGTCGGCGTCAAGGGAGAGGGCAAACGCAACTTCTACATCTCCATCGACGGCGTGCCGGAAGAAGTGGTGGTCGAGCCGCTCAACGACTTCGTCGGCGGTGCCGGTGACAAGCGCAAGCAGGCCAGCGCGCCGGGCGACGTCAGCACCAGCATGCCGGGCAACATCGTCGACGTGCTGGTCCAGGTCGGCGACACCGTCAAGGCGGGCCAACCGGTGCTGGTCACCGAGGCAATGAAGATGGAAAGCGAAGTCCAGGCGCCCATCGCCGGCACCGTCAAGGCCGTGCACGTGGCCAAGGGCGATCGCGTCACCCCCGGCGAAGTGCTGGTGGAAATCGACGCCTGACCCTGTAGAAACGGGCCGGGATCACCCGGCCCGCTACCGCTACAGACGGGTGCGGACCTGGCGCGGCGACAGCCCGAACTGGCGCTTGAAGGCCGTGGCGAAGTTCGCCGCACTGCTGTAGCCGGCCAGCCAGGCGGCCTGTGCCACGCTGACGTCCTGCCGCTCCAGCGCATCGCGCGCCAGGCGCAGTTTGCGCCCGCGCAGGTATTCGAAAATGGTCATGCCCTGTGCTGCCTTGAACTGCACTTGCAGGGTATTGGCATTGACACCCACCTCCCGCGCGATCGCCTCCAATGTCCACTGGCTGCCCGGCTCACTGTCCAGCAACTCGACCACACGGCGAATGCGCAACTGCTCGCAGGGCCGTAGCGCACGGGCCGAATCACCCTGACGCTGGCCGATGACCGCCAGCACCTCGGCGGCGATCTCCAGGCTGCGACTCTCCAGGTGCAAACGGTCGAGCAGGCCGTTGTAGCAGGACAAGCCAAGCATCTGCTCCGCCATCGCCAGCAGGCGGGTCGACGGCTTCCAGGCCAGATTGGCCAGGTGCCGGCGACTGAACGCCAGCACCTCCTGATAACCGCCCAGGCCGCTCAACCCACCGCTCTCGAACCACTCCGGCGCCAGGCTCACCACCACCTTGCGCACATGGGCGCCACGCCGCGAGTCGCGCACGAACAGGTCCGGCTCGGCCAGGGCGACCGCCACCACTTCATTATGCAGGCGCCCGCTATTGCAGCGCCTGGGACCGAAATCGAAACGCTGCGAGCCGTACTGCACCGAGCAATTGCCTTCGAGGAACAGCACCACATTCAGGCACGGGCGTATCTGCGCGTGGGTGCGGAAGGTGTTGAGCTCCAGGCAATCGGAGTAATGCAGGAACAACCCCTCGCGCAAGCACACCCATTCGAGGCGCCCCTCGAACATGCGGTCATCCATGTCGGCTTCACGCCTGACTACCTGCAGGCGCGGGCTGATCTGGCTGGCCAGCTGTGACTGGCGAACCAGGCGGACATCACTGCTCATCGTATCTCCAGGCCATCAGTCGCATGGCTTGCCTGTGAAATGCCCTCGCACACGCGCTTCCCTGGCGGGACGAAACTGGTGGAATCAAAGCTTTTACTTGTTTGGGCAAACCTTTGCCAAAAACCCCCATGGCAAAATTTGCGACAAACAAGCGAATGAGAATTCCTTTTATAAACGCCTGCCATTTTCCCTCATTACGCCTGTTCTGCAACCGTCCGGTTGCCGCTCCCAACACTGCACACTTCGGAAGCCCCATGCACAGCATTCCCAGACACCGCATCTCCCTGATCGCCGCCGCCATCACGCTGTTCTGCGGCAGCGCCGTGGCCGCCCCCTCGGGTGGCAGGATGGTCCTCGACTCCAACCTGGTGATCACCGCCAGCCAGACCGAAAAGACCGAGCTGAGCGCCCCGGCCAGCGTCACCGTGATCTCCCGCGAGCAGTTCAAGGACCAGCCGGTCAACGACCTCTCCGACATCCTCAAGCGGGTGCCGGGCGTGCACATCAATGCGCGTTCGACCTATGGCCGCAATGAAATCAAGATCCGCGGCATGAACGCCGAGTACACCCTGCTGCTGGTCAACGGCCGCCGCGTCAACTCGCGCGACGCACTGACCGCCGCCTATGCCAACGACTTCGACCTGTCCTCGATCCCGGTCGCCGCCATCGAACGCATCGAAGTGATCCGCGGCGCCATGTCGTCGCTGTATGGCGCCGATGCCCTGGGCGGCGTGGTCAACGTCATCCTGCGCCAGCCGGGAGATGCCTTCGAAGGCTCGGCCAGCCTGCAATTCGACGCACCGACCGAGGGCAAGGGCGGCGACACCAGCAAGACCGGCGTCTACCTGGGCGGCCCCCTGGTCGATGGCAAGCTGCTCGGCAATGTCTCCCTTGAAGGCATACGCCGCTCCGCCTGGCAGACCGGCGAGAGCGTCAATCGCAACTCGGATGCACTGGAAGAGCGCGGCAAGGTCGGCATGCTGGGCAACCTGAAATGGCTGCTCAGCGATAGCCAGGACATCGACGCGGACCTCTCCGTCAGCCGTGACAAACGCACCGCCGACTGGAACAACAACAAAACCACGCCACGCAATATCCAGGAGATGGAGCGGGTCGCCTTCGGCCTCGGGCATAACGCCCGCTGGCAGGATTTCGATACCCGCGTGCGCTACTACCTGGAGCGCTCCGAACTGCGCGACGACTCCGAGTTGAACCTGCGCGTAGTCGACATCGAACAACTCAACCAGACCTTCGACGCCCAGGGCACCGCCTACCTCGGCCGGCATACGCTGACTTTCGGCGGTGAATACCGCACCACTTACCTGGACAACGGCATGAACCTCGCCAATGGCGCTGTCGATGTGCACCAGAGCGCACTCTATGCCCAGGACGAAATCGCCCTCGGCGACCTCAGCCTGACCCTCGGCGCACGCCTCGACGACCACCAGCACTACGGCAACAAGGTCAGTCCACGCGCCTACCTCAACTATCACCTCACCCAAAACTGGGTGATTAAGGGCGGCGTCTCCAAGGCGTTCAAGGCGCCGACCATCGCCCAGTCCGACCCCGACTACGTCATTTCCAGTTGCCGTGCCAAGTGCAGCCTGGCCGGCAATGCCAACCTGACCCCGGAAACAGCCACCAGCTACGAAATCGCCACGCTCTACCAGGGCAACGCCTGGGGCGGCGGCGTGACGCTGTTCAACAACGACATCGAGGACATGATCCTGGCCGACACCTGGAACAATCAGGTCGGTGCCCGCCTGACCTATCGCAACGTCAACGAAGCGCGCGTGCGGGGCGTGGAAATGTCGCTCTGGCGCGACCTGAACGACAGCCTCAGCCTCAGCGCGGACCTGACCGTGCTGGATGCCCGTGACCGGGAAACCGACAAGGAACTGACCCTCACGCCCAAGCGCACCTTCAACAGTCGCCTGGACTGGCACCCACGCAACGACCTGTCGACCTTCCTCGCCTACCAGTACACCGGGCGCCAGTACGTGCGCACCGGCGAACGCTCATCCGGCTACGACACGGTCGACCTCGGCCTGGTCTATTCGGGACTGCGTGACACCGAACTGTCGCTGGGCATCACCAACCTGACCAACAGCAAGCGCGACGACACCGCCGTGTCCTACGACTACATCATGAAGAGTCGCAGCCTGCAGGCCGGCGTCACCTACAACTTCTGATGCCCCACAGGGCCGCCGTCATGGCGGCGGCCCTGCCTCTCCCTTCCCCACCTCCCGCCTCATCGCCGAACTTCCCTCAACCGCTCTGCGACGATACGTACAGCCATTCTGCAACAGGCTTTGCGCCATACTGCCCAATACGTGCAAAAGCCTGCAGACACGACTGAATCGCGTTTATAGTACCTGCTCGGGCCAAGGCCTGTCGGACACACTCTCGAACCAAACCATAGGAGTCGTCACATGGAAACCACCATGAAAGCCGCGGTACTACGGAAATTCGGAGCACCACTGCAGATAGAGGAAGTGCCGATCCCTCGCCCAGGACCGGGCGAACTACTGGTCAAGATCGCCGCCTGCGGCGTCTGCCACACCGACCTGCACGCCGTCGAAGGCGACTGGCCGGTCAAGCCAAACCCTCCCTTCATCCCCGGCCACGAAGGCGTCGGCCATGTGGTGGCGGTCGGCAGCGGGGTTACCCACGTCAAGGAAGGCGACCGTGTCGGCATTCCCTGGCTGTACTCCGCCTGCGGCCATTGCGAGCACTGTCTGGGCGGCTGGGAAACCCTCTGCGAGAGCCAGCAGAACGGTGGCTACTCGGTCAACGGCGGCTTCGCCGAATACGCCCTGGCTGACGCCGGCTACGTCGGGCGGTTGCCGGACAACGTCGACTTCATCGAGATCGCGCCGATCCTCTGCGCCGGCGTCACCGTCTACAAGGGCCTGAAGATGACCGACACCCGCCCCGGCCAATGGGTGGTGATCTCCGGTATCGGCGGCCTCGGCCACGTGGCCGTGCAATACGCCAAGGCCATGGGCCTGAACGTGGCAGCGGTAGACGTCGACGACGACAAACTGGAACTGGCCACCCGCCTGGGCGCCGAAGTGGTGGTCAACGCCCGCAACACCGACCCGGCCGCCTACCTGAAGCAGCAGATCGGCGGCGCCCACGGCGCACTGGTCACCGCCGTCTCACCCATCGCCTTCCAGCAGGCCATGGGCATGACCCGCCGTGGCGGCACCATCGCCCTCAACGGCCTGCCGCCAGGCGAGTTCTCGCTGTCGATCTTCGACATGGTGCTCAACGGCACTACGGTACGTGGCTCCATCGTCGGTACCCGCCTCGACCTGCAGGAAGCCCTGGACTTCGCCGGCGAAGGCAAGGTCAAGGCGACCGTCAGCAGCGACCGGCTGGAAAACATCAACGACATCTTCGGCCGCATGCACAAGGGCCAGATCAACGGCCGCGTGGTGCTCGACCTGAGCCTCTGACCCGCTATCCGCCGCAACACCATAAGCGGCACGCTGCAACCTGGAAGCCATGAATGCGCAATGCATAAACCGGCTCCTGGCTGCAGCCTGCCGTACCAGGCACCGATTTCCCGATTCGAGAACGGCTTCACGGTTTCCCGGCACCCCGAGCGGTAGAGTTCCCCCCCTCACAACCGACCAAGGATGCCTGCCGTGCCCGGCACGTCGCTGCTCGACCCGAAGAACGACTTCGTCTTCAAGAGACTGTTCGCCTCCGCACCGGACCTGCTGACCGACCTGATCAACTGCATACGTAGCGATAGCGATGAGGCGCCAATCGCCGTGGTGGAGATACTCAACCCGCACATCGCACCGGAGGATCTGCATGGCAAGTTCATCGTCCTCGACCTGCTGGCCCGCGATTCGCAGGGCCAACTCTACGATGTCGAAATGCAGGTACGCCGTCATGCCGGCTATGGCCTGCGCAGCCTCTACTACCTCGCCCGCACACTGGGCCAGCAACTGAGCAGAGGCGAGCACTACAGCAGCCTGAAACCGGTGATCGGTATCCACCGGAGAACCTGTTCACGATCTCGCGAGCTAGAGTCCTGCAAGGCAAAAACAGGCGAAAAAGCGCAGTTTACAAACGGTAAATGAGCATTTTGAGCCTGTTTTTAACGCAGCAGGGCCGACGCGCAGCAGATCGTGAACAGGTTTTGATGGATTTCGAACTGCTCCCCGAAGCACAGGCCCATTGGCACTTCAACTTGCGTGACCGGGAATACCCTGGCGTCTCGCTCGAAGGGCTACACTTGCACCTGATCGAGCTGCCCAAGGCCGCCCGCCAGGCAGCGACTGGAGCGACAGGCCTGGCTGACTGGATCAGCTATTTCGAACACTGGCAGGAGGACAGCGTCATGCAGGACATTCAGCATCCCCCGGTGAAAGATGCCCTGGAAAGACTCCAGGGCCTCTCCAATGACACCGAAGAGCGCTACCGCGCCCTGGCCCGCGAGCGTGCGCTGCTGGACGAAGCCTTCTACATGGACGGCGCACGGATGGAGGGCGGCAGAGCCATCCTGACTAAACAGCTGAACCTGAAATTCGGCGCTTTGCCGACACCTGCACAGCAACGATTGCAGGCGGCCAGCGCCAGTGAGCTGGAGCAATGGTCCGAGCGCATCCTTTTCGCCGAGACGCTGGAAGACATATTCGCACCAGCCTGAACACAGGCCCGAGCACCGCTCCATCGCGGAACCGCCGGACACACCGGGCCTGCGTACAAATGCCTTGGGGTCTGTCGGGGCTTTTCGGTTTAGAATGCCGCGACATTCTTCCGGCGACAGTGACATGACCGATCCCCGCAAAGAACACGACGCAGAACCCACCACTCACTTCGGCTACCAGAGCGTGCCGGAAAGCCGCAAGGCGGAGAGAGTGGCCGAGGTATTCCACTCCGTCGCAGCCAAATACGACCTGATGAACGACCTGCTTTCCGGCGGCATGCACCGACTGTGGAAGCGCTTCACCATCGAGCTGTCCGGTGCCCGTCATGGCAACCGCATACTGGATATCGCGGGCGGTACCGGCGACCTGGCGCGGCAGTTCTCGCGCATCGTCGGGCCTACCGGCCAGGTGGTACTGGCCGATATCAATGCCTCGATGCTCAAGGTTGGGCGTGACCGCCTGCTGGACAAGGGCGTGGCCGGCAATATCGAGTTCGTCCAGGCCGACGCCGAGAAACTGCCCTTCCCGGACAACCACTTCGACGTGGTGACCATCGCTTTCGGCCTGCGCAACGTGACGCACAAGGATGAGGCCATCCGTTCCATGCTGCGTGTGCTCAAGCCCGGTGGCCGGCTGCTGGTGCTGGAGTTCTCCAAACCGTCCAGCGCCCTGCTGTCCAAGGCCTACGACACCTACTCGTTCAATGTCATGCCGCTGATCGGCAAATTGGTGACCAAGGACGCCGAGAGCTATCGCTACCTGGCCGAGTCGATCCGCATGCACCCGGACCAGGAAACCCTCAAGGGCATGATGCACGAGGCCGGTTTCGAGAACGTCACCTACCACAACATGACCGGCGGCATCGTCGCCCTGCACCGGGGCATCAAGCCCTGATGTTGCGCAGCGCCCTGCTGGCCAGCGCCGAGCGCGTCATCGAGCAGGCCCTGCGCCTGGACGCGACGGCCCTGCCACGCCTGGCCAGGCTGGCCGGCAAAGTGATCGAGGTACGAGCCTCGTCACCGGGCTGGACACTGTTCCTGCTGGCCGATGCCCAGGGGCTGCGCCTCGCCGAACACTGGGAAGCACCCGCCGACTGCCGCTTGATCGCCCCCACCGCCAGCCTGCTGAAACTGGCCCTGGAGCGGGACAAGAATGCCGTCCTGCACGGGCCGGATGTCACCCTCGAGGGTGACAGCGGCCTGCTGCTGAGCCTCTCGGCCATCCTCCAGGACCTCGAACTCGACTGGGAATACCCGCTCAGCCAGTGGATCGGTCCGCTCGCCGCGCAATTCATCGGCAGCGGCCTGCGCAGCCAGGCGACCTGGGCCGGAGACAGCCTCGCCAGCCTGCAACGGAGCCTGGCCGAGTACCTGGCCGAAGAGTCGCGCACCCTGGTCGGGCGCAATGAAGCCGAAAGCCGTTTCAACCAGTTGGACGAACTGAAGCTTGCCCTCGACCGGCTCGATGCCCGGGTCGAGCGCATCCACCGCAACCTGAACACAGAACCCCACGCATGAAGCTGTTCGCCGCTCTCCGTCGTCTGTTGCGCATCCTGCTGGTGGTAATTCGCTACCGCCTGGATGACATCATCCTCGACCTGCCCATGCCCTGGTGGCTGCGGGCAAGCAGCTACCTGCTGCCCTGGCGCTGGCTGCCGCGCCGCCCCAGCGAACTGAACCGTGGTACGCGCTTGCGCCTGGCGCTGGAAGGCCTCGGGCCGATCTTCATCAAGTTCGGCCAGTTGCTCTCGACCCGCCGCGACCTGCTACCGGCAGACATAGCCGACGAACTGGCGCTGCTGCAAGACAAGGTCCCTCCGTTCGATCCGGCTCGTGCCAAAGCCCTGATCGAACAGCAACTCGGCGCGCCGGTCGGCCAGTTGTTCGCCCGCTTCGAAGAACAGCCGCTGGCCTCCGCCTCGGTCGCCCAGGTGCACGCGGCACGCCTGCACAGCGGCGAGGAAGTGGTGGTCAAGGTGATCCGGCCGAACCTGCGGCCCGTCATCCAGCAAGACATTGCCTGGCTGTTGCTGCTGGCCCGCAGCGCCGAACGCGCCTCCATCGAGGCCCGTCGCCTGCACCTGATCGAGGTGGTGGAAGACTACGCCCGCACCATCTACGACGAACTCGATCTGCTGCGCGAAGCGGCCAACTCCAGCCAGCTCAAGCGCAACTTCGAAGGCTCGGACCTGCTCTACGTGCCTCAGGTGCATTGGGACTATTGCCGTCCCCAGGTGCTGGTGATGGAGCGCATCTACGGCATCCCGGTCACCGACATGGCGGCACTGGCAGCGCAGAAAACCGACATGCGCGCACTGGCCGAGCGCGGCGTGGAAATCTTCTTCACCCAGGTGTTCCGCGACAGTTTCTTTCACGCCGACATGCACCCCGGCAATATCTTCGTCAGCCGCGAACAGCCCTGGAACCCGCAATACATCGCGGTGGACTGCGGCATCGTCGGCAGCCTGACCCCGGAAGACCAGGACTACCTGGCGCGCAACCTGATGGCCTTCTTCAAGCGCGACTACCGCAAGGTCGCGCAATTGCACATCGACTCCGGCTGGGTACCGGCGCAGACCAAGGTCAACGAATTCGAGGCGGCGATCCGCACCGTCTGCGAGCCGATCTTCGAGAAACCGCTGAAAGACATCTCCTTCGGCCAGTTGCTGGTGCGCCTGTTCCAGGTCGCACGCCGCTTCAACATGGAAGTGCAGCCGCAACTGGTACTGCTGCAAAAGACCCTGCTCAACATCGAGGGCCTGGGCCGCGAGCTATACCCGGAGCTGGACCTGTGGACCACCGGCCAGCCGTATCTGGAACGCTGGATGCGCCAGCGCATGAGCCCGCGCCAGGTGCTGAAGAACGTGCAGTCGCAGATCGAACAATTGCCACACCTGGCCAGCATGAGCCGCGACCTGCTCGAACGCCTCTCCAACCCGCACACCCACAACGCCCCCGTGCCCTGGCGCGAACGCCAGCACGGCTGGCCGCTGCGCCTGACCGGTGCAGCCCTGCTGGCTGCTGGTGCACTGCTGCTGGCGGGCGCCCTCGACGACCTGGGCAACCTGGCGCTATGGCCGGCCTGGCTGATGCTGGCGGCGGGGACTTTCATCGTCGTACGCCGATAGCCAGCGCCCGGCAGGACTGGCACACTTGCGCCACCGACTGGAGGAACCCATGAGCTGGCTGGAACAGATCAACTGGAACGAAGACGGCCTGGTGCCGGCGATCGCCCAGGACCACAAGACGGGCCGCATCCTGATGATGGCCTGGATGAACCGCGAATCCCTGGAGCTGACCGCCCGGGAACAACGCGCCATCTACTGGTCGCGTTCACGCGGCAAACTCTGGCGCAAGGGCGAAGAGTCCGGCCATGTACAGAAGCTGCATGAACTGCGCCTGGACTGCGATGCCGACGTGATCGTGCTGCAGGTCGAGCAACTGGGCGGCATCGCCTGCCATACCGGGCGCGAAAGTTGCTTCTACCGCGTCTTCGAGAATGGCGAGTGGAACATCGTCGATCCGGTCCTCAAGGACCCGCACGCCATCTACGCGGAGCACAAACATGAGTGACACCCTCGACCGCCTGGCCGAAGTGCTGGAGTCCCGCAAGGGCGCGGCGGCAGACTCCTCCTACGTGGCCAGCCTCTATCACAAGGGGCTGAACAAGATTCTGGAGAAGGTCGGCGAGGAGTCGGTCGAGACCATTCTCGCCGCCAAGGATGCCGCCACCAGCGGCGACAGCAGTGACCTGATCTACGAAACCGCCGACCTGTGGTTTCACAGCATGGTCATGCTCGCCGCCCTCGGCCAGCACCCACGCGCGGTCCTCGCTGAACTGGAACGCCGCTTCGGCCTGTCCGGCCATGCGGAGAAGGCCGCCCGCGGCCAATCCGACCAATAACCTGGAGAATTCGCACAATGGGTATTTTTGACTGGAAACACTGGGCCGTCCTGCTGGTGGTCGTGGTGCTGGTATTCGGTACCAAGAAGCTGAAGAACCTTGGCTCGGACCTCGGTGAGTCGATCAAGGGCTTCCGCAAGGCGATGAACACCGACGAAGGCGCCGATAACGCTACCGCCCAGGCCGCGCCGGAAAAACGCGAGCAGCCGCTCGACGCCCAGCAGCCGCACACCATCGATGCCCAGGCGCAGAAAGTCGAAGAGCCGGCGCGCAAGGACTGACCCATGTTCGGAATCAGCTTCGGTGAAATACTGCTGATCGGCCTGATCGCCCTGCTGGTGCTCGGCCCTGATCGGCTGCCGGGGGCCGCCCGCACCGCCGGCCTGTGGATCGGCCGCCTGAAGCGCAGCTTCAACAGCATCAAGCAGGACATGGAGCGCGAGCTGGGTGCCGACGAGATTCGCCGGCAGTTGCACAACGAGAACATCCTTTCGCTGGAGCGCGAGCTCAAGCAGGGTATCGACTCGCTCAACCCGCTGGCCCCGGTCAAGCCGACAGAAAGCTCACCGGAAGTGACCGCCTCCGCGCTCGACCCGCAGGCGAGCGTCAAGCCTGCCGAGCCCCAGACCGAACCCACGGCAACCGATGCCGCCGCGCACCCGGTCGCTACCGCGAACGCCACCGAAACGCCGCAACCACCCAGAGCCCCATGAGCGAACAGCACACCGACAATGACCAGGAAATGCCCCTGGTCTCGCACCTCGCCGAGCTGCGCACACGCCTGCTGCGTTGCGTCGCCGCCATCTTCCTGATCTTCGCCGGGCTGTTCTATTTCGCCCAGGACATCTACACCCTGGTCTCGGCGCCACTGCGCCAGTACCTGCCGGAAGGCACCACGATGATCGCCACCGACGTGGCATCGCCCTTCCTCACCCCGTTCAAGCTGACCATGGTGGTGGCGCTATTCCTCGCCATGCCGGTCATCCTGCACCAGATCTGGGGCTTTATCGCACCGGGGCTGTACAAGCACGAGCGGCGCATCGCCATCCCGTTGCTGGTTTCCAGCATCCTGCTGTTCTACGCCGGCATGGCCTTCGCCTACTTCCTGGTGTTCCCGATCATCTTCCACTTCTTCGCCAGCGTGACGCCGGAAGGGGTGTCGATGATGACCGACATCGCCAGCTACCTCGATTTCGTCATGACGCTGTTCTTCGCCTTCGGCGTCGCCTTCGAGATCCCGGTGGCGGTGGTGTTGCTGATCTGGATCGGCGTGGTCGATGTCGTCTACCTGCGCAAGATCCGCCCCTACGTGATCATCGGCTGCTTCGTCGTCGGCATGGTGCTGACGCCGCCGGACATCTTCTCCCAGACCCTGCTGGCAGTGCCCATGTGGCTGCTGTTCGAGCTGGGCATCCTGGCCGGCAGCCTGATCCGCAAGCGCCGTGGCGAGTATGACGACGAAGACCAGGCGGAAGACGACCACAGCGGCACTCAGCCGCCCGCTCCGCTGTCTTGAACCTGCTGCTGCTGGAAGACAGCGACTTCATCGCTGCCGACCGCGCCCTCGTACGTGGCCGGCGCCTGGTGCATCTGCATGAGGTGCATCAGGCACAGAGCGGCGACAGCCTGCGCGTCGGCCGTATCGATGGCCTGATGGGCCAGGCACGGCTGCTGCGCCTGGATACCGAGGAAGCGGAACTCCAGCTACAGCTCGACCAGCCGCCTCCGGACAAACTGCCGATCACCCTGCTGCTGGCACTACCCAGGCCAAAGATGCTCAAACGTATCCTGCAGACGGTGGCCAGCATGGGTGTGCCCAGGCTGGTGCTGCTCAACAGCTATCGGGTGGAAAAGAGCTTCTGGCAGACCCCGTTCCTGAACCCCGAGGAAGTCCGCGAGCAACTGATCCTCGGACTGGAACAGGCGCGCGACACACGGCTGCCAGACGTCATCATCGAGAAACGCTTCAAGCCCTTCGTCGAGGATCGCCTGCCGCAACTGGCCGCCGACAGCCTCGGCCTGGTCGCCCACCCTGGCGACTACCGCGCCTGTCCACGCGCCCTGGAACAACCCGTGACCCTGGCCATCGGCCCGGAAGGCGGCTGGATTCCCTATGAAGTGGACAAGCTGGCCGAAGCGGGCCTGACACCGGTGCAACTGGGCGAGCGCATCCTGCGGGTGGAAACCGCCGTCACGGCACTGCTGGCACGGCTGTTCTAGGCGCGCCCTCAACCGCGAACTACCGTACACCCGCGCCAGTCCAGAGAGCGCTGGCCCCCATGAACAACGACACCAGCCCCATGCCTGCCAGGCAGTAACGCGGCAGCAGCGCCAACCCGCGCGATGAGCGCAACCAGCGGTGCGCGAACGTGCCATAGGCGGACATGATGGCGATATCGAGCAGCGCCCAGATCGTCATCAGCAACAAGGCTTGTGGCAGCAGTGGTGTGTCTGGCCGAACGAAGCCCGGCAGGAATGCCAGGAAGAACAGAATGTCCTTCGGGTTCGACAAACCCACCGCCAAGGCTCGGCGGAAACGACCACCAACCGATGACTCCGAATCATGCGTACGCGAGGGCTCGGAAGCGCTGCTCTGCCATCCCAGCCACAACAGGTACAGCCCACCGCACACCTGCCCCCACTCCAGCAACGTTGCCTCGATATCCAGTGCCAGGTGCACGGCCAACAGGGCCAGCGTCATCAGCAGCAGTGCGGCGACAACCCCACCGGCGATGGTGCGCAGTGGCCAGCCATGGCGGGCATCATGCATGACCAGCATGGCCACCGGCCCTGGAGAGGCGATCAGCAGCGCCACGGAAGCAGCAAAGGCCAGATACAGCATGTCGGATCACCGGTGCATCAGAAAGCGCGGATTATTCCCTTGCGGCCCATTACGCGGTAATGGAAATATTGCCGACCACGGATGACTTTTACTCATGGTAAACACCGCATGCCGCCGTCCAGCCTGCCACCCCTCTATGCACTGCGTGCCTTCGAGTCCGCCGCCCGGCATGGCTCCTTCACCCTGGCAGCCCATCAGTTGTGCCTGACCCAGAGCGCCATCAGCCGTCATGTGAAAACCCTGGAGCGGCACTTCGACTGCCCGCTCTTCATTCGGCACGGCACGCGACTGGAACTCACACTGGCCGGACGCAACCTGGCGCAGGAGCTGGAGCGGGGTTTCAGCCTGATCGAAGCGGCCTGCGCCGCGACCGTACAGCAGCGCGGCAGCCTGCGCCTGAAGGCGCCATCGACCCTGAGCATGCGCTGGCTACTGCCCCTCCTCGGCCGATTCCATGCCGAACACCCGGACAAGCGGGTGCAACTGGCCAGCGTCTGGATGGACGAGGACCATGTCGATTTTCGTAGCGAACCGTTCGACTGTGCCCTGCTCCTGAGCGATGGAGCCTTTCCACCAGGCTGGCAGGCACAGGCGCTGTTCAGGGAGTGGCTGGTGCCCGTCTGCACCCCGGCCGTGCGCGGGACGGGCGAATGGAGCCTGGACCGGCTGCTGGCCAGCGACCTGATCCACAGCTCCCGCGACCGTCGCGACTGGATTCGCTGGCTGCGCCGCCAGGGCATCACCGACACCAGCCGCTGCCATGCCGGACCGCTGTTCGACACCCTGGAGCTGGGCATCAACGCCGCCGCCCAGGGGCATGGCATTTCCATCGGCGACCTGGGCCTGGTCACCCGAGAGCTGGACAGTGGCCAACTGGTGATGCCCGTTGCCAATGCCGTCAGCACCGGCGACAGCTATTACTTCGTCTGGCCCGAGCAACAGAGCCAGCACCCGGTCCTGCAAGCACTCGGAAAATACCTGCTGGAACACCTGCCAACACCACCGCTCTCGCCACCCCTATTTCTCGAATAAGCCTGGACGCACACTAAAAGTGACGACGTGTTCCATTGGCGGTCGGACCAACCAACCGCAGAATCCGTCCATCCACCCTCCATTCATCCTGAAAAGACCCTAAACCGCGTCCGGAAACACCCGCTCTCTTTCAACGCGACAAAGCATGAATTAGAGTTTTGATATTCAAATCCGACATATTCCGGCTTGAGAAGCATTCCTACTGGAAATGAAGTCACGGGTTTGAATCATCCAGGGGAGGATGCGGGCGTTGAGGCAGTCGAACAGGACAGGCATCCATCCAGATCGTAGAGGCTCGGGCATGAGCACACTGCTGCCTGCACTCATTACGCTCGTCCTCCTGCTTGCCCCTTTCCTCACCGCAAAAGCCGACCCGCCCGCGCCAACCGCCCTGCATGATTTCAACATCCCGGCCCAGTCACTCGACAGCGCCTTGATACAGCTGGCCCAACAGGCCGACGTGGAAATCTACATGAGCACGGCCGGTCTTCGCGGGCTGACCGGCAACCCCATCACCGGCAGGATGAGGCTCGAAGAGGCATTGCGGCGGCTGTTGTCCGGGCGGGGTATCCAGTACTCCCTGTCGGGAGGCCCCGAGCGGCCGGTCATCCAGATCATCACGCCAAGCGATGTCTCGGAGAAGGAGCGGCTCGCCCTTATGCCACTGGCCATCGAGGCCGACTACGACCCAGCGCTGCAGCGCCATGAAGATGGGCACAACGCGGTCTATGACCGGAATTACTCCAGCGTCTATATCGACAAACGGCAGATAGAACGCAACAAGGGTTCGGCGCCGGCGGACGTGTTCAAGGGCATGCTCAATGTCTACAGCGGCGACCCACGCAACAGCGGAGCGATCGACCCGAATATCCGGGGTATCCAGGGACCGGGCCGCGTCCCCCTGACCATCGACGGCACCGAGCAGGCGCTGACTGCCTACCGCGGCTACAACGGCGCCAACAACAGAAACTACATCGACCCCAACCTGCTGAGCAGCATCCAGGTCATCAAGGGGCCGAGCCTGGAAAGGGACGTTCGCAGCGGCGTGGGCGGCGCAGTCGTCGCCCGTACGCTGGAGGTCGACGATATCCTGAGCCCCGACCGCACCAGCGGCGGCGAATTGCGCGTCGAATACGCCAATAACGCGGCAAAGGCCAATCCACCAACCCTGCTGAGCGGCCAGGACTATCGGACTATCCCTGGCTTCCTGCAACCGGGCGAATCGCCCAGCGCCCCCTGGAACGACCCCAGCCTGCGCGTCACGCCGCGGACCTCAGGCCAGAATGACCTGCTCTCCGGCAACGACCAGGCCTACCGCCTCGCCCTGGGTACCCGGCAGGAACGCTTCGAACTGCTCGGCGCCTATGCCTTCAGGGAAAAAGGCAACCACTATGCCGGCAAGCGCAAGGCCGGCTTCTACTCGCACCCGGTCACCGACCCGGACCGTCCAACGGACAGCTATGCCACCAGCATGGCCCTGTACTGGAAGCCCGGTCAGGAAGTGCTGAACACCTCCAACAGGATGGAATCCTGGCTGCTCAAGGGACGCCTGATACTGAGCGACGAGCAGGACCTGCGCCTGGGCATTCGCGATACATCCGCCCTGTACGGCGAGATAATGCCGTCACGGCTGGAGTACGCGAATAACAAAGGACACGTCCAATGGCCCCTGAGCCATGTGCAGAGCCAGGCCTACAATCTGGAATACCGCCTCGAACCCAGCGACAACCCCTGGCTGGACCTTCACGCGAACCTCTGGATGACCCGCACCCACAGCGACACCTACACCCGTGGAGGCTTTCCCAATGCGGCAACGGAGAGTGATCCCATCCTCTGGGACTCGGCGATAGCCAATGCCAGCAATGATCGTTATGGGCTGACCCTGAGTAACCGCCTGCTGCTGCTCGATACCCTCGACCTCACTTTGGGCGGCAGCTTCCAGCACGAAAAAATGGACTCCAATGACCGTGCAAACGATGCAACGGGCAATGCCTTCGCATTGCCCCATGCTGGAACGCGTGAAGAATACGAACTTAATTACAACTTCAACTGGCGCCCTATCGCACCTCTGACGATCGAAATTGGCGGGCGTTATTCATCCTATTGGGCCTTTGACGATTATTTGCACCAGCAGCAGAAAATGGGCAACCAGCTGACAAAATCACTGTTTGTTGGGCGGCGTGTCTCTTATGCGACTCGGGAAACAAGGTCGTTATCTGAACAAGAGTGGCAAGGAAAGCTTGACTCAGCAATTGGGAGTGTCAGTTGGTTCTGGGATATGCTCGGGTTTACCGACGAGCAGAAACAGACTGCCATAGATGAAATAAAAAGCTCCCTGCCAAGATCGGAAACAGTGGATGTTCAACATAACCAAATCTGGTACCACGATGGCACTGGGCGCTACGACCGCGCAGGCAACCCTTGCATCAATGGTTCACTCGATGGTTTAGAACTTATCATAGATAGCCAGCAGCAAACATGCGTGGTAGGCGGACTTGTGGGTGAAACTCAAGTGCCTGCGAATGCTCACAAGCAGAAAGGCTACGGCTGGGTACCGTCCTACAGCCTAACGTTCGAGCTATCTCAGCATAGCCGAGTATATTTCAGGCATAGTCAAGCCTTACGATACCCCAGCATGTTCGAGAGCACTTACGGATTCTCCACCAACATAGATCCCCATATAAAACACCTAAAACCAGAACACACTTACGATTACGAAATTTCCTACATAAGCGACATAAGCTATCGATTAAAAAACAACAAAAAGCTCGATATAAAAATCGGATACTATCATCACAAAACAAAGAACATGATAGAGCGCGACACCAACTTAAACCTGAACAACATGGACAGACACGAAATCCAAGGTATTGAACTAGAGAGCCGATACGATAGCGACACACTATTCACAGAACTCGGCATCACAAAAACAATAAAAAATAAATCTTGTGACGAGAGCTTTGCCATATTAGCCGACCCTACAAGCGGATCGGTACCAGATTGCGTAGACAACGGATTTCCTCGAGGGTACTTAATCACTCAGTCCGTCCCCAAATACTCTGCAACCTGGCTAATAGGAAAGAGATTCCTGGAAAACAGGCTTGAGCTAGGAGTAAAAACGACCTACTACCACAAACAAAACTACAATAATTACCACAAAACATCAGAGCTCGCGTCCGCGCAAGGCAATGCCTTTTCTAACATCCCATTCCAATGGAGAAGCACCACAATATACGATACCTACATAGACTACAAAATATCCGAAAGCATAAGACTAGAGTTAGCAGCCAACAACTTGCTAAACACCTACTACATAGACCCTTTAAGTCGATCACTCGTAGCGGCCCCGGGGAGATCAGTACGAATCGGAACAGCAATAGAATTCTAACTAGAAAGCCAAGCCAACTTAAGCATAGGAAGCAAAAACCATGAAATCATACAAGTCCACATTTGGAATTATTGCATTACTTACCATGCCAAACATTGGCAATGCCGCGACTATCGGGGGAGAGAGTTACAATAACAATATGGAAGTTGGCTCAACCACTGTCGTAGCAGGACCACACACAGGCACTGGTCCAGGGGTAGGTGTCAGTACAATAGCGTTAAGCCTGGCAGACAAAGTCAGCTTCACCAGCCTTCAGACTCTAGGCAGCACAACAACACTGTCTTCAGGCCCTATCTCTAAACTCACGACCCTTACACCGGCAGGCTCCCCACACCCAATCGGATACTTCAACTTCGCCCAAGTTTCCGGCCAGGACGTCTTTTTCGGCGAATGGACCAGTAACAACAATGTCGCCACTGGAAATCATACCGTCTACTACATAGGCCGCGATGGCGACACATCGCTGACCAAGACCGGCACGGTCAAATACGATATGCGCGCTATCAGCAACTATCAGTCCCAGGGACTGATGATTGGTGAGTTCACCGCGGACTTCACCACCAAGAAGATGACCGGCAACCTGTATACACCGACCTTCAGCTACGCCATCAATATCGGTACCGCCAATATCAACACCGATGGCAGCATCACCAGTGGAACCAGCGGGGCAACCAAGGCATTCGCCTATGTGTCCGGCTATATGGTGGCGTATGACGGTGTCGTCAATGGACGCTTCTTCAACAACCAGGAAAGTCTGGCCGGGTTCATCAAGTTCCCGACGACCCTGCGCCAGTACGACACCGCCTTCGGCGGCGTGGTCAAGTGACAGGACAGGCATAGTCCCATCCCCCCTGCAGACGCGGATACCGGTAGCCGTTGGCTCCCGGTAAACCGCTGCATCCTGATCAGGGGGAGGGCCCGCTCCATAACGATGCCAGGCGGCCGACACAGGTCTGCCTGCAAGGCTCCTTTCGACCATGAAACACGCGTATTCGACTCTGCGTCGCCACCTCGTGCCCATCGCTCTGGCGCTGTTGCTGCCCTGCCTGTCGCAGGCTGACCAAGACACCCACCTGCGCCTGAACCAGAGCATCGAGCATCGCGCCAGCCAACAGGAAAAGGCCTTGCTTGGTGACGAGATCCAACCGCCCACCCAGCTGTCGACCCTGACCATCGACGGCCAGACCTACAGTGTCGGCAACAACCTGGATGATCTGGGCAGCGCCCTCTACCTGTCCATCCGGCATCAACAGTGGCCGCTGGTGGCGCACTTTCTCGACGCCTATGTCGCGCTGCCTGGCTACGACCCGATGCTGGCGGCCTATGCCCGGGGCGGGCTGGCACGCGTGACGGGCGACCTGAAACAGGCAGAAGAGCACTACCGCCACCTGCTGACCCTGCAAGGCGACTTCCTGCCAGGGCAACTGGAGCTGGCCCGCGTCCTGTTCGAAAACCGCAAGGACCGCGAATCCTACGATGCCTTCCAGCACATCCATGCACGCTTCGATCCCTCCGACGCGCGCGCCATGGGCGTCAGCCGCAGCGTCGACAGTTTCATCGAAGCGCTGGACCGGCGCGAAGCCTGGCAAGGCTCCATCGCCATCGGGCCGACCTGGAGTGACAACATCAACCTGTCGTCGGAAGCCCGCCAGGTGTTCGAATTCATCACCGACGAAGGCACCTTTCGGCTGGAACGCAAGTTACCCGAGGCCATCTCGGCCACCGGGCTGGATTTCGAAGGCACGCTGAACAAGCGCATCGCCCTGCAGGGGCACCACGGACTGTTCATGCGCTCGCTGATCTACGGCCAGTCCTACAAGGACCATAAGCCCTACAACGAAAGCACGCTCATCAGCCATGTCGGCTACAGCTACCAGAACGCTCGCAGCCAGTACTCCCTGGCGCCCTCCTTCGAGTTCAACACATACGGCAACGCCGCCATGTATGGCGCCTGGGGTGTCCGTGGCGAATGGCAGTACTACCTGTCGCCCACTCGCATGCTCAAGCTGGAGGGCGATTACAAGGACATGAAATACCGCCAGGAGGACTATGCCCACAACGACGGCGGCGCCAGCTCGCTTTACGTCACCCTCTGGCAGTCGCTGCCCAGGGGCTGGACACTGTTCGGTGGCCTGGATATCACCGACCGCAACAGCGAGGACAAGACCAACGCCTACCTGCAGAAAGGCCTGCGGCTGGGGTTGGCCAAGGAGTTCGAGTCCGGCTTCAGCGCCATTCTGTTCGCCTCCTATCGCCGCCGGAGCCATGACCTCTACAACGCCCTGCTGGAGGCACGGCGCGAGGACGACGAGCAGGGCTACACCTTTATCCTGAACGCCCAGCGCCTGGCCGTGTACGGCATCACGCCCAGCCTGACCGTCAAGTACAACAGGGTGGACAGCAACGTCGACTGGCTCTACTCCCACGAGCGCAATTCGGTCAGCCTGAAGCTGGAACGGCCGTTCTGAAGCGCAGCGTTGGCCGTGTGTAGGGTGCGCCGCGCGCACCTGAACGATCGACATCGCTGTCGCTGGTGCACAGCGCACCCTACCGGTATGTGATGCTAGCTTTCCAGCAGGAAGGTCACCGGGCCGTCGTTGACCAGGTGCACCTGCATGTTCGCACCAAACCGTCCGCAGGCAACCGCCGCATGCTGACTGCGGGCCTGTGCGACAAGGTAGTCATAGAGCGCCTCACCCAGCGCTGGCGGGGCCGCGCTCGAAAAGCTCGGGCGCAGGCCGCTGCGGGTGTCGGCTGCCAGGGTGAATTGCGACACCAGCAGCAAGCCTCCGCCAATGTCCTTCAACGACAGGTTCATGCGCCCCTGATCGTCACTGAACACCCGGTAATTGAGCAGCTTGTGCAGCAGCTTGTCGGCCCTGGCCGGGTCGTCTTCACGCTCGACGCCCACCAACACCAGCAGCCCCTGATCGATGGCGCCGACAACCTCGCCATCGACCTCGACCCGCGCCTGCCGCACACGCTGTATCAGCCCTTTCATCAGGCGTCCTTCAGCGGCAGGTCGAGAAGGCGTTGCGCCATGTCCTGGGTCGCGCGTACCAGCGCATCGGTGATGCCCGGCTCGGATGCGGAGTGACCGGCGTCGCGGATGATCTGCAACTCGCTGCCCGGCCAGGCCTGGTGCAGTGCCCAGGCGTTGTCCAGCGGGCAGATGACGTCATAGCGGCCATGCACGATGATGCCCGGCAGGTGGGCGATCTTCGGCATGTCGCGCAGCAACTGGCCTGTTTCGAGAAAGGCATCATTGACGAAGTAGTGACACTCGATGCGCGCCATCGACAACGCCTTATGGGCATCGGTGAAGCTGTCGACCAGTTGCGGGTTGGGCCGCAGGGTCGCCGTGCGGCCCTCCCAGCCGGACCAGGCCTTGGCGGCGTGCAACTGGGCGATCTGGTCGCTGCCGGTCAGGCGCTGGTAGAACGCCTGCATCAGGTTGCCGCGCTCCTCCTCGGGGATCGGCGCCAGGTAGTCCTCCCAGTAGTCGGGGAACAGACGACTGGCGCCTTCCTGGTAGAACCACTGGAACTCCTGTGGCCGACACAAGAAGATACCGCGCAGTACCAGCCCCAGGACGCGCTCGGGATGGGCCTGGGCATAGGCCAGCGACAGGGTGGAACCCCAGGAACCGCCAAACAGCACCCACTGCTCGATGCCAAGGTGCTCGCGGATGCGCTCCATGTCGGCGATCAGGTGCGCGGTGGTGTTGTTCTCCAGGCTGGCGTGCGGCGTCGAACGACCGCAGCCGCGCTGGTCGAAGGTGACGATGCGGTACAGGGTCGGGTCGAAGAAGCGCCGGCTCGACGCATCGCAACCGCCGCCCGGCCCGCCATGCACGAACAGCACGGGCAAGCCATCGGGCATGCCGCTCTCGTCGACATACAGGACATGGGGCGCTTCTACCGCCAGCTCATGCCGTGCGTAAGGCTTTATTTCCGCGAACAAGCTCTGCATGTCTCTCTCCCGAGCCAGGTCTTTCGGTTGGGTAGCAGGATGTAAAAGGATACACCAGCCTCATGCGCCGGACGCTCCCCCGTAAGAAGGGCGCCGTCGAGACCGGCGGAGCCCGTGAACGCGCGATGACCGGCACATCTATTGCGCGCCGTTCCGCTGTGCCACGGTCTTTCCGCGCTCTTTCCGCCCTTTCGGGTGACATTATCCATGCTTGGCGCATGCCTTCGCGCATGCTAGGTTTGCGCCTCGCCAGGATGGCGAGGCAGTGGCCAGTCATAAAAACAGCAGAAAGGTCCGCCATTTCTTTTGGCCTGATCGATGAGGTACCCCCATGGCCGAGGCCATACCCGCTCTGGAAATCCGCAACCTGCACAAGCGCTACGGCGACCTCGAAGTGCTCAAGGGCGTCTCCCTGACCGCGCGCGATGGTGACGTGATCTCCATCCTCGGCTCGTCCGGCTCGGGCAAGTCCACCTTCCTGCGCTGCATCAACCTGCTGGAAAATCCCCACGAAGGCGAAATTCTCCTGGCCGGCGAAGCACTCAAGCTCAAGCGCGAGAAAAACGGCGAACTGGTTGCAGCCGACGCCGCACAGATCAACCGCATGCGCAGCAAGCTCGGTTTCGTCTTCCAGAATTTCAACCTCTGGCCGCACATGAGCGTGCTCGACAACATCATCGAAGCGCCGCGCCGCGTACTGGGCCAGAGCAAGGCCGAAGCCATCGAGGCCGCCGAGGCACTGCTGGCCAAGGTCGGTATCGCCGACAAGCGCCACGCCTACCCCAACCAGTTATCCGGTGGCCAGCAACAGCGCGCCGCCATCGCCCGCACCCTGGCCATGCAGCCCAAGGTCATCCTGTTCGACGAGCCGACCTCCGCCCTCGATCCGGAAATGGTACAAGAAGTGCTTGCTGTGATTCGCTCGCTTGCCGAAGAAGGCCGCACCATGCTGCTGGTGACCCACGAACTGAACTTCGCCAAACAGGTGTCCAGTGAAGTGGTCTTCCTCCATCAGGGGCTGGTCGAGGAACAGGGCACACCCGCCCAGATTTTCGACAATCCCCGTTCGGTACGCTGCCAACAATTCATGTCCAGCCATCGCTAATGGAGCTACCCCACATGAAAAGCTATAAGAAGATCCTGCTCGGCGCCGCCGCTTCCCTGCTCATCGCCAGCCAGTCCTTTGCCGCCGAGAAGCTGCGCATCGGCACCGAAGGCGCCTACCCGCCCTTCAACCTGATCGACGCCAGCGGCAAGGCCGTCGGCTTCGACCTGGACATCGCCCACGCGCTCTGCGAAAAGCTCAAAGCCGAGTGCGAAGTGGTCATCTCCGACTGGGACGGCATCATCCCGGCCCTCAACGCCGGCAAGTTCGATTTACTCGCCGCCTCCATGTCGGACACCGAGGAGCGTCGCCAGGCCGTCGCCTTCACCGACCACTACTACACCAACAAGCTGCAGTTCGTCGCACCGAAGTCGGTGGATTTCAAGACCGACAAGGGCTACCTGAAAGGCAAGGTGATCGGCGCCCAGCGCTCCACCATCGCCGGCACCTGGCTGGAAGACAACCTCGACGGCGTGGTCGACATCAAGCTCTACGACACTCAGGAAAACGCCTACCTTGACCTGGCCACCGGTCGTGTCGACGGCATCCTGGCCGACACCTTCGTGCAGTGGGAATGGCTCAAGAGCGACACCGCCAAGGACTTCGAACTCAAGGGCAAGCCGGTCTTCGAAGACGACAAGATCGCCATCGCCGTGCGCAAGAACAACGACGCCCTGCGCGAGCGCCTGAACAAGGCCCTGGCCGAGATCATCGCCGACGGCACCTACAAGAAAATCAACGACAAGTACTTCCCGTTCGACATCTACTGACCTGTCTGAACCGCCACCCGGCCCACACCGGGTGGCGGTCTTCGAGCCCTCATGATTCCTGACTTGCACGGATTCGGTCCGGCGCTGCTCGCCGGCACCTGGGTCACCATTCAACTGGCGCTTGCATCCCTGGCCCTCGGCCTGGTGCTCGGCCTCTGTGGTGCACTCGCCAAAACCTCGCCCTACAGCAGCCTGCGCTGGATAGGCGGCACCTATTCGACCATCGTACGCGGCATTCCCGAACTGCTCTGGGTACTGCTGATCTACCTCGGCACCATCGGCCTGGTACGCGGTATCGGCGAACTCTTCGGCATCGACGACCTTGCCCTCAGCCCCTTCGTCGCAGGCACCATCGCCCTCGGCCTGTGCTTCGGCGCCTACGCCACCGAAGTGTTCCGTGGCGCGCTGCTGGCGATCCCCAAGGGCCACCGCGAAGCCGGACTGGCGCTGGGCCTGAGTCGCCGGCACATTTTCTTTCGCCTGATCCTGCCGCAGATGTGGCGCCTGGCGCTGCCAGGGCTGGGCAACCTGTTCATGATCCTGATGAAGGACACCGCCCTGGTGTCGGTGATCGGCCTGGAAGAAGTCATGCGCAATGCGCAGATCGCCGTGACCGCCAGCAAGGAACCCTTCACCTTCTACATCACCGCCGCGTTCATCTACCTGGGGCTGACCGTCTTCGCCATGATCGGTATGTATTTCCTTGAAAAACGCGCCAGCCGCGGCTTCACCAGGAGCGCAGCATGACCTGGGACGTTTTCATTGGCTGGCTGCCGGACTTCTTCGTTCGCTGGCTGCCGAACTTTCTCGACGGCGCCTGGCTGACCCTGCAACTGGTCGGCATCTCCGTCATCGCCGGGCTGATTCTCGCCCTGCCGTTGGGCATCGCCCGTTCGTCGCGCCACCTGACGGTGCGCGCATTGCCCTACAGCTACATCTTCTTCTTCCGTGGCACGCCACTGCTGGTGCAACTGTTCCTGGTCTACTACGGCCTGTCGCAGTTCGAAGCGGTACGCCAGAGCATGTTCTGGCCCTACCTGCGCGATCCGTACTGGTGCGCGATCATCACCATGACCCTGCACACCGCCGCCTATATCGCGGAAATCCTGCGTGGCGCCCTGCAGAACGTACCGTCCGGGGAAATCGAAGCGGCGCGGGCACTGGGCATGTCGCGCAGCCAGACCCTCTGGCACATCACCCTGCCACGGGCGGTGCGCATCGGCCTGCCGGCCTACAGCAACGAAGTGATCCTGATGCTCAAGGCCAGCGCCCTGGCCAGCACCGTCACCCTGCTGGAACTGACCGGCACCGCGCGCAAGCTCGCCGCACGCAACTACCTGCACGAGGAAATGTTCCTCACCGCCGGCATCATCTACCTGCTGATCGCCTTCGTGCTGATGCAGGGCTTCAAGCTGATCGAACGCTGGCTGCGGGTCGACGCCTGCCAGCCGGGGCGCTGAGATGCCGGTCAGCATCCAGCCCGTCACCCGCGGTCAGCTCGCCTGCTGGGAGATACGCCATGGCGACAGCCTGCTGCTGATCGCCGAACAGGGCGCCCAGGTGCTCGAGTACCGGCAAGGCGACGAGCCGCCAATCATCTGGCTCAGCGAGCAGGCCGCCTTCGAAAGCGGGCAACCGGTGCGTGGCGGCATCCCGGTGTGCTGGCCCTGGTTCGGCGACCTGGCACGCAACCCCGAGGCCGTCCAGCACGTGCACCCACAGCCCGCGCCGGCCCATGGCCTGGTGCGCAGCCTGCTCTGGACACTGGAGCGCCAGACCGTGGAACAGGGCGCCGCCCTGCTCGACTTCGGCTGCCCGCCGCTGACAGAGTGCCCCGAGCTGCAACTGCACCTGCACGTCCGTCTCGACGATGCCCTGCACCTGCGCCTGACCAGCCACAACCTGGGCGACACACCGATCACCCTGAGCCAGGCACTGCACAGCTACTTCGCCATCAGCGATATCCACCAGGTCTCGGTGCAGGGCCTCGACGGCAAACCCTATATCGAGACCCTGGAAGACTGGCAGCCGCGCGAACAATCAGGCGACCTGCACTTCGACGGCGAGACTGACCGCATCTACCTCGACCTGCCACAACGCCTGACGCTGACCGACCCAACCTGGCAACGCCGCATCGAACTGCACGCCAGTGGCTCACGCTCGGCGGTGCTGTGGAACCCCTGGGTCGACAAGTCCCGCCGCCTGTCGCAGTTCGCCGACGACGCCTGGCAACGCATGCTCTGCATCGAGACGGCGAACGTGCTGGACGATGCGGTGCGGCTGGAACCAGGCGCGAGTCACGAACTGACGCTGGCCATCGAGGCACATACTCTGCAACCCAAATAGCGCCGCCCGGCAATCAGCCTAGCCCGGCCACCTCCGCCAGCACGGCCTGGAAGGCTGCCAGTTGCGACGCGTCGAAACGGGCAAACACCCGCTGCTGCTGTTCTTCGGCGATCCGCCAGAGGCGCTCGGCCTGCTCGCCACCCAGCGCGGTCAGGCAATAGCCGCCCTGGCCATGCTCGTCCAGCAGCCCTTTGCGCCGCAGCACATCGAGCGACACTTCGATCTCCCGCAGCGGCATCGCCACCAGGCGCTGCAAGGCGGGCAAGGCCAGACCGGCATCGCTGGACAACACCAGCAGCAACCGCGCTTCGCTGGTGCGCAGGCCGCTGGCCAACTGACGTGGCTGGTAGTCCGCCTGGTAGGCGCGCACGGCCTGGGTCATCAGGTAATAGAAGTTATCGCTAAGCCGCCCCTGGAAGGCACTGGGCGAAGCGTTGCCCAAGGCCTCCGCCGTCAGGTGCGGATGCGGCAGCACCGCGCAGTAGGCGCCCTGATGGTAGAGCAGCGGCGCACGACCCAGGTCGTCGAAGGCCACCACCCGCCCCAGCAGTATCCAGTGGTCGCCGCCGTCGATCTGCTGGTAGCGCTCGCACTGGAAACGCGCCGCGCAATCGCTGAGCAATGGCGCACCTCCCAGCCCCGTCTCGCAGACCACGTCGGCGAACTTGTCGTCCCGACTGCGGGCGAAGCGGTTGGACAGGTCGATCTGGTCGGCAGCCAGTATATTCACCGCGAAATGGCTGGCCTGCTCGAACACACCATGGCTGGAGGAGCGCTTGTCGATGCTCCACAGCACCAGGGCCGGTTCGAGTGAGACCGAGTTGAAGCTGTTGGCGGTGACACCGACCCGCTGCTCGCCACTGGCGGCGGTCATGACAGTGACGCCCGTGGCGAAATTGCCCAGGGCACGACGAAAGGCACGCGGGTCCAGGCCCGCTTCGGTATGGCTAGTCATTCTTGTTCTCCGTCGCCGGGCACTCGCGGTCCGGCGGTATCCAGGTGAAAACCCGTTCACGCTCTCCAAACCAAGACCCCGTAGGGTGCGCCATGCGCACCTGACCGAGAACAGGGTGCGCATGGCGCACCCTACGCGGGGCAGGTCATTCGGTAGAAGGTCATGAGCAGGTACGACTCGCGGCGGCTAGACCATGCTCGGGTCCGGCTCCAGCCCCATCAGCTCGCGGCCGAGGATCTGCGCGCAGACGTCATAGTCGGTGTAGGCGTGGGCGCCGGTCATGTGCGAATCGCGGAACAGCCGCTGTATCTCGTTGCCCTCGAACCAACTGGTGGCGCCTGCCGCACTGAACAACCGGTCCACCGCCTCGATGCACATCTTCACCGCATAGGCCTGGTTGGTGCGCCAGAAGGCCAGGGTCGTGCGTGTCGGATACTGCTGCCGCTCGCCGTATTCAGCATGCTCCTGCCAGGTCTTCTCCAGCAGGGCACGAGCGGCGGCGACCTGGTGGGTGGACTCGGCCAGCCGCATCAGCGCCGGGGTGGCGGTGCCGACGCTGGCACCGGTGTAGGCGCGCACGCGGTTGCGGGTCTTCTCCTTGAACGCCTCCAGCATGCGCTCGGCGATACCCAGGCTGATGGCAGCAAAACCGCTGGCGAAGTAAGGACGGTACGGGGTATGGAAGATCTTGCTGTCCGGGTACAGGCCAAAACCGGCGGAGCGGCCTTCCATCATGTCCCTGGCCGCCTGGATACGGTACTCGGGAACGAACACGTCCTTGATGACCAGCGTCTTGGAGCCGCTGCCACGCATGCCGACGGCGTACCAGTCGTCGCGGATCTCATAGTCGCTACGCGGCAGCACGGCGAAGCTGTAGACCTTCTCGCCCTGCGCGCCGATGCGGTTGCAGCCTACGATCGCCCACTGCGCATGGTCGCAACCGCTGCTCCAGCCCATCTCGCCATTGAAGATGACGCCGCCCTCGACCTCCTCGACCCGACCGAAGGGCGCGATGCTGCTGCTGGCCGTGGCATCGGGGTTCTCGCCCCATACCTCGTCCTGCAAACGCTGGGGAAACATCGCCAGTTGGTGGCTGTGGGTACACAGCAGACTGAAGGCCCAAGCGGTGCCGCCACAGGCACCGGCCAGGGCGGCGACGCAATCGGCGAATTGCGGCAGGGAAACTTCCAGGCCGCCATAAGCCATGGGCTGGAAGGCGCGGTGCATACCGATACCCTTGAGCAGGGCAATATTCGCCTCCGGCACCTTGCGCAGGCGCTCGGCCTCATCGGCGTTGCCGGCAATGGCCGGAAGGATGTCTTGCAGTGCCTCTAGCAGAGGGTTTGGATTTTTCATTGTCATGCCCTGTTTATTGTTGGTCTTGCGGGGTTGTCGCCTCGGGATTCGTCCTGGAGCAACCAGGCACCCAGACGCCGGGAAACCTGTATTTCCGGGATAGCGAGGCGATTATGCAGAGGGGCATCGACAGCAAAAATGTACGAAACAGAGACAAACTTGCACTTTTCATGGCCGATACAGCGGGAGTCGCCACAGGTGCGCACAGCGTTCGCGAACAGGCGGGAAGGCCGAATAACATTAATCTGTTAATGAATACGCCAAGGCATTAGCATGCGTCCTCCCTCATCCTGATCGCCGCCCGAACATGACGACCTGGCCCGATGCCCTGCGTGCGCTGCGCCACCGCAACTTCCGCCTGTATTTCGCAGGGCATGCGCTTTCCACCCTGGGCACCTGGGTACAACAGGTGGCCCTGGCCTGGTTGATCTACCGCCTCACCGACTCGGCCGCGTTGCTCGGTGCCACGACCTTCGCCGCGCTGTTGCCACAACTCCTGCTCGGCCCTGTCGCCGGTGCCTGGATCGACCGGCACGACAAGCGCCGCCTGCTGATCGTCATCGAGACCCTGCTCGGCGTGCAGGCCGTGGCGCTGGCACTGCTCACCGCCGCTGGCCACATGGGGCCGGAGCTGATCCTCGCCATGGCCTCGCTGCTGGGCGTGCTCAATGCCATCGACACCCCGCTGCGCCAATCCCTGCTCAGCCAGTTCGTCGGCGACCGCCAGGACCTGCCCAATGCCCTGGCACTGAACGCCATGCTGTTCACCCTGTCGCGCTTCATCGGCCCACCCCTGGCCGGCCTGCTGCTGGGGCTGGTCGGCGAAGCGATCTGTTTCACGCTCAATGCGCTGTCGTACCTGGGGCTGGTGGCGGGCCTGCTGCTGATGCGCATGGCCCCGACACCCAGGGCCAGCGGCTCCTTTCGCACGATCTTCGGCGAGGGACTGGCCTACGCCCTCGGCGATGCCGGCATTCGGCGACTGATGCTCGGCGTGATGGCCGTCAACCTGACGGCATCCAGCTATGTGGTGCTATTGCCGGTGTTCGCCCGCGATATCTTCGCCGGCGATGCCTCCACCCTGGGCTGGCTGTGGGGCGCTGCGGGCCTCGGCTCGCTGCTGGCGACCCTGTTACTGGCGAACCAGCGCACCGCAGAGAAGCTGCCCCGGCTGATTGCCTGGTCGGCGCTGGCCTGTGGACTGACCCTGCCGCTGTTCGCGTTCAGCCGCTACCTGCCGTTGTCGTTGCTGGCCATGGCCGTGCTCGGTTTCGGCGTCACCGTCAACAACGTCGGCACCAACATCATCCTGCAGAGTGCCGCACCAGAGCATCTGCGTGGCCGTGCGGTGGCGCTGTACACCTCGCTGCGCTTCGGCTTCGACGCCATCGGCGGGCTGCTCGCCGGGCTGATCGCAGCCCGCCTGGGTGCACCGCTGGCCCTGGCGATCGCCGCCGGCGTACTGCTGCTCTACTGTGCCCAGGCACGATGGCAGCAACGGCCCTGACCCATCAGAACCGGCGTAGCGCCACGCGACACGCCAGCAGGCTGAGGCCGCCGGCACCGGCCAGCACCAGGCACATCGGCAGGGGCGTCCCGTCGTGCAGGGCACTGACCAACGCACTGCCCAGCATGCCCAGGCCGAACTGCATGGCCACCGCCAGCCCCGCCGCCGCACCAGCCTGCTGCGGATAGGCCGCGAGCAGGCAGGCCAGGCAGTTGGCGCCGATCATGCCGGTGAAGCTGATGTAGCCGAGCACGGCCACCACCAGCATGGGTAAACCGCCCCAGCCGGACAGCCCCACCAGTGCGAGCACCCCTCCCGCCGTCGCGATGACCCAGGTAGCCCCCGCCAGTATGCGCTGCGGCGCCAGCTCCACGACCAGGCGTGCATTGAGCAACGTCACCACGATAATGCCGAGGATATTCAGCGCGAACAGCCAGGCGTAGCCCATCGGCGACACCCCGAAATGCTCGATGTAAATAAACGGCGAAGCGCTGATGAAAGCGAACATACCGCCAAAGCACGCCCCCATGCAGAGGGTATAGCCCAGCGCCAGCGGCTCCCTGGCCATTCGCCCATAGGCACGGAACGCCTGCCCCAGGGAGGCGCCACGGGCACTGGGCGGATGGGTTTCGGGAATCTTCCAGGCCACCGCCAGCAGGCAGATTGCGGCGAATCCCAGCAACAGCAGGAACTGCGAGCGCCAAGCAGCCAGGTGCATCAGGTAACCGCCAAGCAAGGGGGCAACCAGGGTCGCCAGCATCGTCACCAGATGCATCAGCGACAAGACCCTGGCCGCATCCCCCAGGGGGAACAGGTCACGCACGATGGCCCGTGCCAGTACCGAGGCCGCCGCCCCGCCCAATGCCTGCAGCAAGCGCCAGAATTGCAGTTGTCCGACATCATCGGCCAGCGCGCAGCCAAGGCTGGCCACCAGGTACAGGACGATACCGCCGAGCAGCAATCGGCGCCTGCCGAAGCGGTCCGACAGCGGGCCATAGAACAGCATGCCCAGGCAGAGGCCGCCGAGGAACAGGCTGATGGTCATCTGCACCTGCGCCTCGCCGGCATCGAGGTCGCGACCGATGCTCGGCAAGCTCGGCAGGTACATGTCGATCGACAACGGACCGAACGCCACCAACGCGGCGAGCAGGACAATCAGGCTCTGGGGCCTGGCAATGGGCGGCATAAGAACTCCGGGGAACGCAGGGTCAGGAGAAGGTGGCCAACGACAGCTTGCAGGCCGTACGCTGCATGTATGGCGGGCCGGTAAGCCTGTACGGCTTCACGCTATTCGTTAATAAATTAATTTTTATCATCCACTGTCAAGCCAGAGCCAGGCCCTGTTCAGCGCCAGGCATCCTCCTTCTCGGCCAGATGTCGCTGGCGATACTCGCCCGGCGCCATCCCCGCATTGCGATGGAAGAAACGGCTGAAATAAGCCGGATCGGTGAAACCCAGGCGATAGCTGATTTCGTTGGCCGTGCACCCGGAGAACAGCAACAGGCGCCGGGCCTCCTGCATCAGCCGCTCGTGCACCAGGCGCTTGGACGGCAGGCCGGCGATGCGTCGGCAGATATCGTTGAGGCGCGCTTCGGTGACCCCAAGGCGCTCGGCATAAATGCCCAGCGACCAATGCTCGGCGTAATGCCGTTCGATCAGTGCGTTGAAATGGTGAAAGAAATGCAGGTCGTTGCGCCGTGTCGGCTGTGCCGTCAGCGAACGGCTCGATAAGCGCAGCAGGCTGATCAGGAGCAGCCGCGTCAGCGCTTCCAGGCACGATGAACGGCCCGGGCGATTGGCGGTGAACTCGTCACGCAATGCATCGAAACACTGGTCGACGCGGAGGATGTCGCCAGCAAAGCGCTCGTCCAGATCATCGAACGCCACGCAGACCGCACCGATGCGCGGCCCGTCGGCAAGGCCCTGGTCGGCCTCCAGCAACGGCCAGACCCATTGCTGGCGCACGGTCAGCACATGGCCATCGCTGTCCGCCTCGGTGACGAAGGCATGGGGAATGGTCGGCGGCGTCAGGAAGAACAGCGGCCCCTCGCGGTGATACTGCTGGTCGTCCAGGTAGACCCGTACCGCACCACTCTTGACGTAATGAATCTGGAAGAACCGGTCGTGCCGGTGCACCGGCATGTTGCGGCCGAAGAAATCGGCCAGCTTGCCCAGCGCCTCGTAGTGCACGTCGGCATCGGCATAGCGCTGGTCGTAGACCTGGCCGATGTCGATGTTGGGGATGGCTTGCACCTCACGCATGGATACCCCTCCGGCTCTCGCGCTCTCAGAACCTGTTCACGATCTCGCGAGCTAGAGCACTACAAGGCAAAAACAGGCGAGGAAGCGGAGTTTACGAGTTGTAAATGAGCATTCCGAGCCTGTTTTTAACGCAGTAGGGCCGACGCGTAGCAGATCGTGAACAGGTACTCAGGGCTTGACCTGTTTCAGTTCATTGAGCAGCCCAAGCAGTTGCTGCAGCTTCTCTTCGCCGAACTGCGCCTGGATCTTCTGGTAGTTGCTCTCCATCCCGTCGCTCATGGAGACGAAGCACTGCTGCCCCTTCTCGGTCAGGTTGACGTACACCCGCCGCTGGTCTTGGGGCGACTTCCAGCGGCGCACCAGGCCATCGCGCTCCAGCCGCCCCAGCACGCCGGTCATGCTCGGTTTGAGAATGCAGGCCTGGCGCGCCAGTTGATGGCTTTCCAGTTCGCCCTGCTGGCGCAGGATGCGCACGATCCGCCACTGCTGCTCGGTCAGCCCGTGCTGGTTGAGCAGCGGGCGGAAGAACGCCATGGCGGCTTCTCGGGCCTGCAACAGCGTGAGGGTCAGGGAGGGTCTGGTGTTGGACATGTTTCGAAAGCCCGCAAGGTCATGGAAGTGAACAGTTTAACCAATCTTTCGAAGGCCTCGGGAATTCACCCAGGCGTGTCATGGGCAATCAAGTCCCTGGCAGGAGAAGACAATCACAACCCGCGGCTGACCGCTTAAATAGCAGCAGGCAGGCATGGCCTCCAGGCGCGCATGCCTTGACGATGATTAATATATTAACTATAAAAGTTTTCATGTTAACGATAACGCGACTGACTGCACACGACCGATGTCCAGGTGCAGCTGTCACCACCCAGGAGTAGACCATGCCCCTCAATGCCAGCGAACTGGCCACCGGCAGCCTGTTCGGCGTCGCCCTGAACTACCAAGGGCTGCTGGCAGGTCGCCTCGACGAGTTCGGCCAGCCGCCCTACCAGAAGCCGCCGGTCAAACCGGTGCTGTTCATCAAGACCTCCAACACCCGCAACGGCAATGGCCAGGCGGTCATCGCTCCCAGTGGCGAACGCCTGCAACCCGGCCCTGCGCTCGGCGTGGTGATCGGTAGCGATGCCAGCCGCGTCAGTGCCGAGAGGGCGCTGGAGCATGTGGCCGGCTATGTGCTGGTGAATGAGTTCAGCCTGCCGGAAGACAGCTACTACCGCCCGGCGGTCAAGGCCAAGTGCCGCGACGGTTTCTGTGCCATCGGCGACGAAGTGGTGCCTGTCGATGCAGTGCCCGAACCCGGCAGGCTGGAGCTGCGCCTGCTGGTCAACGGCGAAGTGCGCCAGCAGAACACCACGGCGAACCTGGTGCGCGGCATCGGCCAGTTGATCGCCGAACTGAGCGAGTTCATGACCCTGCACAAGGGCGACGTACTCATCACCGGAACGCCGGAAGGCCGCGTCGACGTGCAGCCGGGCGACGAAGTGGTGGTGGAGATCGACGGCCTTGGCCGCCTGACCAATCACATCGTGGCGGAGGAAGCCTGATGAAACACGCGCGTATCCGCTATCAGGGCGAAACCTTCGCCGTCACCGTCGAAGACGGCAACGCCGTGCGCCTGGCCGACGGCCGCCTGCTCGCCGAGCAGGACGTGGAATGGCTGCCACCGGCCCAGGGCAGCATGTTCGCCCTCGGCCTGAACTACGCCGATCACGCCGCCGAGCTGGCGTTCAAGGCACCGACCGAACCACTGGCCTTCATCAAGTCGCCCGGCACCTACACCGGCCACAACCAGGTGACCTGGCGCCCGGACAACGTCAAGTACATGCACTACGAGTGCGAACTGGTGGCGGTGATCGGCAAGCCGGCGCGCAACGTCAAGCGCGAGGACGCGCTGGACTACCTGGCCGGCTACACCGTCTGCAACGACTACGCCATCCGCGACTACCTGGAAAACTACTACCGCCCCAACCTGCGGGTGAAGAACCGCGACGCCACCACACCGGTCGGCCCGTGGATCGTCGATGCCGCAGACGTGCCGGATCCGTCGAAGCTCAGGCTGCGCACCTGGATCAACGGTGAGCTGAAACAGGACGGCACAACCGCCGACATGATCTTCGACATCCCCTACCTGATCGAATACTTCTCCAGCTTCATGACCCTGCAGCCGGGCGACATGATCGCCACCGGCACGCCGGAAGGCCTGGCCGACGTGGTGCCGGGCGACGAAGTGGTGGTGGAGGTGGAAGGCGTTGGCCGCCTGGCCAACCGCATCGTCAGCGAAACCGAATTCTTTGCCGCTCGCGGCTAAACAAGACAAGAGAAGAACCGACATGATCAAGCACTGGATCAACGGCAAGGAAGTCGAGAGCAAAGAGACTTTCACCAACTACAACCCGGCCACCGCCGAAGTCATCGGCGAGGTCGCCAGCGGCGGCACCGACGAGATCGACCAGGCTGTCGCCGCCGCCAAGGCCGCCTTCCCCAAGTGGTCCAACACCCCGGCCAAGGAACGCGCCAGGCTGATGCGCAAGCTGGGTGAACTGATCGACCAGAACGTACCGAAACTGGCCGAGCTGGAAACCCTCGACACCGGCCTGCCGATCCACCAGACCAGGAACGTGCTGATCCCGCGCGCCTCGCACAACTTCGACTTCTTCGCCGAGGTCTGCACGCGCATGGATGGCCACAGCTACCCGGTCGACGACCAGATGCTCAACTACACCCTGTACCAGCCGGTCGGCGTGTGTGGGCTGGTGTCGCCGTGGAACGTGCCGTTCATGACCGCCACCTGGAAGACCGCGCCGTGCCTGGCCCTGGGCAACACCGCGGTCTTGAAGATGAGCGAACTGTCGCCACTGACCGCCAACGAACTCGGCCGCCTGGCACTGGAAGCCGGCATCCCCGAGGGCGTGCTGAACGTGGTGCAAGGCTATGGCGCCACCGCGGGCGATGCCCTGGTGCGTCACCCGGACGTGCGCGCGATCTCTTTCACCGGTGGCACCGCCACCGGCCGCAAGATCATGCAGACCGCCGGCCTGAAGAAATACTCGATGGAGCTGGGTGGCAAGAGCCCGGTGGTGATCTTCGACGACGCCGACCTGGATCGTGCCCTCGACGCCGCACTGTTCACCATCTTCTCGCTGAACGGCGAACGCTGCACCGCCGGCAGCCGCATCTTCATCCAGGAAACCGTCTACGACCAGTTCGTCGCCGAGTTCGCCGCCCGTGCCAAACGCCTGATCGTCGGCGACCCGACCGACCCGAAGACCCAGGTCGGCTCGATGATCACCCAGGCGCACTACGACAAGGTCACCGGCTACATCAGGATCGGCATCGAAGAAGGCGCCAATCTGGTCGCTGGCGGTCTGGAGCGTCCGGCAGGCCTGCCGGCACACCTGGCCAGGGGGCAGTTCATCCAGCCGACCGTGTTCGCCGACGTCGACAACCGCATGCGCATCGCCCAGGAAGAAATCTTCGGCCCGGTGGTGTGCCTGATCAAGTTCAAGGACGAAGCCGAAGCCCTGCGCCTGGCCAACGACACCGAGTACGGCCTGGCCTCCTACATCTGGACCCAGGACATCGGCAAGGCACATCGCCTGGCGCGTGGCATCGAGGCCGGCATGGTGTTCATCAACAGCCAGAACGTGCGCGACCTGCGCCAGCCGTTCGGCGGCGTGAAAGGCTCGGGTACCGGCCGTGAAGGCGGCGAATACAGCTTCGAAGTGTTCGCCGAGATCAAGAACGTCTGCATTTCCATGGGCAGCCACCACATCCCGCGCTGGGGTCTGTAGGCCAACCCAGCGAGCGCTCCCCGTCCGTGCCATACAGGCGCGGCGAGGGGGCGCCATCCAGGCCGGCGTGTAAACAGTCATAACAATTCGCGTACCGCTCCCAGCGGCCGCCTTACAAGGAGAACTGTCATGGGCACACTCGCTCTGGCTGCCAAAGTCACACACGTTCCATCCATGTACCTGTCCGAATTGCCCGGCCCACACCAGGGTTGCCGCCAGGCGGCGATCGACGGCCACAAGGAAATCGGCCGCCGCTGCCGCGAACTCGGCGTCGACACCATCGTCGTGTTCGACAGCCACTGGCTGGTCAACAGCGCCTTCCACATCAACTGCGGCGCACACTTCAAGGGCATCTACACCAGCAACGAGTTGCCCCACTTCATTCGCGACATGCCCTTCGAGTACCCCGGCAACCCCGAGCTGGGGGCACTGATGGCGGAAGAGATCGCCAAATTCGACGTCCGCGTGCAGGCGCACAACATCGCCAGCCTGGAACTGGAATACGGCACCCTGGTACCGATGCGCTACATGAACGAAGACCAGAGCTTCAAAGTGGTTTCGGTGTCAGCGTTCTGTACCTCCCATGAACTGGAAGACAGTCGCCGCTTCGGCGAAGGCCTGCGCCAGGCCATCGAGCGCTACGACGGCACCGTCGCGCTGCTCGCCAGCGGCTCGCTGTCCCACCGTTTTGCCTGGGACCGCATCGCCCAGGACAAGCTCAACGCCTACACCCGCGAGTTCGACCGCCAGGTGGACAAGCGCGTGGTGGAAATGTGGCGCAACGCCGAATGGGCCGACTTCTGCGCCATGCTGCCGGAATACGCCGAGTACTGCTTCGGCGAGGGTGGCATGCACGACACCGCCATGCTGCTCGGCGCTCTCGGCTGGGACCAGTACCAGGGCAAGGCGGAGATTCTCACCGATGTCTTCCCCAGCTCCGGCACCGGCCAGATTAACGCCGTATTCCCGCTCTGAGTCGTTGCGGGCCGCCCGCTGGCGGCCCGTACAGGAGGCCTTTCATGCCGCACTTCATCGTCGAATACACCGACAACATCGAGTCCGAAGCCCGCCTGCCCGAGCTGTTCGAGCAGGTCCATGGCTACCTGGGCGCCAGCGGCGTGTTCCCGCTCGGCGGTATCCGCAGCCGGGGCCTGCGCCTGGACACCTGGCGCATGGCCGACGGCCAGCACGACTACGCCTTTGTCCACATCACCCTCAAGGTCGGTGCCGGACGCGACCTGGAAACCCGCAAGCAGGTCGCCGACGGCCTGTTCGCCCTGATCACCGCACACTTCGCCGATCTGCAAGCCCGCCGCCTGTTGGCCATTTCCTTCGAGATGAGCGAGTTGCACGACACGCTCAACTACAAACAGAACAACGTTCACGCCTTCCTTGCCCGGCAGAACGCCTGAGGAACCCTATCCATGCTCGATGCCACCCTCGTCCAACACGCTGCCGAACGCCTCGACAGCGCCGAACGTTCACGCCAGCAGGTGCGCCAGTTCTCCCTGGAACACCCGCAGATCACCATCGAGGACGCCTACGCCATCCAGCGCGCCTGGGTGGCACGCAAGATCGAGGGCGGACGCAAGCTGGTCGGCCACAAGATCGGCCTGACCTCGCGGGCCATGCAGGTGTCGTCGAACATCACCGAGCCGGACTACGGCGCCCTGCTCGACGACATGTTCTTCGACGAAGGCAGCGACATCCCCTTCGAGCGCTTCATCGTGCCACGCGTGGAAGTGGAGCTGGCATTCATCCTCGGCAAGCCGCTGCGAGGGCCCGGTTGCACGGTCTTCGACGTGCTGGAAGCGACCGAATGGGTGATCCCGGCACTGGAAATCATCGACGCCCGTATCCAGCAGGTCGACCCGCAGACCCAAGCCACGCGCAAGGTGTTCGACACCATCTCGGACAACGCCGCCAACGCCGGCGTGGTAATGGGCGGTCGCGCCGTACGACCGAGTGAAGTCGACCTGCGCAAGGTGCCGGCGGTGCTCTACCGCAACGGTGTGATCGAGGAGTCCGGGGTGTCCGCCGCTGTGCTCAACCACCCGGCCAAGGGCGTGGCCTGGCTGGCCAACAAGCTGGCGCCCTACGGCGTCACCCTGGAAGCCGGCCAGGTCATCCTCGGCGGCTCTTTCACTCGCCCGGTGGCGGCACGCCCTGGCGACACCTTCCATGTCGATTACGACTCGCTCGGCAGCATCGCCTGCCGCTTCGTCTGAGCCGCGCGGAGAGTTCCATGGACATGCCCATCAATACCTTCAAGCAACGCCTGCAATCGGGTGAGGCACAGATCGGCCTGTGGCTCGGCCTGGCCGATCCGTACTGTGCCGAGCTGGCGGCCAACGCCGGCTTCGACTGGTTGCTGATCGACGGCGAGCACGCACCGAATGACCTGCGCGGCCTGCTCGGCCAGTTGCAGGCAGTAGCGCCCTACTCCAGAGAAGCAGGGGGCAGCCAACCGGTGATCCGCCCGGTGATCGGCGATACCGCGCTGATCAAGCAAATCCTCGACATCGGCGCGCAGACACTGCTGGTGCCGATGGTGGAAAGCGCCGAACAGGCCCGTGCACTGGTGCGCGCCATCCACTACCCGCCGAGTGGCGTGCGTGGTGTCGGCAGCGCCCTGGCCCGCGCCTCACGCTGGAACAGCATCCCCGGCTACCTGGACCAGGCCGACGCGCAGATGTGCCTGCTGGTGCAGATCGAGAACCTCGACGGGCTGGCCAGGCTGGATGAAATCGTCGCGGTCGATGGCGTCGATGGCGTGTTCATCGGCCCGGCCGACCTCAGCGCCGCCATGGGCCATCGCGGCAACCCCGGCCACCCGGACGTACAGGCCGCCATCGAAGACGCCATCGTGCGCATCGGCCAGGCGGGCAAGGCCGCGGGCATCCTCAGCACCGACCAGACCCTGGCCCGTCGTTATATCGAGCTGGGCGCCAGGTTCGTCGCCGTCGGCGTCGACACCACGGTGCTGATGCGCGGCCTGCAAACCCTGGCATCGGCGTTCAAGGATGCCCCCGCGCCGACCACCAGCGGTGGCGGCGTCTACTGATTCCGAACAAGAGAACGACATGAAACTCACCGATCTGAACCTGCTGCGCGAACAGGCCTATATCGACGGCCAATGGGTCGAGGCCGACAACGAAGCACGCTTCGCCGTGACCAACCCGGCCAATGGCGAGCTGATCGCCGAAGTGGCCTCCGTCGGCCAGGCGGAAACCGCCCGCGCCATCGCCGCCGCCAATGCCGCCCTGCCCGCCTGGCGCGAAAAGACCGCCAAGGAGCGCAGCGCCATCCTGCGCACCTGGTTCAACCTGATCATGGAAAACCAGGAAGACCTGGCCCGCCTGCTCAGTTGGGAGCAGGGCAAGCCGCTGGCCGAAAGCCGTGGCGAGATCGCCTACGGCGCCAGCTTCATCGAGTGGTTCGCCGAGGAAGCCAAGCGCGTCTACGGAGACGTCATCCCGCATGACAAGCAGGGCCGGCGCCTGGTGGTGATCAAGCAGGCCATCGGCGTGGTCGCGGCCATTACCCCGTGGAACTTCCCCAACGCCATGATCACCCGCAAGGTCGGCCCGGCCCTGGCCGCCGGCTGCACCGTGGTGCTCAAGCCCGCGTCGGAAACGCCACTGTCGGCCCTGGCCCTGGCGGTGCTCGGCGAACGCGCGGGTATCCCGGCCGGCGTGCTGAACATCGTCCCCGGCAACAACTCGCGGGCCATTGGCGGCGAGCTGACCGGCAACCCGGACGTGCAGAAGCTGTCCTTCACAGGCTCCACCGGCATCGGCAAGCTGCTGATGGCACAGTGCGCGGACAGCATCAAGAAAGTCAGCCTGGAACTGGGCGGCAACGCGCCCTTCATCGTGTTCGACGATGCCGACCTGGATGCTGCCGTGCAGGGCGCCATCGGCTCCAAGTTCCGCAACAGCGGGCAGACCTGTGTCTGCACCAACCGCCTGCTGGTGCAGAGCGGCGTCTACGAGGCGTTCAGCCAGCGCCTGGTAGCGGCGGTCAACGCCTTGCGTGTCGCCCCCGCGACCGACGACAGCGCCCAGCAAGGTCCGCTGATCAACGCCAAGGCCGTGGCCAAGATCCAGGAGCATATCGATGACGCCGTCGGCAAAGGCGCCGTGGTGCTGGCCGGTGGCAAGCCCCATGCCCTCGGCGGCAGCTTCTTCGAGCCGACCGTGCTCGGCGAGGTGACGCCGGAGATGCTGGTGGCCCGCGACGAAACCTTCGGCCCGCTGGCGCCGATCTTCCGTTTCGACACGGAAGCCGAGGCCATCGCCATGGCCAACGACACCGAATTCGGCCTTGCCTCCTACCTCTACACCCGCGACCTGGGCCGCGCCTGGCGCGTCGGTGAGGCGCTGGAGTACGGCATGGTCGGCATCAACGAAGGGCTGATCTCCACCGAGGTCGCGCCGTTCGGCGGCATCAAGCAATCCGGCCTTGGTCGCGAGGGCTCGAAGTACGGCATCGACGACTATATCGAACAGAAGTACCTGTGCCTGGGGATCGCCTGAGCCATCGCTGCAGCGGCTGCCAGCGGGTACGCGCCCGCCGCTGGCAGCCCAGGTCAAGCCAGCGGACAGTGCTGGTCAAGACAATACAGGTCGCTAACGCACTTAATGACGACGTCCAGCAGGCTCCGCCTGCTCGCACACCGTTCCACATTGCTCGGTGAGAGTTCCAGCCATGATCAATATCGAGACGCCCACCTACTACACCGCCACCAAGAAGTACGACCTGAGCTTCCCTGCCCTGCGTGAAGATCTGGAGGCGGATGTGGTCGTCATCGGTGGCGGCTTCTCCGGCATCAACACCGCACTGGAGTTGGCCGAGAAAGGCATCACCAACATCGTCGTGCTGGAGGGCCGCTACCTCGGTTTCGGTGGCACCGGGCGCAACGGCGGGCAGATCATGGCCGGTATCGGCCACGACCTGGAGAAAATCCGCAAGGACGTCGGCGAAGACGGCCTGCGGCAGATCTTCGAGATCAGCGACATGGGCGCCGACATCATCAAGGACCGCATCGCCAAGTACGGCATCGATGCCGATTTCTGCCACGGCTACGGCTACATGGGCTTCAACGCCCGCCAGGAAAAGACCCTGCGCGCCTGGGAGAGGGAATTCAAATCGCTCGGATCGAAGCATGAGATCCGCTTCCTCGGCGGCTCCGAGGTCAAGCAGATCATCGGCTCCGATGCCTACAGCAGCGCCCTGCTGCACATGGGCGGCGGGCACGTGCACTCGCTCAACCTGTTGCTCGGCGAAGCCAAGGCATTGGCCAGCTACGGGGTGAAGATCTTCGAATACAGCCCGGCACTGGAAGTGAAATACGGCGAACGCATCACCGTGCGTACCGGCAAGGGCTCGGTCAAGGCCAGCAAATTGCTGTGGGCCTGCGACAGTTTCCTCAACAAGCTGGAGCCGGAACTGCACCACAGCACCATCAACACCTATGCCTTCCAGATGATGACCGAGCCGCTGCCGGACGAACTGATCCAGCGCATCAGCCCGATCCGTGGCGCCTACAGCGACATTCGCCCGGTCATCGACTACTACCGCGTGACCAACGAGAACCGCCTGCTGTTCGGCGCCGCCACCTCGTTCATCGAGCACATTCCCCAGGACCTCAAGGCCTGGAACCGCAACCTGATGCTGAAAATCTTCCCCTACCTCAAGGACGTGAAGATCGACCTCGGCTGGGGCGGCCCGATGGCTTGCAGCGCCAACCTGTTCCCACAGATCGGCAGCCTGCCCGGCCGTCCCAATGCCTTCTTCGTGCAGGGCTACTCCGGTTTCGGCGTCACCCCCAGCCACATCATCTGCAAGGTGCTGGCCGAAGGCATGAGCGAAGGCTCCGCGCGCTACGACCTGATCAGTTCAGTCAGGCGCAGCAGCATCATCGGCAAGGACCATCTGCGACCCCTGCTACTCACCGGCGGCAAGACCTGGCACCAGCTTTCCGGCTACTGGAACGGCCGCCGCTAACCCCGTCCACTCAGGAGAACACCCATGACCCTTACCGTCATCGACACCCGTATCACCCTGGCGCAACTGGATGCCTGGGGCACCGTGGCCGACCTTGGCTCGGAAATCCTCGAAGGCGAGGTCAAGGCCTTCGGCCGGATGACCAGCGGCGGCCCGACCGACCCGGTCAGCGCCGGTTACTTCGGCACCACCAAAGGCAAGTTCCGCATGGTCTACCCGTTCAGCGAGCAGGCCACGGTGCTGAGTGGCGAACTGCGTCTCACCGACGAGTCCACCGGGCTCAGCCACCAGTTGAAAGCCGGCGACACCTGGTACGTCGAAAAAGGCACCCCGGTGCTCTGGGACATCACCAGCGACAGCTTTATCAAGCACTACTACGCGGTGGTCTGAACGACCAGCCACACCGCAGGATCCAGCAGGCTTCGAGCGCGGATTACAGGTCAAGGCTCCATCCACGCTCCCTTGGCGGGCTCCGGCCCGCCCGTTTTGGAGGCCGCCATGCATCATCCGACACTCGCCCGGCACTGCCTGCACGCGTTCAGCCAACAGGTGCCCAGCGCCTGCGCAGCGTTCTATCGCATCGATGAACGGCTGCAAGCCTGCGACTTCCAGTTGCACGGCATGCAGGCACCGATGCACCACAGCTACCTCCAGCATTATCGCCACCTCGATCCACTGCAGCCGCGTACCTGCCTGGCAACCGGCATGGCCGTGATCCCGCTGCGCGAGGGACTGGCCCTGCACGATCCGGGCGAGAACCGCCAGTACCAGCGCTTCCTGCGCCAGCATCAGGTAGTGGATGTGGTGGAAGTGATCGCCAAGGTTGCCGAGCGCCCGGTCGCCGGCCTGTCGCTGATCCGCCGCGATGGCCAGGCACCGTTCAGCCGCCAGGAGCTACAACGCCTGCAACCCTTGCTCGGCCTGCTGCAACTGGCCTTGCAGGGCAGCGCGCCCGAGCCTGCCAGCCGCCTGGATGGCCTGACCGCGCGCGAACGGCAGATCGCCCTGCTGCTGCGTGATGGCACCGCCAACAAGGCGATTGCCCGAACCCTCGGCATCGGCCTGCCAACGGTCAAGACCCACCTGCTCAACCTGCTGCGCAAGAGCGGCGCCGGCAACCGTACCGAACTGGTCGCGCGGCTGTTCCTCTGATGACCCCGAAACCGCGTACGTCAGCCCTTCAAGGCCGCTTCGAAGACCTGCCACAAGGCATCTAGGCGCCGTTCGTATTTGGCTACGCCGCCATACACCAGCTCGCTGTGCAGCGCATCGATCATGGCCATGTAGGCAATGGCCAGGGTGGCCGCCGACAATCGCCCGGCCAGCGGTGAGTCCTCGATGGCCTCGCGAATGATGGCTTCCAGTTCGTCCATGAACACATGCATCGGCTCCATCACCACGTCGTAGATATGCAGCGGCGGCGCCAGCAAGGCCTTGACCCAGAACGCCACATGGTGAGAGCCCTCGTAACGCTGGCGAATACCGCGCAAGTGCTCATGCAGGTGCGCAAGCACCTGTTCGCCACCTTGCAGGCTGCGCCTGGCGTGTTCCAGTTCGGCATTGATCAGGAGAGGGATGAGGCTGAGATAAAGCTCATCCTTGTTGCGAAAGTGCGCGTAGATGGAGGGTTTCTTGATACCGACATCCGAAGCGATTTCCGACATCGAGGTGGCATCGAAACCCTGTATGGCGAAGCGCGCCAGCGCTGCTTCCTGTAACCGTATGGCGGTCATGCCAAGCCCCTTGAAATAGGGGGATATTATGGCAGGGGACCGGCCATGCCAACCGATCAGGCCCACTGGACGTGGGCAGTCGGGCTACGCATTCGAAACGCCGCGAATAACACGGCCAGGTTTTCCGTGCGGGACGATGAGCGCCCCGCACGGCGCCAGTCAGAACGACGTCGTCACGCTGGCGAAGAAGGACCGTCCACGCTCGTTGTAGGTCTGCGCGCCGACGTTTTCAGCATTGCCCTTGCGGTACAGGCGCTTGTCGAACAGGTTGCTGACCCCGGCCCGCAGCCCCAGGTTGTCACTGACCTTGTAGCCTGCGCTCAGGCCGAAAATGGCATAGGGGTCCACTTCGTCCTGGGTGGCGATGGTGCTGCCGGTCTGCGCCAGCTTCGGCGGCGTCTGCTTGCCGTACCAGGTGGCGAGGGCCTGGAACGACAGGCGATCGTCGAAGAACCAGTCGAGCGTCGAGTTCACCGTGAACTCGGGGATGATACTCAGCGGCTCGCCCTTGAACGGCCCTGAGCGCTTCTCGGAGTCGATCATGTAGGTCAGGTTGGTGTTCCATTCGAGCGAGGTTCCCAGCGGCAGGAAGATATTGCCTTCCAGCCCTTGCACCAGAGCCTTGCCGGTGTTCTCCCAGCGATAGACATCCTGGTTGTTGACCACGCGGATCGCCGTCGTGCCGGCATCCACCTTGTTGCGGTAATCATTGCGGAAGTACGTCAGGCTGCTGCGCCAGGAGCCCGGGTCGTAGGCGATGCCGATCTCCTTGTTGACGCTGGTTTCCGCCTTCAGGTTTTCATTGCCTTCCAGGAAGCAACTGTTCCCGGTGCCGCCCGCACCGCGCCAGCAACCATTGCCCCGGCTCGACAACAGGTAGCTCTCGGTCGACTGGTAGAGGTTGGGTGCTTTGTAGGCGCGGGCGATACCGCCCTTGAGGGTCCAGGCCTGCGCCAGCCGGTACTCGGCGTTGAGACTGGGGCTCCAGTTGCTGCCGAAGGTGCCGTTGTGATCGAAACGCAGGCCGGGCGTCAGCGTCAGGTCACGGGTTGCGGCAATGTTGCTTTCCACATAGACCGCCTGGCTGTCGAGGCTTGCACTGGTCGATGAGCCGCCCTCCAGGACACCGCCGCCGCTGCCGTTGGGGTCGATGCTCTGGCGCATGCCGCCGGGGTCATTGAGGTGCTCGCGATTGACCTCCAGGCCAGCCGTCAGCACCTGATCGAAACCTGCGATCGGAAACGGCACGTCGACCTGCCCATGCAGCCGGGTGTTCTTCAACCGCGAGGTGTCGAATACCCCGGCAATGCTGTCGTCACCCGCCGCAGGCGCCCCCTCGACACGCCCGGTCAGGCCCTCGCGCTGGCGCTTGTTGCGGGTCACGTCATGGCTCAGGCCAAGCTGCGTGTCGCCCCAGTCATAGCTGCCACGGTGAGTGACCGCGAAGGCCTGGCGATAGGTGATGTTGGTCTCGCGGCCATACATGTCCTCGATGGCATCGTCCAGGTAGAACGGCGAGTCCCCGGCGAAACGGTTGCCCTGGCGCGAGAAACTCAGGTCCAGATCGACGGTGTTCCATGCGTCAGGCTGCCAGGACAGTAGGCCACTGACGTCCTTGTTGACCACCCCTTCGCGTCCGGCGGTGTTCAGGCCGGGCTCGAGGGCGCCACTGCGGCCCTCCACCGGGTCGATATGGCGGGTATTGATATCGCGCGCATCGGCCTTGGCACGGTTGAAACTACCGTATACGCGGCCGGAGAGCGTTTCGCTCAAGGGGCCCGCCAGGCTGAAGTTGGCACGGTCGGTGGTGCCTTCCTTGCGGTCTTCCGGCTGGTTGGTATACAGCGTCATGGAGCCTGTGGCCTTTTGCGTCGAAGGGGCCTTGGTGATGATATTCACCACGCCGCCCATCGCCCCCGAGCCATAGCGGGCCGCCGCCGGGCCACGCAGCACCTCGATCCGCTCGACCTGCTCGGCCGGCACCCAGTTGGTATCGCCACGGGTGTCGCGGTCGCCGCCCCAGCCATAGCGAACCGCGTTGCGCGACGTGACCGGGCGCCCATCGATGAGGATCAGCGTGTTTTCCGGCCCCATGCCACGGATGTCGATCTGGCGGTTGTTGCCACGCATGCCGGAGGCGCTGTTACCGGTCAGGTTGACCCCCGGTTGCCGCCGCAGGATGTCGGAAAGATCGTTGACCGGCGGCGCGCGCTCGATGTCGCTGCTGTTGATGACGGAAACACCGAGGGACTGTTTGATCTGCTCCTCGGCGGTGCCGATGACCTGGAGCGATTCCAGTTCGACATCATGGGTCGTATCGGCGCCGGCCTGGGTGGCGGCGCCCACCAGCAGCGCCAGGGCGATCAGGCTCATGGGCAGGTTGAGCGTGTCACGAGAGTGCATAGAAGACGGACCTTGTATGTGGCGGGTTGGACAGTGGTGGCGGGATAGGCGAAGGCGAAAGAAAATCGCTACCTAACGGTCGGTAGGTTATTAGGATGGATTTGCATTTGCAATATCCCGCCCGCACCTGCGCCTTGGCGGCTGCCAGGAGGCAGGCGACGAATGCCGCCTACGCGTCCGTACCAGAACGCTCCTGCCCACTGCGGCTCGCCAGCAGGGCCACCGTACCCGGCACGCCGGCCGGCAGCGGCGCGTCCTCCAATGCACTCACGACGCCCTGCCAGCGCCGCTCGATCGCAGCACGCTGCGGACTGTCGCGAAACGCGTGCACGAAGGCGTCCACCTGCTCCAGCAGGCTGGCGTTTTCGCCCCGCGCCGCCACACCGGCGCTGTAGCACCAGCGTTGCTCGCCCAGGTGGACTGGCAGGATCTCCAGGCGCCCATGCCAGGGGCTCTGCGTATCCGTGCAGGCCCAGTGGTAGATAGGCCGCTCCACCGCGAACGCATCGACGATGCCCTCGGCCAGACCATCGTGGATCCGGCTCTGATCGGAGAACGCGATCAGGTTGGCCAGTTCGATGCGCCCGCCCGCCACCTGGCGGTTCGCCGCCCAGCGCACCCCCAGTTGCTCGAGCACCTGCAGCGCCTGCGGGTCGTTGCCGCAACCGAGCACCTTGCCCTGCAGGTCGCCAAGGCTGCGGATAGCCGTGTCGCCACGGCGGCGCGCCAGGATCAACGGGCAACTGCTGTAGGGCAGGGAAAAGGCCAGGCCAGGAAATGCCGGCGACGCCGGCAGGGCGCTCCAGATCAGATCGGCGGGCGCTTCGCCAGGGGCTCGGCCGAATGCCAGGGCACTCAGGCACTCTTCCCATCCCTGCTCGACGAACTCCAGCTCCACCCCGAGCCACTTGGCGAAGGCGCGGGCATAGTCGGCATCCAGCCCTTGCAGAGGCTCCCCGGCCCGCCGGCGGAACGAGAGGCCGATGAACGCCGGCTCGATGGCGATTCGAATACGCTTGCGTTGCAGGATATCCGCCAGCCGGTCGTAGTCCCGTTGCAACGGCAGACCCTGCTGGCGCAACAAGCGTTCGAGTGCTGGCGCGGGCGACCCGGCACCCTCGCAGCCATGCGCCGCCGCTTCGCCCAGGTCGGTGGCCCGCCGCCCCAGGCCCGCCAATCGCTCCAACCGCCCCTGCAATTGCCCGGCGCTTTCCAGCACCACGCGGTTGGTCTGCTGCAAGCTGTCCACTTCGGCACTGACCGTTTCGAACAAACCGTTCATTCGCTCCAGCGAGGCATTGGTCGACGCCAGCAACTGGGCGAACCCTTCGCGGCTGTGGCTGGAGACTTCATGCATGCGTGCCTGCAGCTCGCTCAGGTCCATGCGCGCCGTCGCGTCCTGGGCGCTCAGCAGGGTGCGCTGGGCCAACTTGCGCACCTCGTCGGCGACCACCGCGAAACCACGCCCGGAGTCGCCCGCGCGCGCCGCCTCGATGGCCGCGTTGAGCGCCAGCAGGTTGACCTGCCGGGCGATGTCGCCGATCTCGCCCAGCACCCGGATGACATCGTCCGACTTGCCACTGACCTGCCCGGACAGTTCGTCGATCCTTCCTTGCAGGTCGCTCTCCACCAGGCGCAACCGCTCGCCCAGGGCCTGCTGCACGGACAGCGCCAGGGCATTGCTGTCCGCCATGTGCCGGGCCGAGTCCTGCAAGGCCCGCTGCATCCGTTGCGCGCGCTGGTTGATCTCGACGCACGCCTGGGTGGCGCTGTGCAAGCTCGTGGCCACCGCTCCGGAAAGCGCCGCCAGAAAGGCGAACAGGCGGGCCTGCAACCACTGCCCCGGCGTCTCGGTTACCTCCGGCACAGGCTCTGGGGGCAATACCTGCGGTTCCACCGCCGGCGCGGTGGGAAGCGATTTGGCGAACCAGCGTTTGAACATATCGGGACTCCTGCGACGACCTCCCCATTTAGGCCGAGCAGCGGCGTCACGGCTTGTCCCTCGCTGCCATGGCGCTTGCCCGCTGCTGCAAGCTCAACCATCCGGTCGATGGCGCCCTTGCAGACAGCGCGTGACCATGCGGGCTCCTCCACTGCAACGAGTCCCACCCATGAGCACGACCTCCGACTGGATCACCGTAGGCGCCCTCGCCGAAGGCTTCGCCCCCGAGGCGTTCATCCTGCCCAACCTGGCCGAACTGGCGGGCCGGCGTTTCGACCTGCATTTCGAGAACGGCTGGCATATCGAGCACCGCTTCGACGCCGAACAGCTGCACTGGCACGCCGCCGACGGCCACTCCACGGGTAGCGCGCCCTATCGCGCCACATCGGTGCGGCCCGGTATCTACCTGATCGACTTCATCAAGCACGAAGGTGGCCAGGCCTGGTCGATCAGCCTGGTGCTCGACACCCTCACGCAATCCTTCACCGCTGTGATCGGCAGCCTGCCAAGCGCTGAAGAAACCCGCGAAGGGCTGTACTCGCGCGCCCTGGCGGGCAAGGCGCTGACCAGCGTCGAAGCTCGCTTCCTGCACGGCAGCCTCGACCAGCCCTGGCAACCCGGCGCTTGCCCGCACGCGCCGAGCAGCGAGCTGGTCGGCGTGCGCAACCGCTACCGCTACAGCCCGACCGAGGTCTACGAACACATCTACCTCAACCCCGACTACTACAGTTGGCAGTGCCTGCAGGGTGTGGAGAAGGGCCTGTGCGACACCGACCGCTGCCACTACTACAAGATCACCGACGCCCTGTACCTGTTCGTCTGGCGCGAGAAAATCGTGCCGACCCTGGGCCTGGTGATGATCGATCTGCAGCAGCATCGCAGCGATGGCAAGATCTTCGGCTATGCCAGCGATGGCTTCGACACCTTGTCCAACTTCCCGGTGTCGTCCTACTGCGACCTGCTCAACCGCACGGAGTACGGCGATGCCTGAGACTATCGTCATCACCGGTGCCGGAACGGGTATCGGCGAGGCCTGCGCCCGGCGCCTGGCCGCAGAGGGAGCCGACCTGATACTGATCGGCCGCCGCCAGGACGCACTGCAACGGGTCGCCGAAGACACTGGCGGGCTGGTGCTGGCGGGCGATGCCGCCGACAGCGCCACCTGGTCCCGCTTCACCGCGATCATCCGCGAACGCTCCGGCGCTATTGATGCGCTGCTGGCCTGCGCTGGCGGCCACGGCCTGGGCAACGCCACCGACACCAGTGACGACAGCTGGGCCGCCGCCATGCGCAGCAACCTGGACAGCGCCTTCCACAGCGCCCGCGCCTGCCTGCCGCTGCTTATCCCGCGGCGCGGCAGCATCGTCCTGCTCGGCTCCATCGCCTCTTTGGCGGCCGGTCCCGAGGTCTGCGGCTATACCACCGCCAAGCATGCCCTGCTCGGCCTCACCCGCTCGCTGGCGCGGGACTACGGCCCGCAGGGCGTGCGGGTCAACTGTGTATGCCCCGGCTGGGTGCGCACGCCGATGGCCGATGCCGAGATGCAGCCCTTGATGGCGCATTACGGCGACGACCTCGACCACGCCTACGCCCGCGTCACCGCCGACGTGCCCTTGCGTCGCCCGGCAACGGCCGAAGAGATCGCCAGCGTCTGCCGTTTCCTGATCAGCGCCGAGGCTTCGATCATCACTGGCGCGACCCTGGTCGCCGACGGCGGATCAAGCATCGTCGATGTCCCCACCCTGGCCTACGGCCGCATGGAGAACAACGCATGAATCCGCAATTCGACTTCCATGGCCAGCAGGTGCTGGTCACCGGCGGCGCCCAGGGCATCGGCCAGGCCATCGTCGAAGGTTTCGCCAGGGCCGGTGCCCAGGTGCTGATCGCCGACCTGCAAAGCGAGCGTGCCGAAGCACTGGCCAGCGAACTGCGCACACAAGGGCTCAAGGTAAGCGAAACGGCCATCGACCTGGCCGACCCCGAGGCGATCCTGGCGCTGGTCGCGGGCCTGCAACGCCTCGACGTGCTGGTGCACAACGCGGGTTATTTTCCGCTGACACCCTTCGCCGACATCACCCCGGCGCTGCTCGAACGCACCCTGGCGGTGAACCTGGCCGCACCCTTCTGGCTCACCCAGGCGGCCTTGCCGCTGTTCCGCCGCCAGGGAGGCGGCAACGTGCTGGTCACTTCGTCGGTCACCGGCCCCCGGGTGGCCTTCCCCGGCCTCAGCCACTACGCGGCGTCCAAGGCCGGCGTCAACGGCTTCATCCGCAGCGCGGCACTGGAACTGGCCAGCCTCGGGGTGCGGGTCAACGGTGTGGAACCGGGCATGATCCGCACCCCGGCCATGGGCAACCTGGGCGACGCAACGCTCTCCAGCGATATCGCCAGGGGCGTGCCGCTGGGACGGCTGGGCGAACCGCAGGACATCGCCAGCGCCATGCTGTTCCTGGCCTCGGAGGCTGCTGCCTATATCACCGGGCAGACCATCATCGTCGACGGCGGCGCCACACTGCCGGAAACCCAGGCGACCCAGGACTGAGCACGCTCTCAGCCCCTGAAATAGACCCCGATGCGCTCGCCGTCTATCTCATGGACAGCAATCTCCATGTCATAGACGGTCCGCAGCACATCCGTGCGCATGATCTCCGCTGGCGAGCCCTGGGCCACGACCCGCCCCTCGCGCATGGCGACGATATGGTCGCAGTAGCAGGAGGCGAAATTGATGTCGTGCAGCACCATGACCACTGTCTTGCCCAGCTCATCGGCAGCCTGGCGCAACTGGCGCATCATCGCCACCGCATGTGGCATGTCCAGGTTGTTCAGCGGCTCGTCCAGCAGCACATAGTCCGTGTCCTGGCACAGCACCATGGCCACGAAGGCCCGCTGGCGCTGGCCGCCGGAAAGTTCGTCGAGAAAGCGCTCGCTGAACGGTTGCAGATTGAGGTAGCCGATGGCGCGCTCGACACAGGCCAGGTCATCTGCCGACAGCCGCCCTTGCGTATGCGGGTAACGGCCAAAACCGACCAGTTCGCGCACCGTCAGGCGGGACACGATGTGGTTGTCCTGACGCAGGATCGACAACCGCCTGGCCAATTGATCGCCAGGTGTGCGCGCCACGTCCAGGCCATCCACATAGGCTGCGCCGCTGCTTATCGGCAGCAGGCGGCTGATCATCGACAACAGGCTCGACTTGCCGGCGCCATTGGGCCCGATGATCGACACCAGCCCACCCCTGGGCAGTTGCAGGGTCACGTCATCGACGACAACCTGGCCGCCATAGTCCTTGCAGAGATTCCGGGTTTCGATCATCGGGCGCCCCCGCGCATGAGAAGAAGGATGAAGGTGATCCCGCCGAGGAAGTCGATGATGACCCGCAGGTTGGTATCGAAGGCGAAGGCCTGTTCGAGCAGCATTTGCCCGCCCAGCAGGCAGATGACGCCAATCAGCGCGGCGCTCGGCAACAGCAGCGCGTGGCGGTGGGTCGGCAACAGGCGATAGGCCAGGTGCGAGACCAGCAGGCCGAAAAAGGTCACCGGGCCGACCAGCGCGGTGGCGACCGAGGTCAGGACCGCGATCACCACCAGCAGGCGAATGACCGTGCGCGCATGCTCGACGCCCAGGCCGATCGCCGTGTCGCGCCCCAGCGTCAGCACATCGCAGGCATGCAGCCAGCGCACGCCCCACAGGGACACCGCGACCACGATCAGCAGCGCCAGCGCCAGCAACGACTGGTCGGGGTTGTTGAAACTGGCGAAGAAACGGTCCTGCAGGAAGGCGTATTCGCTGGGGTTGATCAAGCGCTGGATGAACGAAGCCAGGCTGCGGAACAGCACCCCCAGCACCACCCCGGTCAGCACCAGCAGGTGCAGGCTGCGCCGGCTGCCGCTGAACAGCAGCCAGTACAGCATGCCGGAGAATCCCACCATGAGCAGGACCTGGACAGCGAACATCAGCCGGGGATCGACCACACTCATCCAGTGACTGCCGAGCAGGAAGATCAGTGTGCTCTGGATCAGCACATAGAACGCATCGAAGCCCATCACCGCCGGGGTCAGGATGCGGTTCTCGGTGACCGTCTGGAACAGCACCGTGGACACCGCGATGGCATAGCCGACCAGCAGCAGCGTGAGGACCTTGCGCGCCCGCAGCGGCAGGACGAAACCCCAGTCGCCCTGCACCCCGATCAACATGAACAGCCCGATGCACAGGCATGCCAGCAAACCCAGCACGCACATCCGCAGGCGCAGCGACGAAGCCCTGGCGGCCCGTGCCACCTCGACGTGGTCAACCATGGCGAGCCCCCGGCCGCAACAGCAGGAACAGGAACACGGCACAACCGATCACACCGGCAATGGTTCCCGCCGGAATCTCGTAGGGATAGCGCACCAGGCGTCCCGCCATGTCGCACAGCAGCACGAAACCCGCACCGGCAATCGCCACCCAGGGAATGCTGCGCCGCGCATTGTCGCCAACGGCCATGCTGACCAGGTTGGGCACGATCAAGCCGAGGAAGGGGATCATGCCGACCGTCGTCACCGTAACGGCGGTGATCATCGCCACCACCAGCAAGCCCAGCGCCACCACCCGCCGATGGTTCACGCCAAGGCTGGTCGCGATCGCTTCGCCCAGGCCAACCACAGTCAGCCGGTCGGCGATCAGGTAGGCCGCCGACGCCAGGGCGAAGGCGATCCACAGCAGTTCGTAGCGGCCCTGCAACACGCTGGAGAAATCCCCGGTATTCCACGCCGCGAGCGACTGCAGCAGCTCGTAGCGGTAGGCCAGGAACACCGTCACCGAGTCGATCACGCCGCCCAGCATCAGGCCGACCAGCGGGACCACCAGGATCGAATGCCAGGCGACCCGCCGCAGCACTTGCAGGAACAGCAAGGTGCCGATCAGGGCACAGCCCGCCGCGACCAGCATCTTGCCGATAACCGGCAGGCCCGGCAGCAGCAGCGTAGAGACGAGGATGCCGAAACTGGCCGACTCGACCGTGCCCGCCGTCGATGGCTCGACGAAGCGGTTGCGCGCGATCATCTGCATCACCAGCCCGGCAATGCTCAGCGCCGCGCCGGCCAGCACCAGCGACAGGGTACGCGGGAGCCGGCTGGTGGACAGCAACAGGGCCGCCTGGGCCTCTTCGCCACCGCGCAGCAGCGCCGCGAGGGACACCTCGCCGACACCGATGAAGAGGCTGAGCGAAGCCAGCGCCAGCACCCCGGCCAACGCCAGCACGAGGCGCCAACGGTCTTGCGGCTCGATACGCCGAAGCAGGGGCTGCGTTGCGGCCTCAGCGTGCCCGCTCATAACCCTCGTCGACCTGGCGGATCATCGCTTGCAGTGCCTGGACACCACCCCCGACCAGATACCAGTTGACCGGCTCCAGGTACATCACCTGGCCCGTGCGCCAGGCCGTGGTCTGCCGCACCAGGGGGTTGTCCAGCACCTGACGGGCGGCGCCCGCCTGGCCGATGGCGGCATCGCGGTCGATGACGAAGAGCCAGTCAGGGTTGGTCTTGAGGATGAACTCCGAACCGATGGCCTCGCCATGCAGGGACACCGTCAGCCCCTCGGCGGCGACCGGTACGCCGAAGTCCGTGTGCAGCACGCCGAAACGCGAGCCCGGACCATAGGCACTGAGTTTGCCACCGGAAACCAGCACGATGAGGCCACGCCCCCGGTCGGCGGTCTTCGCACGCAACGCCTCGACCGCCTCGGTGACCTCGATCGCCAGTGCCTGCGCGCGCGCTTCACGGTCGAAGACCTTCGCCAGCAGTTGCAGGTTGGCCAGTGTCTGCGCCACCGGGTGGGCATCGTCGGCGGGCATGTCGATCGTCGGCACCATCTGCGCCAAGGGTGCGTAGCGGGCGCTCGAACGCCCGCCGGTGATCACCAGGTCCGGCGCGGCGCGGTGCACGGCCTCGTAATCCGGCTCGAAGAGCGTACCCAGCCTCACATAACGCGCGTCGCGATAGCGGGCCAGGTACTCGGGGAAGTCATCACCGGCCACCCCGTAAGCATCGACGCCCAGGGCATCCAGGATATCCAGCGCACCCAGGTCGAATACCCCCACCCTGGCGGGGTGCAAGGGCACGGCCGTTTCGCCCTGGGCATGCCGGACGAGTTGCTGCTCGGCAGCTTCCACGGCGGGCGCCTCGCCGCTCAGATCGTTCGCCAGAAAGCGTCCGCCCACGCCCCATACCAGAACGAGTACCGCCAGCAATGCCAGCAGCGTCAACAGTCGACGGCTCATGCCTGACCTCCTGGCGCGCGCTGCTGCCAGGTGAATTCCAGGGTCTGCCCGGCGGAAACGAACCGCTGCAAATGCTCGGCGACCACCGTCTCCAGCGGCGACGCCTGCTCTTTCTGGTAACGCAGGGTGATGGTCAGGGCCGCATCCGTCGCCACCAACTCGCAGCACGCATCGCCGAAGTCGATATACCCACCGCGCTCATCGGTGCGCACGCTGAACTTGTGTCCCCAGTGCTTGCACAACCGCCTGACCAGGCGATCGGCCTCGGGGGTGGTCACCACGGATTGCGTCTCGAACATTCACGCCCTCTCCTCTCTCGCCCATGGGGCGGCATTGCCCACGGGAATCGCCGGATGGCTCGCAGACACGCGCGGCCAGACCTGGCGGAAAGGCCGAATAGTAATGATTGGCAGTAAGGAACGACAAGACCTACCGGTCGGTAGGCTGAACGAATAGAATGCCGCGCTCGTATTTTTCAGCAGAGCGAATGCCGTATGAACCGCCCTTCTCCTCTGGTCGCCGACAGCGACAGCGGCCTGCCCATCCCCGACGCGAGCACGCCTGTGGTGCGTCCGGTGGCTGCCGCATGAGCCGTATCCCTGCGCACTCGGCGGGCAGCATCGGCCTGCCATTGGTGATCCTGCTGGCCGCGCTCACCGCGCTGGATGTGATGGCCATCGACATGTACCTGCCCAGCATGCCTGCGCTGGCCATCGACTTCGGCGTAGAAGCCGGGCGCATTCAGCAGACCTTCTCGGTCTTTCTGGTCGGCCTGGCGGTTGGCCAGGGGCTCTACGGCCCGTTGCTGGACCGCTTCGGGCGGCGCCTGCCATTGCTGGCCGGCGTATGCATTTTCATTCTCGGCTCATGGCTCGCGGCCCTCGCACCCTCGGTCGAATGGCTGCTGGGAGCGCGCTTCCTGCAGGCGCTCGGCGCCGCCGCCGGACTGGTCGCACCGCGCGCCATCGTGGCGGACCTCTGCAACCTGAGCGAATCGTCGAGGATTTTCTCATTGCTGATGCAGGTGATGATGATCGCGCCCATCGTCGCGCCGCTGTTGGGCAGCTATCTGCTCGATCACGGCGGCTGGCGGCTGATCTTCTGGGTACTGTGCGGTGTCGGCCTGATCTGCCTGATCTGGAGCGCCCGCTCAATCCCCGACTCGCTGCCCCCGGAGAACCGCCTGCCACTCCAGGCCATGAGCATCCTGCGCGCCTATACCCGGCAGGCACGCAGCCCAGCCTTCATGCTCAATACCCTGATCGGCGGCATTATCCTCGGCTCCTTCTTCGCCTATATCAGCGCGTCCGCCTTCGTCTTCACCCGCCATTTCAGCCTCAGTCCGGAGCAGTTCAGCTACCTGTTCGCCGCCAACTCGCTGGCCCTGGTCGTCGGTGGCTATCTGAGTAACAGGCTGCTGAAAGCAGGCATGCAGATCCAGCGCGTGATGCTGCTGGGCGTCGTGCTGCATACCCTGGGCGGAGCACTGCTGGCACTGGTCGTGATACGCCATGCGCCCTCGCTGGCGCTCTACGCCAGTCTGCTGGCGCTGGGCATCGGTGCGCTGGGGCTGGTATTCGGCAATGTGACCGCTCTGACCATGAACGCTGCGGGGCAACAGGTCGGCGTGGCCTCCGCTCTGATGGGCGTGCTGCACTACCTGCTGGCCGCCATCATCGGCTACCTGGTGAGCCTGTCCGCCGAGGGGCCACTGCAACTGCCCCTGGTCATGGCCCTCTGTGGCCTGCTGGCACTGGCCACCTGCTGGCTGGCCAGCTCAGTTACGGAGCGGCCTTAGGCGCTTCGCCGCAGGCCTTACCCGACCCTGGCCCGCATCCCTTCCAGCGCGTTGGCGCGGTAGTCCTTGGGTGGCAGCTCGAACTGTTTCTTGAAGGCGCGGCTGAAGTGGGCCGAATCGGTGAAGCCCCACTTGTAGGCGATGGAGGTAATCGACTCGCTGCGCAGGCACGGGTTGGCCAGGTCTTCGGCGCTGCGCTTGAGGCGAGTGCGCTGGATATAGCGGCAGACGCTGTCCTCCTGCTCCTCGAACAAGCGATAGAGATGGCGCACGGAGATGTTCAGGCGCTCCGCCAGGCTGACCGGCGTCAGCCCCGGTTGGGTCAGGGATTCGTCGATGATCTTCTGCACGTAGCCACGCAGGTTGCCACTGTGCAGGGCCGCGCTCGCGGAACCTTCGTCCTGGCCATTATCCAGGGCGCAGCCCAGCAGTGAAATCAGCGCGGCTTGCAAGGCATCGGCCTCGCCCGCCTCGTCCCGGCCATCCTCGGCACGACATAGCTGGTCCATCAGCAGGTGCAGGGCGCGGCCGCTGGTCTTGTGCGTGGAAATCTTGCCGAAATGGCTGTCACGGTTCTTCATCACCCTGGCGACCGCCTGGCGCGGCAGTGACAGCGAAGCGTGTTCGATCAGGCCGAACGGCATGATGTCGCAGGAGCCGACCGAATCCATCAGCAACAAGTCGCCCGGTGCGAGCTGGATCGTTTCGCCGTTCTGGCTGATCTGCGAGAAGCCGCTGCGCTGGCTGACCAGGAAACAGCTCTGGTCGTCCTCCAGGTCCGCCTGCCTTCCTGCGCGGGAAATCAGCCCCGCATTGGTGCGCAGGTGCGCCATCATGATGCCGGCGTGGCGCCGTGTATCCACCTCGCCGATGAACAGGCTGCGGTTGAACGCCATCTGGGTATGGAACCGTCCGCAGATGGCCTGCATGGCGGAAGTCCAGGATTCCAGGTTGTTCCGGGCAAGTTGCTGAACATTCATGTCCACCTCCGAAGGTGATCTTATTCTTGTCGGCAAATAGTTAACACGTTAACTATATTGGCGCAACAAGGACTGGCTCGGACCTTGTCTAGCAGGTTCGATGCCAGGATCACCCGCGAATGGAGAGATGCCGCCTGGACAGGCGTTCAGCGCCCGCCCAGCAGACGCTGGAGATGCGTCAGTGTGGCCAGCAGTAACGCACGCTGTGAACCATCGATCCGTATGTAACGGCGAAAGGCCGGTACGCGGTTCACCACCTCGCTGCCGCCCATGTGCTCCAGCCTGACACACCAGCGCTGCCCCGACCGCTCGATCAGCAGGCGCTTGAAGTCCAGCGGCAACAGGGCTTGCCGCAGCGCGTCGTCTGTCAGCAATGCTTGCCCCAACTGCCGTGCCGCATCGTCCGGCCCCTTGCAGCCGACCCCGGTACGCCGCCAGGCGCCACGGTGGAACAGCTCCAGGCGCAACGGCCCCTCTGCGACGGCAGGCAGCTCCAGGCTGAACTCAGTGAAGACCAGGTGCATGAGCAACTGCGACTGGGTGCGCTCGCAGGCCTCGAACGCCAGGTCATCGGACAGGAAACGCCCGCGCCGGTGTTCGAGCGGCTCGAAGTGCAACCCGGCCCCCGCCAGGTTGCGACCGACATGGGTGAGGGTGACGCCCGGCCGGTACCCCGCCGGGAGGCGCTCACGCCTGAGCCATTCAGACAGCCTTTGCAACATGCCCCACACGCTCTTCGGGATGGATGCCGGGCTCATGGCTGAACTCCTTCGACAGTATTTCTTCCACCGGCACCGGGCGGAATGGATTGGTGCGCTGCACGACCAGCGTCCAGAACAGCGCATAGCAGGCGGTCAGCCCCAGCATGCTGGCGAACGGCACGTAGACCTCGCTCGGGGCCATTCCGGGTGGAGCGATGAACCACATGCCCAACAGGATGCCGGCCGACGAAACGATCTGCGGCAACGGGAACAACGGCGACTTGTAGGCCCGAGGCAGATCCGGGCGGCGAAAACGCAGGATCACCACCGACAGTGTCACCAGCAGGTACGCCGTGCCCCAGGCACAGACCGCAGCCAGAATCAGCGGCAGCATGTTGTCGGCATCGCCCCCCAGCCACCAGGCATGCAGGCAGGGAATCGCAGCCACCACGGCAATGCACACCAGCGGCGTCTTGAAGCGTGGATGCAGGTAGGCGAATACCTTCGGCAAGGCACCGTCCACCGCCATTCCGTAAAGGATGCGCGGCACACCGGCCATCAACGTATTGATGGTGGCGGCACCGGCGAACAGGAAGCCGATGCCCAGCCAGATCGGCCCGATATCCCCCATGACCTGCTGGGCGAACTGCGGGATCGCCATCGGCGTATCCAGCAAGTGCACGCCGGCCTCAGCATCAAGCAGCACGTTCTCCACCTGGCGCTTCATCGCCGCGCCATAGATGAACATGCAGGAGCCGACGCCCAGCAGGCCAACCGCCATGGCGCGCGGCAGCACCCAGGCCGAACGCTTGAGGTCCGGTGCCAGCGGCGTGACGAACTCGCAGCCGACGAACATGAACATGGCCATACCCACCAGCGACAGGACCGTGAGCAGGTCCGTACCGACCAGTGACTCACCGAACAGCCCTTGCAACTCCACGGCAGGCGCGGCGACCAGCCCGGCGATACCAAAGATCGTCAGGGTGGTCCACATGACGAAGGTCAGCACCACCTCGGCCTTGCTGAAGACACTGATACCGAAGGCATTCAGTACGCCGAAGATCAAGACGAAGGCGACCCCGAGCAACCAGGAGCCCCCCGCGTTCTCGGCCAGGGTATTGAGGTGTTCGAAGTTCACCAGCGCCATCACACCGGCCAGGATGGTCTCGGCGGTGCCGGCGAACACATGCACGATCAGGTAGGCGGACAAGGTACCGGTGATGGCGAAGAAGCGCCCCATGCCACAGGAAATGTAGTCATACACCGAACCGGTGGTCGGCAGGATCGAAGCCGCCTCGGCGAAGGTGGTGGATTGCGCCAGCATCATCAGCATGGCGATCACCATCGCCAGGGCGAATGCGCCACCACCGATGCCGAAACCCATGGTGGCGGTCAGGATCACCGGGCTGGCCATGATCAGCCCGATGGTGCTGGCGAGCGCCGTGGGAAACCCCACCGTGCCCCTGTTCAAGTGCTCTGCAAGTTGCTTGTCGATCGACATCTTCGAGGACCTCGGAAGCGAGTTCAGGTTCTATCGGCTGCCACGAGGCGCCTCCCCACAGGCGTGTCTCCCTCAGCGGCTCCACATCGCCGGAGGCCAGGCAGGCCACCGGAACACCCTCACTGTGCGCCGCCCCCGAATACAGCGTCTTGCTCCAGTCTGCCGGCCATCTTGTTGCTGACTGCCACTGTCCGCAGAGATCAAGAACGCTGGCAGACAGCGGCAAGACTTGCCCTGGAGCCGATGCCACTAATGGCTCCACGCCCCACGGGGCGCAGTCCCGGACAAGAACGAACGATCGCCGGGCACGCCACGACACCCACAGGGAGAATCCACACCATGCCCCACGCAACCTGCTCGAAAAGACTGCTGCCAGTCCTCGGCCTGAGCCTCGCCACGCTGTTCGCCAGCCAGTCCGCAACGGCCTACGAGCTTTATGCCGACGAAGACACCCACCTGAACGCCGACCTGCTGATGCTCTACGGATGGTTCAACAGCCGCAAGAACTACGACGGCACGCCCGGCGGCTCGAGCTGGCGCGAAGCGCAGATCCAGTATGGCCTGAGCGGCGACCAGCGGCTGGGCGCTGTCGGCACAGCCTACGGCAAACTCAACTGGACCAGCTCCGGCACCTGGGGCGATGGCGACGCATCCGGCGTAACCGACGGCAGCGAGCGCACCACCAAGATCGAGGAAGCCTACCTGGGCTGGCGCTCGGGCAACCTGATCCCCGTGCTGGGCGAGGATGGCCTGGACTTCTCCTTCGGTCGCCAGGTCATCACCCTGGGCGACGGTTTCATCATCAATGACGACGGCCTCAACTTCGGCAAGGGTGTGGCCGGTGGTGAACTCAACCGTGGCGGCGGCTACTGGCTGGCGGCCCGCCATGCCTTCGACCGCACCGCCATGCTGCGCATCGGTGGCGAAGACGGCCTGCACGGCAGCCTGCTCTGGTTCAAGTCCGACAACCGCGCCCAGGCCATGACCGAAATGGCCGCAGCCACCCTGGAGTACAGCGCCGCGCCCGGAACCCTCGGTTTCACCTGGCTGCACGGCCTGGGCGTGGACGATGACTACGCCAGCGCCTTCCAGAAAGAGCGTGACGGCATGAACGTCTACAGCCTGCGCGGTGCGGGTGACGCCGGCGTGGAAAACGCCAACTTCGCCTTCGAATACGCCTGGCAGGACAAGGACGCCGGCAGCGAGAACGCCTGGTACGCCGAGGCCGGCTACACCTTCGCCGAACTGCCCTGGTCACCGAACCTGACCTACCGCTACAGCCGCTACTCGAAAGACTGGGACTCGCTGTTCAACGGCTTCAACCGCGGCTACGGCACCTGGTTCCAGGGCGAAGTGGCCGCCAACTACTCGGGGCCATTCAACACCAACAACGATGTCCATCACCTCGCCCTCAAGCTCAGCCCACGGGAAAACCTCACCCTCGGCGCGCTCTACTTCGACTTCAATACCCTGCACACGCGCAACGCCCTGAACCTCGATGCCCGCGAGCTGGACCTGTACGTCGAATGGGCGGTCAGTGACCACCTGATCCTCAGCCCGCTGGTCGGCCTGTTCCAACCGAAGAAGGACGAGAACAGCGGCGGCAACCAGGTCGGCGGCAACGGCACCAACGTCTACAGCCAGTTCACCGTGATCATGCCGTTCTGATGCAAGCCGGCAGGCTGTCGCCTATAGGCCGACGGCCTGCCGAGTCAAGAATGCCTGGCAGGCAGAGTCAAGCAGGTGGAATTGCACTGCTCTAGGCTCACCGGCCTATCGCATCGTGTCATAGACAGGAACCCGCCCATGACGACTGCCCTGATCGAAACGCTGCCCAGCGTCGAAGCCTTCATCGCCCGAACCCACAGCTCCTTCATCGATGGTCGGCAACAACCCTCCACCGGCGCGCGGCGCGATATCCACAACCCGGCCCGCGACAGCGTGCTGTCCAGCACCCTGCAAGCCGACCCGGAACAAGTAGAGGCCATCGTCCAGTCCTCCCGCCGCGCATTCAAGAGCGGCGTCTGGAGCGGCCTGAGCCCTGCCGAAAGGGAACGCATCCTGCTGCGCTTCGCCGACGTGGTCGAGGCCCATGGCGAGGAACTGGCCCAACTGGAAACCCTCAACCAGGGCAAATCCATCCACCTGGCCCGCGCCGTGGAAGTGGGCGCCTCCGTCAGCTACATGCGCTACATGGCCGGCTGGACCACCAAGATCGAAGGCCAGACCCTCGACGTGTCCATCCCGGTCCCGGCCGGCGCACGCTTCAATGCCTACACCCGGCGCGAGCCGGTCGGCGTGGTGGCAGGTATCGTGCCGTGGAACTTCCCGCTGATGATCGCCATCTGGAAGGTCATGCCGGCGCTGGCCAGCGGCTGCACCGTCATCATCAAGCCGGCCGACGAGACCCCGCTGACCGTGTTGCGCCTGGCCGAACTGGCGATCGAGGCCGGCATCCCCGCCGGAGTGTTCAACGTGCTGGTCGGCAAGGGCTCGGAAGCGGGTGCCGCGCTGGTCGCGCACCCGTTGGTGAACAAGGTGTCCTTCACTGGCTCCACCCCGGTGGGCAAACAGGTCGGCATCGCCGCGCTGGACAACATGACCCGCTTCACCCTGGAGCTGGGCGGCAAGAACCCGATGCTGGTGCTCGACGATGCCGACATCGAAAAAGCCGTGGCTGGCGCCATCGGCGGCGGTCTGCTCAACCAGGGCCAGGTCTGCGCTGCGGCCTCGCGCCTGTATGTGCAACGCAGCCGCTACAAGGACTTCCTCGAAGCCCTGAGCACGGCGGTGGCTGACCTCAAGGTCGGCGCCGGGATGGACCCCCAGGCGCAGATCAACGCCCTGGTCTCGCGCAAGCAGCAGGACAGTGTGCTGCGCTACCTGGACATCGCCCGCCGCGAGGGCGCGCAATTCTGCACCGGTGGCGACAAACCCGACCTGCCCGGCTACTTCGTGCAACCCACCGTACTGGGCAATGTCGAGCAGGGCATGACCAGTGCACGGGAAGAAATCTTCGGGCCAGTGCTGTCGGTACTGCCCTACGACGACCTGGAGCAGGCGCTGGCAATGGCCAACGACAGCCACTATGGGCTGGCCGCCAGTATCTGGAGCAACGACCTCGGTCGCGTGATGGACCTGATCCCGCGCATCGAAGCGGGCACCGTCTGGGTCAACAACCACGTTCCCCTGGACCCCAACCTGCCCTTCGGCGGCTACAAGCAGTCGGGCATGGGCCGCGAATTCGGTCGCGCCGCGATCGAAGGCTTCACCGAAAGCAAATCGGTGTGCATCACCTACTGAAGAAATGACCCTGTTCGCGGTTTCGTCGGCACGGGCCGGCGCAGCCGGAACGGATGATCGAACCCAAGGCTGACGACAGAATGTCCACCCATATCGACTTCATCTACCTTTCCGAACCCGACATGATCCGCGCCGGCGTGACGGACATGCCGTCCTGCGTCGACACCATGGAGGAAATGTTCGGCCTGCTCTACCACGGCGACTACCGCATGGCCGGGCCGAACAACGACTCCCACGGCGCCATGATCACCTTCCCGGCCGACTCCCCCTTTCCCAAGATGCCCAGGCCTACCGCGGACCGGCGCATGATGGCGATGCCGGCCTACCTCGGCGGCAACTTCCATACCGCAGGCGTGAAGTGGTACGGCTCCAATATCGCCAACCGCGAAAGGGGGCTGCCCCGCTCGGTGCTGATGTTCACCCTCAGCGATGCCGACACCGGCGCCCCGCTGGCCTATATGTCGGCGAACCTACTGTCGGCCTACCGCACCGGCGCCGTGCCCGGCGTCGGCGCGCGCTACCTGGCGCGCAAGGACTCGCGGGTCATCGGCCTGGTCGGCCCCGGCGTCATGGGACGTACCTCGGTGGCCGCCTTCATCGCCGCCTGTCCCGGCATCGACACCATCAAGGTCAAGGGGCGCGGGCGCAAGAGCCTCGACGAGTTCAAGAGCTGGGTCAACGAACACTACCCGCAGGTCACCCGCATCATCGAGGTGGACAGCCTCGAAGCGGTGGTGCGCGACTCGGATATCGTCACCTACTGCAACTCCGGCGAGGTCGGCGACCCGTCGAGCTACCCCATCGTCCGTCGCGAATGGGTCAAGCCCGGCGCCTTCCTCGCCATGCCCGCCCTCTGCCAGATCGACGAAGGCATGGAGCGGGCGGACGTGCGCAAAGTCCTCGACAACACCGGCCTCTACCATGCCTGGTACGAGGAAGTACCCAAGCCCGCCCACCAGTACATCCCGATCATCGGCGTGTACTTCATGGACATGATCGCCGCCGGCACGCTGCAACCCGAACAACTGGAAGACATCGGCAAGATCGTCGCCGGCGAGGCGCCGGGCCGCCAGAACGACGAGGAGATCATCATCATGTCCGTCGGCGGCATGCCGGTCGAGGACGTCGCCTGGGGCACCATGATCTATCGCAACGCCGTGCAGCGCGGCATCGGCGTCAGCCTGAACCTCTGGGAAACCCCCGCACTGCGCTGACCGCTCCCCCGGCATGCCGCGCATCCGGCATGCCCGCCACGCCATTGCCTGGAGGCAAACGCCATGACCGTCATCACCAAGGTAAAGACCGGTTCCATCCTCGAAGAAAAAGCCAGCTACTCGCGCATCGTCGCCGTGGACAACTGGATCTACGTTTCCAATACCGCCGGGCGCAACCCGCAGACCAGGCAAATCCCGGAAGACCTGATCGAGCAGACGCGCCAGGTCTTCGACAATATCGAGAACGCCCTGAAAGCCGTCGATGCCAGCCTGGCCGACGTGGTCTTCTCGCGGGTATTCATCCAGGACCCGGCCGACGTACCCGCCGTCATGGACTTCATCGGCGAGAAATTCCGTGGCGTCGACCCGGCCACCACCGTCACCTGTCCGCCCCTCGGCTCGACCACCTACAAGGTCGAGCTGGAAGTCACCGCCTACCGGGGCGCCGCCCAGGCCGAGGTACGGAAAATCACCCTGGCGCCCTGAACCGGACGCGACTCGAGGAAACGCCCCATGGCACCGCGCACCACACCCGTGGAAACCTCCACCCACATTCCCAACGCCACCACCGTCGTCATCATCGGCGGCGGCATCGTCGGCCTGACGGCGGCGCTGACGCTGGCCGAACGCAACATCCCGGTGGTCCTGCTGGAGAAGGGCCGGCTCGCCGGAGAGCAGTCTTCGCGCAACCTGGGCTGGGCACGCAAGACCAGCCGCCTGGCCGAAGACATTCCACTGGCCAGGGCCGCCGACCGCCTCTGGAGCGAACTGCCCGAGCGCACCGGCAGTGACGTGGGCTACCGCCAAGCGGGCATCATGTTCATCGCCCGCAACGAAGCCCAGATGGCCATGCACGAGAACTGGCTGAAATCCGTCGCCCACCTCGACCTGGACTCCCGCCTGCTCGGCGCGAAGGACATCGACGACCTGGTGCCGGGCGGCAAGGGTCAGTGGCTCGGCGGCATCCACACACCCTCGGACGGCCGTGCCGAACCCAGCCTCGCCGCCAGCGCCATCGCCAGGGCGGCACTGGCCAAGGGCGCCGTCATCGTCGAGCACTGCGCAGTGCGCACCCTCTCCACCAGCGGCGGCAAGGTCAGCGGCGTGGTCACGGAAAGGGGCGAGATCCGTTGCGAACAGGTACTGCTGGCCGGCGGCCTGTGGTCCCGGCGCTTCCTAGGCAACCTCAGCATCGCCTTGCCGACCCTGCCGCTGATCTGCTCCGTACTGCGCACGCGCCCCATGCAGGGGCCGACGGAAATCGCCGTGGGTGCGCCGGACTTTTCCTTCCGCAAACATCAGGATGGTGGCTTCGTCATCACCCAGCGCGGGGCGCTGGACGCGCCCCTGACCCTGGACCATGCCCTGATCGGCATGCGCTACCTGGGCCAGTTGAAGGCCGGCCGCGACAGCCTGCGCATTGGCCTGGGACGCTACTCCTTCGACGACCTGAAACTGTCCCGGCGCTGGAGTGCCGACAGCGTCACGCCCTTCGAGCACGTCCGCACCCTGGACCCCAAAGCCAATCCGGCCCTCAACACCGAGGCCATGAACAACCTCAAGGCAGCCTGGCCCGCCTTCGCCCAGGCCGAGATCGAAGAAGCCTGGGCCGGAGTGATCGACGTCACACCGGACTCCAACCCGGTGATCGGCCCCGTCGCGCAACTGCCCGGCCTGACCCTGGCCACCGGTTTTTCCGGTCACGGCTTCGGCACAGCCCCCGCCGCCGGACAACTGGCGGCTGACCTCGTCACGGGGCAGCCACCGCTGGTCGACCCGACGCCGTATCGCTTCGATCGGTTATAAGCCCCCTGCATGGTATGCGCACCGGCCTTGCGCCGGTTGCGCCCGCCCATCTCATCCCGGACCGGATAGCCACCGCCATTACGAAAAGCGCATCCACTCACGCGGATTCAGAAGGTAATCGACACGGAGGCCGAACTTCGCATCGCTTCTCCGTGATAGACCGCCTCAATATTATTGCCATCTGGATCGACAACGAAGGCCGCGTAGTAGCCAGGATGGTAGACGCGCTCCCCAGGAGCACCATTGTCCTTGCCACCATGCGCGAGTGCGGCCTGGTAGAAATTGTCGACCATCGTGCGGTCTTGTGCCTGGAATGCCAGGTGGTGACGCCCGGTCAACACCCCCAGCGCCGAAGGGCTGTCAACGGCGGTCACGAACAGCTCATCCGCCCAGAAATACCCATCACCCGTACCGCCCATCGGGACGTTGAGAGCAGCAAGAATAGCGGTGTAGAAGTCCTGGCTGGCAGAAAGGTCTTGCACTACCAGTTGAATATGGTCGATCAGGCGACCCCGGTGCAGTTCTTGGGTTTCCATAAAACACTCTTTAGTGATGATTGCAGCACCCCAAGCGCTGCACAGCGGGATGCTTGAACATTCCTCAGGGTTCTCACGCGCGCCCGGGTTGCCATTCCGGGTATGCCGGAACGCCTTCATATTCAAGCCATGGAACATCATGAGAGGTCCAGATGTGTGCTTGTGGAATGACGTCCGGATCGTCATCAAGCGTTGCCACACGGACAATTACATGTGTTTGAACAGGCCGTTCGGCCACCAGATGAGAGCCACAAACCGAACAGAAATGCCTCAACTTACCTGGCGATGACTCAAAGGTGGAAAGCCTGTCCAGGCCTTTCAACCAACGAAAATTCATTCGTTGTACTCCGGCGCTTGAGCAGGCCAGGGCGGCATGAGCCTTACGGCACGTCTTACAGTGACAATGCCCGATAGGCATATCAATCGAGTCGATTTCGTACTCAACCGCACCACACAAACAACTGCCTTTCATTTCCCCTCCGAAAACGCTTCGTAAACCCACCCACCACTTACCTTCGAATCGATGACGATGGGAAACCACTCGATGGCCGAACGACGCTGCCTTTCATGAATGATCATGACCCCGATACCGCAAGATGGCGTTCCCGCAGGAAAAGAAAGAGCGGCAATGCCAATGAAGGACCAACCATCAGGCAGGACAGCGGCAACCATACTCGACGCATTGCCAGCCTGCGGCTTTCCACAATGACGAATACAGCCACCACAACGCCCGAAACGAACACATCCGCCCAGGCGAATGCCGCGATATGGCCTGAAGTAGCCTGCTGCAACAGTAACGGCACGTTGAGGCCCTGTGCAGAGAGCCATGGAACAAACTGGGACAGAGGCAAAGCCGTTCCAGCAATGCAAAGAAGAAGGTAGATGATCTGCACGCTCTCTCCTACGGGACCGACGCTTGACTAACAAGCCAGCACTGCCGGCTCCGAATGGGCATGACCTTGGGGTATGCCCTCTCCAGAGAATTGATTATCCCGACGAGACAGGAGCCGCCGAAGTCGAGGCGTTTCTTGCCGATCTGGCCACCCGCAGCACCGAGCAATAACCCTGCTGCCCTCACTGCGCGGGCGTCTGCCGCTCCAGCTTGCGCAGGAACACCGTCATCTCCTTGAACGCCTGCTTGTCGCCCTTCGCTTCGGCGGCTTGCAGGCCCTGGTTCCAGGCGTCCCTGGCGCCCGCCAGGTCGCCTTCGGCCTGCAAGGCCTTGCCGAGCAGTTTCCAGGCGGCGGAATAGCCGGAGTCCTGCTCGACGCAGCGGCGCAGGTGTTCGGCGGCGCGTGTCGCATCGCCGGCATCCAGGTAGCCCTTGCCCAGGCCAAAGCGCAGCATGGCGTTATCCATGCCCTTGGCGAGCATCTTTTCCAGCGATTCCAGCATGACGGCCTCCTTCAAGTGAAATGGCTCAGAAGAACGTCAGCCCGGCCTGGAACAACCGCTCCACATCGCGGATATGCTTCTTGTCCACCAGGAACAGGATCACATGGTCGCCGGACTCGATCACGGTGTCGTCATGGGCGATCAGTACCTGCTCATCACGGATCACCGCGCCGATGGTGGTTCCTGGTGGCAGGCCGATCTTCTCGATGGCGCGGCCCACCACCTTGCTCGAACGGGAGTCGCCGTGGGCCACCACTTCGATGGCCTCGGCGGCACCCCGGCGCAGCGAGTGGGCGCTGACGATATCGCCCCGGCGCACGTGGGTCAGCAGGGTGCCGATGGTCGCCAATTGAGGGCTGATGGCGATGTCGATCTCACCGCCCTGCACCAGGTCGACATAGGCCGGGTTGTTGATGATGCACATCACCTTGCGCGCGCCCAGGCGCTTGGCCAGCAGCGAGGACATGATATTGGCCTCGTCGTCGTTGGTCAGCGCGAGGAATACGTCGGCATCGTTGATGTTTTCCTCGATCAGCAGGTCGCGGTCGGACGAGCTGCCCTGGAGGATGATGGTGTTGTCGAGGGTGTCCGACAGGTAGCGGCAGCGGGCCGGGTTGGCCTCGATGATCTTCACCTGGTAGCGGTGCTCGATGGCCTCGGCCAGGCGCTCGCCGATATGCCCGCCGCCGGCGATGACGATGCGCCGGTAGTTGTCGTCGAGGCGGCGCATCTCGCCCATTACCGCGCGGATATCGGCCTTGGCGGCGATGAAGAAGACCTCGTCGTCGGCCTCGATCACCGTGTCGCCCTTGGGCAGGATCGGCTGGTTGCGGCGGAAGATCGCCGCCACCCGCGTATCGACGTTGGGCATGTGCTTGCGGATCTGTTGCAGTTCCTGCCCCACCAGCGGCCCGCCGTAGTAGGCGCGCACCGCCACCAGTTGCGCCTTGCCGGCGGCGAAGTCGATCACCTGCAGCGAGCCGGGGTGCTCGATCAGGCGCTTGATGTAGTTGGTCACCACCTGTTCCGGGCTGATCAGCACGTCCACCGGGATCGCCTCGTTGCCGAACAGGTCGGGACGCATCAGGTACACCGACTCGCGCACCCGGGCGATCTTGGTCGGCGTGTGGAACAGGCTGTAGGCCACCTGGCAGGCGACCATGTTGGTTTCGTCGCTGTTGGTCACCGCCACCAGCATGTCGGCATCGTCGGCGCCAGCCTGGCGCAGCACCGAAGGAAAGGAACCGCGCCCCTGGATGGTGCGGATATCGAGGCGGTCACCCAGGTCGCGCAGGCGGTCGCCGTCGGTGTCGACCACGGTGATGTCATTGGCCTCGCTGGCCAGGTGCTCGGCCAGCGTGCCGCCGACCTGGCCAGCCCCGAGAATGATGATTTTCATGGACTCAGTTCCTCTCAGCCGCGGCTGGCGGCAATCTTGACCAGCTTCGCATAGTAGAAGCCATCATGCCCCTCTGGCTGCGGCAACAGTTGCCGGCCGTGCGCCTGCGGCACGCCGAAGCTACCGCCCAGGTCCAGCTCGCGGACACCTGGCGTACGCGCCAGGAAGGCGCCGATCGCCTCGCGGTTCTCCTCCGGCATCACCGAACAGGTGGCGTACAGCAGCACGCCGCCGACCTCCAGGGTCGGCCACAGGGCGTCGAGCATCTCACCCTGCAACACAGACAGCGCGGCGATATCCTCGGCCTGGCGCGTCAGCTTGATATCCGGGTGGCGACGGATCACGCCGGTGGCGGAACAGGGCGCGTCCAGCAGGATGCGCTGGAACGGCTTGCCATCCCACCAACGGGCGACGGCGCGGGCATCCTCGGCGATCAGGCGGGCATCGAGCTGCAAGCGCTGGAGATTCTCCCGCACCCGCGCCAGGCGGCCTGGCTCCAGGTCGAGGGCGACCACTTCGGCCAGCCCCGGCTCGCGCTCCAGCAGGTGGCAGGTCTTGCCGCCCGGTGCGCAGCAGGCGTCCAGCACCCGCTGTCCTGGCGCCAGGTCGAGCAGGCCGGCGGCCAGTTGTGCCGCCTCGTCCTGCACGCTGACGCGACCTTCGGCGAAACCGGGCAGTTGCCGCACATCGCAGGCTTCGTGCAGGCGCAGGCCATCTTCGCTGAACGCGCAGGCTTCGGCAGCGATCCCGATGCCTCTCAATTCATCAAGGTAGGCATCGCGGCCACCTTGTCGGCGGTTGACCCGCAGGATCATCGGCGGATGGGCGTTATTGGCCGCGCAAACCGCCTCCCACTGCTCGGGCCAGTTGGCCTTGAGGGCCTTCTGCAACCAGCGCGGATGGGCGACGCGGATCACCGGGTCATGTTCCAGCTCCGGCCACAGGGCCTCGCCCTCGCGTTGTGCGCTGCGCAGCACCGCATTGATCAGGCCTTTGGCCCAGGGCTTCTTCAGCTTGTCGGCACAGCCCGCCGTCTCGCCGATGGCGGCATGGGCCGGGATGCGCGTGTAGAACAATTGGTAGAGGCCGACCAGCAGCAACGCCTCGACATCGCGGTCCGCCGCCTTGAACGGCTTCTGCAACAGCCTCGCCGCCAGGCCGCTCAGGCGGAAGTACCAGCGCGCCGTGCCGAACGCCAGGTCCTGCACCAGCGCTCGATCGCGCGCCTCGACCCGCTCGAGCAACGCCGGCAGGCTGCCGCCCAGCGAAGCCTTGCCCGTCAGCACCGGCACCAGGGCACGGGCCGCCGCCAGGCGCGGGTTCATACGCCCAGTACCAGGCCGGGGGCGAACTGCTCGCGGCGGCTATTGAACAGGTCGGCGAAACCCAGCGCCTTACCGCCCGGCAGTTGCAGTCGCGTCAGCAGCAGGGCGCCTTCACCGCAGGCCACCGTCAGGCCGTCGCGGCTGGCGGCGAGGATGGTCCCCGGTGCCCCGGCGCCGCTGCTCGGCAGCGCGGCATGCACCTTCACCACCTCACCATTCAGGCTGCTATGGCAGATCGGCCACGGATGGAAGGCCCGCACCAGCCGTTCCAGCTCGGCCGCCGGGCGGCTCCAGTCGATGCGCGCCTCGTCCTTGTTCAGCTTGTGCGCATAGGTGGCCAGGGCATCGTCCTGCACCTCGCCGACCAGGCTACCCGCTTCAAGCGCCGCCACCGCCTCGACCACCGCGCCCGAGCCGAGTGTCGCCAGGCGGTCGTGCAGACTGCCGCCAGTGTCCTCGGCAGTGATCGGCGTGCTCACCTTGAGCAGCATCGGGCCGGTATCCAGCCCGGCCTCCATACGCATCACCGTCACGCCGGACTCGCCGTCACCGGCCTGGATCGCCCGCTGGATCGGCGCCGCACCGCGCCAGCGCGGCAGCAGCGAGGCATGGCTGTTGATGCAACCCAGGCGCGGCGTATCCAGCACCACCTGCGGCAGGATCAGCCCGTAGGCGACCACCACCATCAGATCCGCCTCCAGCGCCGCCAACTCGGCCTGCGCCCCGGCATCGCGCAAGGTCGGCGGCTGCAACACCGGCAGGTCTTGGGCCAGCGCCAGTTGCTTGACCGGGCTGGGTGCCAGCTTCTGCCCGCGTCCGGCGGGACGGTCCGGCTGGGTGTAGACCGCCACCACATTGCGCCCTGCGTCGAGCAGGGCCTGCAGGTGCTGGGCGGCGAATTCGGGGGTACCGGCGAAAACGATGCGCATGGGGGATTCCCTGAAATAAGAAAAGGCCTGCACTGCAGGCCTTTCCGAGGTCATGGTTCAAGCCTGCTGGCGATGCAGCTTTTCCAGTTTCTTCTTGATCCGGTCGCGCTTGAGCGTGGAGAGGTAATCGACGAACAACTTGCCGTTGAGGTGATCGCACTCGTGCTGGATGCACACCGCCAGCAGCCCTTCGGCGAGCATTTCGAACGGATTGCCGTCGCGGTCCAGCGCCGTGATGCGCACCTTCTGCGGGCGGTCGACGTTCTCGTAGAAACCCGGTACCGACAGGCAGCCTTCCTGGTACTGGCCCATTTCCTCGGTCAGGTATTCGAACGCGGGATTGATGAACACCAGCGGCTCGCTCTTGTCCTCGGACAGGTCCATCACCACCACGCGCTTGTGCACATTGACCTGGGTCGCCGCCAGGCCGATGCCCGGCGCGTCGTACATGGTCTCGAACATGTCGTCGATCAGTTGGCGGATGCCATCGTCCACCACCTCCACCGGCTTGGCGATGGTGCGCAGGCGTGGATCGGGAAATTCCAGGATAGTCAGGATCGCCATATGCGTAGTGTGATGCAGTTCATGGAGTGGATTGGAAAAGCGCTGCTAAGATGCCTCGCGACTGGGCTACGGGCCTGGCTCAAAGAGCGCACATCATAAAGGGATTCACCACAATGAGGAAATCACTACTCGTCCTGCTGCTCCTGGCCATCAGCGGCCTGGCACAGGCGCAGACGGCGCTCCGGGAGGATCACCCGCAGTCGTACACGGTGACCGAAAGCGATACCCTCTGGGACATCGCCACGCGCTTCCTCGACGAACCCTGGGAATGGCCGGCGCTCTGGCTGTCCGACGCCCCCCAGGCGCTTCACGTCGGCGACCGTCTCGAGCTGACGCTCATCGACGGCCAGCCGCGCCTGTCGCTGACAGCCACCGAAACAGCGCCCCCTCAGCCCATACCCGACCTGCCTCGACAGCCCACCCAGGCCGCCCTCCCGGGTCAGCGCATCCTCGACGACCTCGCCCCCTTGACCGTTGCCCCCTATGTCGTCGCCGGCAACGACGAGCGCACCCTGGCCGGCAAGGATGAGCGCATCCACGGCCGTGGCCGCTTCGACACGGCCCAGACGCACTATGACGTGGTGCGCGAGAGCAAGACCTACGTCGACCCGGTGAGCCAGGAAGTACTCGGGATCGGCGTCACCGATATCGGCAACGCCGAGGTCAAACGCATCGAGGCCGACATCGCCACCCTGCGCCTGACCAGCGCTACCCAGGAAGTACGCCTCGGCGACCGCCTGCTCCCCGCCGAGACCGCTGCGTCCGGAGGCACTCTCATCCCTGGCGAGCCCGCGCACCTGGTCGAGGGGCAGATCATCGACACGCCGCAGGCTGGCCAACAGGAAATCGTCACGTTGAACCGGGGCAGCCGCGAGGGCCTGGCGCCCGGGCATATCCTGGCGATCTACAAGACGGGCGAACGCTCGCGCGACCCGCTCACCGGCGAATGGGTGAAACTACCCGACGAACGCACCGGCCTGCTTATGGTGTTCGACACTCACGAGAAGCTCAGCCACGGCCTGGTTCTGCAAACCTCACAACCGCCGTCGACAGGCGACAAGGTGCGCAACCCCTGACCCGTCACTGCGAACAAGGATGTCCGCATGTCTCCCGCAGAACTCGAAGCACGCCTGCGCCTGCACCTGTTGCCGGAGCTGGGGCCACGGCGGCTGCACCGGCTGCTCGAAGCCTTCCCCGACGCCTCCTCCGCCCTGAGCGCACCGGCCAGTGCCTGGCGCGCACTCGGGCTACCGGACGCCTGCGCGCAGGCCCGGCGAACCGCAGAGATACGTGATCGGGCGGCAGCGGCACTGGCCTGGTCCGAACGCCCCGGTCACCACCTGATCATGCGAGACACCCAGGCCTACCCCGATCTACTGGCCGAACTGGACGATGCCCCTCCCGTACTGTTCGTCGCAGGCGCTCCCGAGCTGCTGCAGCGCCCACAACTGGCCATGGTCGGCAGCCGCCGTGCCTCGCACTACGGCCTGGATATCGCCACCGCGTTCTCCCGCAGCCTGGCCAGCGCCGGCTTCGTCATCGGCAGCGGCCTGGCCCTCGGTATCGACGGCGCGGCCCACCAGGGGGCGCTGGATGTCGGGGGACGTACGGTGGCGGTACTGGGCACCGGCCTGCAATGCATCTATCCGCAACGCCACCGGAAGCTGGCTCAGCGCATCATCGACGGCGGCGGCGCCCTGCTCTCCGAATTGCCATTGGATTGCCAGCCGCTCGCCGCCAACTTCCCCCGGCGCAACCGGCTGATCAGCGGCATGGCCTTGGGCGTGCTGGTGGTCGAGGCCAGCCCCTCCAGCGGTTCGTTGATCACCGCCCGCCTGGCCGCCGAACAGGGTCGAGAGGTCTATGCCGTGCCTGGCTCCATCCATCACCCCGGTGCCCGCGGCTGCCACCATCTGATCCGCCAGGGCGCCACACTGGTGGAAACGGTGGGAGACATCCTCGAAGGCCTGCGTGGCTGGCAACAGGTCGTCCCGACGACCTCAGGCGTGCTCCGGCAAAGCCCATTGCTACGGCAACTGGCCGCCGCACCGGCCAGCGCCGAAACCCTGTCCATCCAGTTGGCTCGGCCACTGAGCGACGTACTGGCCGAACTGACCGAGCTGGAAATCTCCGGCCAGGCCGCCTGCGAACAGGGGCAATGGACGATACGAAGACTATAGAAGGGTGCGCCTTAACAGGCTGCCACCGGTCTACGGAGCCCCTTTGCGAGAGGACATCACCGGCAGACTGGATCGAGGCCCGGCCTCTTTCCCAAACAGATATCAGGATCAGGCTGCGTGGCATCCCAGCCATCAGACTTCCTACATTTGTGAACGGCTTCACGGTCTTGCCTGGCAAGACTCGATACAGTCCGGGCATCCGTCACCGACAAGAATGCCCGCCGTGCCCGGACTACCCCTGCTCGACCCCAAGCTCGATGTCATCTTCAAGCGCCTGTTCGCCGAGGCACCGGAGCTGTTGGCCGACCTGATCAACGCCGTGCGCAGCGACGAGCCGCCCATCGTCGAGCTGCAGGTGCTCAACCCGCAGATCGCCCCGGAGGAACTGACCGGCAAATTCATCGTGCTGGACATCCTCGCCCGCGACCAGACCGGGCAACTGTTCAATATCGAGATGCAGACCCGTAACCACGCCGGCTGGCCTTCACGCAGCCTCTACTACTTGGCACGCAACCTGGGCCGGCAATTACAGGTGGGCGATGGCTACCAACAGATACAGCCGGTGATCGGCATCCATCTGATGGACTTCGACCTGTTTGAGGAACAGCAGGCCTGCTGGGCCTTCGAACTGCGTGACCGACAACGGCCGCAGGTACGGTTGGACCGCAGCCTGCAACTGCACCTGATCGAACTGCCCAAGGCCGACCGCCTTCATTCACAAGGTGGAAGCGCTCTGGCAGACTGGATTCTCTATTTGAAGCACTGGCAGGAGGACACCCTCATGCAAAGCATCGAACGCCCGGCGATCAAGAAGGCCCGCGAGTACTTGCAAACGCTGTCCGACGATGACGAGGCCCGGCGCCTGGCCTTCGTGCGTGAGCGCGCGTTGCATGATGAGGTGACGGAAAAGGCGGAAGCCGAAGCCAGGGGACGCCTGGCAGGCAAGGCCGAGGGGAAAATCGAAGGAAAGATCGAAGGCCGCGCCGACACCCTGCGCCATCTGCTACAACTCAAGTTCGGCGCACTTCCCGACGTTCTCGAACAGCGCCTGCAAAACGCCGATGAAGCCGAGCTGACCGTCTGGACCGAGCGTGTATTGTTTGCCAAGCAGTTGGGGCAAGTGTTCGAAGGGCATGGCGGGAAAGGCTAAGGCCGCCGTATGGAGGGCTCCGGCATGAGAACGGGAGCCCTGAAAAACGCTTGATCGCCAACAAGCGCATCCACAGGCTCTTGCGCATACGGCCTGCCCGCACAGCCTCCAGCGCTTTTGTCGAAGGCTTTTACGCGTAACGCGCCCCCCTGACAGCCCCACGGACCTTGACGGGTATCGGTGGCACAACTGCTAGACTACGCCCCCCTCCGACCACCGCCCGATCACGGCAGAGGCATCCATGAGCAGCAATTGGCAGGTGCAACAGGCCGCCCGTGCGGTATACACCGGCGGCGTCATCGCCTACCCCACCGAAGCCGTCTGGGGGCTGGGCTGCGACCCGTGGGACGAAGACGCGGTGCTGCGCCTGCTGGCGCTCAAGGAACGCCCGATGGACAAGGGTTTGATCCTGATCGCCGCCCACATGGGGCAGTTCGACTTTCTGCTGGACGACCTGCCGGAGCGCTGGATCGACCGCCTGGCCAGCACCTGGCCGGGCCCGCATACCTGGCTGGTGCCGCACCGGGATCGGCTGCCGCAGTGGATCACCGGGCGCCACGACAGCGTCGCCCTGCGCGTTACCGACCACCCGCTGGCAGCGCGCCTGTGCGCCCTCACCGGGCCGCTGGTCTCCACCTCTGCCAACCCGGCAGGTCGCCCCGCAGCACGTTCGCGCCTGAAGATCGAGCAGTATTTCCCGCGCCAGCTCGACGCCATCCTCAACGGCGCGCTGGGCGGACGGCGCAAGCCCAGCACCATCCGCGACCTGCGCAGCGGAGAAATCCTACGCTGACACCTCGGCAGGCTGCAGCAAGACCCGCGTCACCCGGCGCTCCTGCACCTCGTCGACGGTCAGGCTCCAGCCCTCGAACGTCAGTTGGTCGCCCTTGGCCGGCAAGCGGTCGAGCAGGCTCATGACGAACCCCGCCAAGGTCTGGTAATCCTCGGTCGGTCGTACCTGCAAGCCCACGCGCTCGCGCAGCAGGTTGAGGTTCAGGGCGCCGCTGACCAGGTAGCCGCCCTCCAGCGCAGTCACATCCGGGCCGTCGATTTCACTGGCATCCGGCAACTCGCCAGCGATGGACTCAAGGATATCGGTCATGGTCACCATGCCGGTCAGCCCGCCGAACTCATCCACCACGAAACCGGTGTGGGTGGACGCGCTGCGCATCAGTTCCAGCGCGTTAAGCACCGAACAGCTCTCGGGCAGGTTGATGGTGGTGCGCACCAGGCTCTCCAGGTTCGGCTGGTCGCCGGCCAGCAGCGCCTTGAAGATTTCCTTCTTGTGCACATAGCCGAGCGGCTCGTCGATCTGCCGGTTACGGATGACCAGCAGGCGCGAGTGCGGCGAATTGGACAGAGCCTGGTGGATGTCCTCAGGGCTGTCGGCCAGGTCGATGAAGTCGATATCGGTGCGTACCGTCATCACCTTGCGCACCGGGCGCTCGGCCAGTTGCAGCACACCGCTGATCATCACCCGCTCGCGTCGGTCGAATACCGACTCCAGCCCCTGGCCCTCGACCATGTCGGCGATATCCTCGCCCACTTCGTCGACGCCGACATGGCGCCCACCGAGCAAACGCAGTACCGCATGCGCGGTGCGCTCGCGCACCGTCCGTTCGCCCTGCAGGCTCTTCTTGCGGCGCCAGCGGGCGATCTGGTTGAACACCTCGATCAGGATCGAGAAGCCGATCGCCGCGTACAGGTAGCCCTTCGGAATATGGAAGCCCAGGCCATCGGCGGTCAGGCTCAGGCCGATCATCATCAGGAAGCCCAGGCACAGCATGATCACCGTCGGGTGCGCATTGACGAAGGCGGTCAGCGGCTTGCTGGCGACGATCATCAGGCCGATGGAGATCACCACGGCGATCATCATCACCTCCAGGTGCTCGACCATGCCCACGGCGGTGATCACCGCGTCCAGCGAGAACACCGCGTCCAGCACCACGATCTGCGCGACGATCGGCCAGAACAGCGCGTAGGTCTTGCTGCCCGTGGCCCGCGCCACGTGCCCTTCCAGGCGCTCATGCAACTCCATGGTCGCCTTGAACAGCAGGAACAGGCCGCCGAACAGCATGATCAGGTCGCGGCCGGAGAAGGCCTTGCCGAACACCTCGAACAACGGCTCGGTCAGGGTCACCAGCCAGGACAGGCTGGCCAGCAGGCCAAGGCGCATGATCAGCGCCAGCGACAGGCCGATGACCCGCGCCCGGTCGCGCTGGTGCGGTGGCAGCTTGTCCGCCAGGATGGCGATGAACACCAGGTTGTCGATACCCAGCACGATTTCCAGGACGATCAGCGTCAACAGCCCGAGCCAGGCCGTTGGATCAGCCATCCATTCCATGATTAAACCTCGAAACGATCAGAAGAAACGCACGGCGACAGCGAGCATGGCACGGACGCGCGAAAGGCGTCGTGGCTCAAGGCTGCACGGTGCGAAAAGAAGAACAGGGTGCGGGGCTGCCGGGCCGTGGCGCGAGGCTCAGGCAAGGCGAGGTGAAGACGGCAAGAGCGTGAAGCGGGGATGAATCGACAACTGCAAGGCTCCGAAAGAGCGTCCATACAAGGGGGTTCTATGGCCTGTGACCGCGCCAGAATACGCTCACGCCCAGCACCATCCAGGGGAAAATCATTACAGAATCTGACATCATCCCGGCCAGGTACGACGCAATGCCCCACGCACCGTTCCAATCGAATTGCTAGTATCCGCTACCTTTCCGCCACCGCCCTTGCGCCAGACAACCCATGAACCCGGCCCGTAGACACCGCTCGCTGACCGCCTGGATGCTGTATTTCAGCGTCCTGTTCGCGGCGCTCGGCTGCGCGCTCGGCCATGGGCAGATGGCCGGCCTGCAACTGAGCGGCATGGACGGGCGGTACTGCTCGTTCGAGGGCAACTTCGGCGCCGGCGCCAACCTCGACGGCTCCGGCATCGTCCCGCCCAGCCCCGCCACCGGTGGCGGCTGTGCCATGAGCTCCAGCTTCAGCGCCATCATCCTGGCGGCCTTCTTCGGCCTGCTCGGCCTGCTGGCCACGGGGCGAGCGCAACCCCTGGCGCTGCGCATCGCCCCACGGCCCGCGCGCCACGCCTGGCCACCCGCCCAACCCCGCGCCCCACCCGCGACGCTTCCCGTGCTCTGAAAAATCGCCCGCTCGACCAGGCCACCAAGGCCTGGCCGCCACGGGCCTATCGAACAGAACAAGCTCTGGAAGCCTTCCATGTCCATTCGTATCGCCACCCTGGCGCTGCTCGTCGGCAGCAGCCCGCTCGCCTGGGCGCAGGACGCCCTGACCCTGCCCGACAGCACCGTCTCCGCCAAAGCCAGCGAACCACCCGCCACCGCCCTGTCGCTGGACCGGCCGCTCGAAAGCGGCTCACGCCTGAAACTGACCGCCCGGGAAAACCCGGCCTCCATCAGCGTCGCCGACCGCGCGACGATGGAACGCATCGGCGCCCGCAACTTCCAGGACGCGGCCAACGCCCTGCCCGGCGTCAACGCCTCGGCCCCACCGGGCTGGGGCGGCTATGTCGCCTACCGGGGCTTCAATGGCGCGCAGGTCAGCCAGTTGTTCAATGGCGTCAACCTGCACTACGGCGGCTCCGCCCGCCCGGTGGACGCCTGGATCTACGACCGGGTGGAACTGCTCGGCGGCCCCTCGTCCTTCCTCAACGGCAGCGGGGCCGTGGGCGGCAGCCTGAACTTCGTGACCAAGCTCGCCAACCGCGACGAGGAACACCTCGAAGCGCGCCTCGGCTACGCCCGCTATGACACCCGCGAAGCCGCCATCGGCTTCAACCGCGCCCTCAACCAGGGCCCCGGGCCACGCCACTATGCGCGTCTGGACTTCAGCCGCAACGACAGCAACGGCTACATCGACCGCCAGGAACGCACCGCCGGCAACCTGGCCTTCTCGCTACTGAGCGACCTGAGCGAGCGCCTGTCCCACACCCTGGCCATCGAATACCTCGAAGAACAGGAAGACAGCCCCTACTGGGGCACCCCGGTGCTCAACCCACAGCAAGGCCGCCTGCGCATCGACCGGCACCAGCGCTTCTCCAACTACAACGTCGAGGACGGGCGCTACGAACAGCGCACGCGCTGGCTGCGCTCGATCACCGACTACCGCCTTGGGGAACGCACCCAGTTGCGCAACACCTTCTACCACTACGACGGCCAGCGCGATTACCGCAACCTGGAGCGCTACCGCTACAGCACCGACAACACGACGGTCGAACGCCTGGGCGCCTATCGCCAGCGGCACGACCAGGAAGTCAACGGCAACCGCCTCGAACTGACCCACGCCGGCACGTTTCTCGGCCGCGCCAGCGACTGGGCCTTCGGCCTCGACTACAACCGCAACAGCCAGACCAACTACCCACTGTCGATCTCCGCGCTGTTCGATAGCGTCACCCCGGGCCGCTTCGAACCCGACCGCTTCCTCGACATCCCCGGCATGGCGGCGCCGCGCAGCAAAGGCCGCAGTACCCGCACCGACACCACCGCGCTGTTCGTCGAGAACCGCCAGGCACTGAGCGAGCGCCTGGCCCTGGTCAGCGCCCTGCGCTACGACCATATCGACTTCGACGTCACCGAACATGCCAGCGGCAACCACCTGGAGCGGCGCTGGGACGCCCTCACCGGGCGCGCCGGACTGGTCTACGAGTTGAACGACAGCCTCAGCCTCTACAGCCAGTACAGCACCTCGGCGGAACCGCCCGGCGGCACCCTGACCAGCGCCAGCATCGCCCAGGTCAGCGACTTCAAGCTCGGCACCGGGCGGCAACTGGAGATCGGCGCCAAGCTGGACTTCCTCGACGGACGCGGCGCCGCGACCCTCGCCGCCTACCGCATCGTGCGCAAGGACTTCCCGGTCACCGACCCGAACAACGCCAACGGCACCATCCAGGCCGGCCAGCAGACCTCCGAAGGCATCGAACTGGCCAGCTCCTTCGCCATCACCCCGCAGTTGCTGGCCAGCGGCAATATCGCCTGGCTCAAGGCCGAGTACGACGACTTCAACGAAAGCGTCGGCGGCGTGGTGATCTCGCGCAAGGGCAAGATGCCGGTGAACGTCCCTAAGCGCACCGCCAACCTCTGGCTCACCTATGACCTGGCCCCGGCCTGGCAACTGGGCGCGGATGCCCGCTACGTCTCCTCGGTCTACGCGAACAACGCCAACACTATGTGGGTGCCCGCCTACACCCTCTACGGCCTGTTCGTCCGCCACGACCTGGACGAACACACCGAACTCAGCGCCCGCCTGCGCAACCTGACCGACGAGGTCTATGCGCGCTTTATCCACCAGTCCAACACCCAGTACTACCTGGGCGAACCCCGCAGCCTGGAGCTGGCACTGCATATGCGGTTCTGACCCCGCCCCAAGCAGGGCGGGCGCCGCGCACCACCACGGCCGCCCTGCCTCGGAGGCCGCCTAACGTCTTGATGGAAATAGGTTTACAGGCGCGAACCAATCGCTATAATGGCGCCTCTTTTTAGCCGGTATAGCTCAGCTGGTAGAGCAACTGACTTGTAATCAGTAGGTCCCGAGTTCGACTCTTGGTGCCGGCACCATTTTAGGTCCCATAGAAGGCTGTCAGCTCTCTGGAACCACTGAAACCCGTCTTAATGGCGGGTTTTTCGTTTCTGGCGCATGCCCACGAAGCGATGAGCTGCGGCCACTTGAGGATGCGTTTAGGAATACCTCGATCTGATCGAGATTTTTCTACTCTGCCTATCCGTCACCTCATGCTGATCAAGGATGAAGAATGAATGTTCGCCAGCTAGGAATTGCCGTAGCTCTGTTAATGACGTCGGCTTGCTCAAACCATCAGTACAAGTCCTATGTAGGCAATGTCGATGATCCTGCCATGCAGGTCCTGGATTTGTCCGAAGGCGCTACGGATGCACCCGTCATCTATTTCGATACAACGCAGTATCGGGATTTGGGCGTCCCCTTCCATCGCTTGCTACTGGCTATCCGCGTGGATGGCAAGCAACTCCCTGAGGCGGGCAAGCACTCGATTCTGAATTACTCAGGCTACCAAGCCCTTCGCCTATCCCCAGGCCAGCATTCGCTGGAATGGTGCTGGGTGTCGATGAACAAGCTGAGGACTGGCGGTGGTCAATGTGGTTTTGTTGCGCCGGCGCTTAACTTTGAGGCTGGCAAGCGTTATCTCGCCACATGGTCTGCGTCGACATCGATTACCGGAGTCACTGGGCGTGAGCAGATGGAGATCAATGTCTCCTCTTACATCATTGATCGAGACAGCAAAGAGCAGATATTTCCCTGATAGCTATATCGCCCTAGGCAATAGTTTGAAAAGGGAACAGATTTATTGAACACATCACCATACTGCAGAAAATAAATCTGTGCCTTCTTATCATAGCGAAGATGGAAAATTGCCAAAATATTACAAACTGATAACGGAGAGTACGAACCTCTCTCGACGAGTGGGAACAAGTGCCGTTATTCCAAGGGACTTTCGGGACCTAAGTTCCTCCATAATCTCATCATGCACATTTTTACAGAGTCTTATCCAGCAGATCATCTACGTAACGCACGGAGCTGAACTTCTTGCGGCGAAGCACATACTGAAGAAATTCCCAAATCCCAAGGCGAGAATAGATTTCTTATGTTCATTTCCATACAGTGAGGCTGACCCAATTATTTTCTCCGTATTTGACTATGCGAAACATCTATTCCAAGACCTATACGAGCTCAGGAACATCCTCTCGCACGAAGTTTGGGCATCTAGCGAAGATCATGGTGATGCCGTCATCTTCTCCAGCTTGGACGAAGAAGCAAGACTGCTGATGGCCTCTGGCAAGATGTGGCATATGGAGAATATGACCTCCAAAGAGGTTTTCGACGCCACAGTTCGGTATATTCGGAGCGTGAAAGTCGTGACCAGCACTGACCTCCGCATTGCAATGGGCGATGCTAATTTGTGCTCGTGGATTCTCATGCACATCGGTAATGTTCTCAATGAGCAGGATGCTACGAGAAAGGCAGAAGCGCGACAGCTTTTCCTTCAATACAAGGGAACATCACACCTCTTTGCTGACATACCACCGGCCACTGGAGTCCTAAATTTTAACGCCTCCAGAAACAAAGAAATCCAAGATTGAACTGGGGGCGCAAAAGTTTTGTATCTCTCGGCAGATAAAAAGCCTCCCCCTTCGGACTGTGGCCTGTTGCCGTTTCATATGGGTAGCCATTGTTTCGCTGTCATGGGAAAGGGGACAGATTTATTTTCTCGGCGTGTGTTAATCGAAAACAAATAAGTCTTTTCCCACTTAAGCACTTGATTAAAGTTAACCATCACATGCTGTAGACAAAATGGTGTTGTCGCGACTAATAGTCTTGATGAACACGGTGCAATTCATGCCTGCCACTTTATATGACAAGCGCTCTCCCGCGCGCCCCTCAAACGGCTGCCCACTAAAAGTCCCTTTTACTCGAGATCGAGGATAGATAATCTCAACGGCAAGCGCTGCCAACCCTGGGATAACGTCTTCGCTCTGCCCTTCACTCAGCTCAACAGTAACGGGCTGTTTCGCAGCACCCTGAAGTTTAGATTTCAGTCTTAGATATTTTTTGTTAGCCTCAGAAAGTTCAACAGTCGCTACCTTCAGCTTTTCATCAAGAGTATTGTTTTCCTGTTGCAACTCAGCAACGCGCCCTTCAAGCAACTGCTGATCAGCGCGACTTTTTAGTGAGGCGTTAATTTCAGCGCTAGCATTCTTCAGATTTTTTATTGTTTCTGGAAGAGTCCAACTACTGGCCTCTCGCATGGCCGCAATTTGCTTGTCCCTCTCAGAGACTTTATCGAGCTGTATTTTCCAAGCCGCCCCTCCAGCTGCCACTGCTGCAGCTAACACTAACGCGCCCCAACAAGCCACATCAGAACCAGCACCACCCGCTGCCATAATTTTCTCCTGTGGACCAAGGAATAAAAATACCCAAGTTTATGCACACTGTCCATCAGTATAAAAGCTATGAATTGACCGAATCCTACATTTTTGCCAGATGGTACAACAACCTTGCAGACGCTGCCCGGAACAGATCCACACGAGTTTTCACTTCGAGCAAGTACAGACAAACAGAGAGGCATACTGGTTAGCGGGATGCTGCGAGAGTAGAAGTTAATTGCTTCAGGATTCGCAGACACCTCCGACTGACTTCTTTTGGCCGGAATAGTACACTTACAATACTTAGAAAAAGAGGACAGATTTTCGATTACATTCCTGTACAAAACCTGCCCTCATTACTATAACATATGAAGCAAAGCCTCTTTACCGAAATTAGCTACCTTCAACCGTCAATATCAACTGCCCCTCTCGCACCTCGACATTAACGGGTTTATTGATCAGGAAGCTGGCTTTTTCCAGCCAGTAGCCTTTCAGCAGGATAAAGGGGACGGCGGGGCTGGCTTTATATTGTTCTCGACGGCGTGCCGAGGAATATTGGTAATCGTAGAAGCCGGGACGGACTTTGAGTTTGCGGTTTTTCATCAGAGAACCTTTCAGAAAGAAACCGTAAATGTTTCCGGGTTACGGCTTTGCCCGCCTGAAAGGAGTTATCAAGCTCCGAGCCGCCAGCATATGGGCACAACCAATAGAGTCAATATCGAGCGCCGGAATCTGCCAAGCAGTTCACATTTCCAGGTCATGCACGCTCTTGAGCCAGAACGTCACTTTCCGCTCTGGACATCCAGCCGTCTTCGGCGGTGTTTGTAGGAGAAGTTCGTTGGTCGTGAGTCCGCGCACCTAGGTTCCCGCCTGCGCGCACTGCTGTCCGGTACGGGTTTTGCCTGGCCCACGATACGGTGGCCTTGCGCTCATCGCTCCTGGCATCCGCACAGCCGTCTGCGGCGGTGACTGTAGGAAGAAGCCCGCTGGCCTTAGCCTTGCGCACCTAGACTCCCGCCTGCGCGGGAGCGACGGGGTGAGCTTTTCCCCCTGGGTCACTTCGGTATTGACCGCGAGCCCGGCCAGCCCCTCGGAGCAACCTTCGCCGACAGGGATGTCGGCGTAGAGCTACAGGGACGTATTCATGCGTGTTGCGTAGAGGGGCTGGCCGGGCTCGCAACACAGGGTCGAGAGGCCGAATGAATAACTCGCTCACCTCCTACACCCAACCTCACGCCCCACTTCTGCCGCACAAGACCACCCTATATCCGATGGTGCTCCACCAGGAAATCCACGAACACCCGCACCCGCGCCGGCATCGCCGCTCCGCCGACGAAGACGGCGTGGATCGGCTCCTGGTCGCCGGGGTTCCAGGCTTCCAGCAGGGGCAGCAGGTCGCCGCGCTGTATGTCCTCGGCCACGCTGAAGGCGCCGATGCGGGCGATGCCGGCGCCGACCCTGGCCAGTTGCGCCAGGGCCTCGCCACTGCTGCACTGGATATTGCCACTGACCTTGAGGGAGAACTCGCGGCCATCGCGGGCGAAGGGCCAGTTGGGTTCGGCGCGGCGGAAGTTGAAGCGCAGGCAGTTGTACCGCAGCAGGTCTTCCGGCGTCTGTGGCGTACCGTGGCGTTGCAGATAGCTAGGAGCGGCCACCACCACCTGGCCGGTGCTGCCGATGCGGCGGGCGCTCAGGGGGCTGTCGGGCAGGTTGCCGAAACGCACCGCGACATCGGCCTGGCCGCCGAGGATATCGACCACTTCGTCGCCCAGGGAGAGGTCGACGAGGATATCCGGGTAGCGGGCGCTGAACGCTGCCACCAGCGGCACGATGGCCAGGCGACCGTGGCCGAGGGCAGCGCTGACCCGCAGCCGGCCTTTCGGCACGCCCTGGTCGGCGATGGCGGCTTCCACCTCGCCCATGTCAGCGAGGATGCGCCGGGCGCCGCGCAGGTAGGCCTCGCCCTCGGCGGTCAGGGTGATCTTGCGCGTGGTGCGCAACAGCAGGCGGGTGCCGAGGCGCTGTTCGGTGCGGGCGATGATGCGGCTGACCGCCGAGGGCGTCAGCCCCAGCGCCCGGGCAGCGGCCGACAGGCTCCCGGCCTGCGCCACCTGGGCGAACACTTCCATCTCCCCGGACCTGCCGTTGACGTCCATTTATGCCTCTCACGCAAAGGTGCTTGTCGCTAAAGCGGGCTAGCGCCTGAAAAAACCGGATCGTAGCATTCGCGGCATAGATAAGGAGCCTTGCATGCGTATCAACCCTCCCCTCGTCGCACTCTCCATCGGTGCCTTCGGTATCGGTGTGACCGAGTTCGCCCCCATGGGCATGTTGCCCGGCATCGCCGCCGACCTCGGCGTGTCGATCCCGGCGGCGGGCCTGCTGGTCAGCGCCTATGCCATCGGCGTGCTGCTCGGCGCGCCGCTGATGACCCTGACCACCGGCCGCATTCCCCGGCGCTACCTGCTGATCGGGCTGATGGCCATCTTCACCCTGGGCAACCTGATGTCGGCGCTGGCGACCGACTACTACAGCCTGCTGGTGGCGCGGGTGGTGACGTCGCTCAACCATGGCGCGTTCTTCGGCGTCGGCTCCATCGTCGCCGCCAGCGTGGTGGCACCGGACAAGCGCGCCGGCGCCGTGGCGGCGATGTTCATGGGCCTGACGCTGGCGACCATCGGCGGCGTGCCGTTGGCCACCTGGTTCGGCGATCTGCTCGGCTGGCGCACGGCGTTCTGGGGGATCGCCGGCCTGGGCGTGGTGACCATGGCCGCGCTGTGGTTCGCCCTGCCGGACGTGCCGTTGCAGAAAAGCGATGGCGTGCTGGCGGAAATCCGTGTGCTGGGCCGTGGCCCGGTGCTGGCGGCGCTGGCCCTGACCGTGGTCGGTTCGAGTGCGATGTTCACCGTGTTCACCTATATCGCACCCATCCTCAAAAGCGAGACACACGCCTCCACAACTTTTGTCACGGCCATGCTGATGCTGTACGGCATCGGCCTGACCCTGGGCAATATCTGGGGCGGCAGGGCCGCGGACCGTTCGATCGACCGCACCCTGATCGTCTCGCTGGGCCTGCTGATCGCGGTGCTGCTGGCGTTCGCCGTGCTGATGCGCTGGCCGCTGCCGGCCGCTGTGTCGATCCTGATCTGGGGTATCGCCAGCTTCGCCCTGGTGCCGCCGTTGCAGATGCGCGTGATGGAAGCGGCCAAGGACGCGCCCAACCTGGCGTCGGCGGTGAACATCGGCGCGTTCAACCTGGGCAATGCGATTGGCGCGGCGCTGGGTGGCGCGGTGATCAATGCCGGGCTGGGCTATCCGGCGATTTCCCTGGCGGGGGCGGCGATGGCCGGCCTGGGGCTGTTGATGGTGCTGGGGGCCGCCTGGCGCGCCAGGGCCGCTGCGGTTGCCGCGATATAGCGAGAAAGAGCCGTCTTCCAACCAGAGCGATCTGCTTCTGGCCGGAAGCGGAAGAGGTGTTGTCTTCTGTGCCGGACGCGATCAGTCCTCGCATCCCCAGACGCGCACCGTGCAGCTGCTGCCGCCCTGCGCCTGGCACTGGGAAATGGCGCCGCCTTGTGCAGCCCCCGAAGAGGATGCCGTGGCCCAGCCATAGATGCTCGAACCGCTGGCCTGGTCCGCTGCATAGGCCGCGCACTCATTGGCGAATTGCAGGACGACCTGGCAGCCCGCGCCGCACTCGTTCAGCGCACGGGCCTGGGCCTGGCCGAAGTCGGCGTAGCTGTAGGCAAAGCCATATTGGTCGCCCTGGTTGCTGTCGATGGCCAGGGCCCCGGCGGCCGACGCCTGCCCTGCACCCAGTGCCAAGGCCAGACCAAGGGAAAGGGTGCGCACAACACGAACGGCTCGCGACATGGGTAATACCTGTAACTAGAGGGTTAGGGAGGCGCCATTCTAGCGATTGCCCCTGGCGCCCACGGCAGGACGATAGTCGCGCTTGCCTGGTTCGCAAGCATGGCATCCGCAGGTCCGGCATACCCATCACACCCTGCGACCCCTGCGCGGTCAGGTCCAATACCCACACCGTGGCTTAGCTGATAGAGTCGCGCCCCATGAAGCTGATCCGCAAAGACCGCAGCCTGATCGCCTGGGTACTCTATTCGAGCATCCTGTTCGCCGCGCTCGTCTGCGCGGTCGGCCATGGGCAGGTGGCGGGTTTGCAACTCAGTGGCCTGGACGCAGGCTATTGCAGCCTGCAAGGCGGCAGTGCCGACGACATGGGCCTGGCCGCGCCGATCCTGAGCAGTGAGAGCTGCGTGCTGAGTTCGTCCTTCAGCGCCATCATCCTGGCCGCATTCTTCGGGTTGTTCGGGCGCCTGGCCGCCGACAGCGCCCGCCCGCTGCCCGCTCCGCCGCACAGGCACCCCGCACGCCACGCGTGGCCCCCGCCAATCCGCGAGCCTCCCCCTTTCTCACGGCCTGAACCGGCGCCCGCTTCTTGCGAGCGAAAGGACCGCAACCTGCCCTGTCGCAAAACAGGGGGACACAGGCAAGGTTCTACTGCCCCACATGCATACCAAACAGGCCCCTGCCAGACGCAGTGCCTGGCTCCGATCACAGTTCCATTCCCACCCAGGAGAGACCTCCATGACATTCAAGAACGCATTGCTCGGCCTCGGTCTTCTGCTACCCGCCCTGCTGGCCCAGGCCCACGAGTACGCTGCCGGCCCATTGCATATCGAGCACCCGTGGTCGCGCGAGATGCCGCCAGTGGCGCCGACCTCGGCAGCCTATTTCGTGGTGCACAACACCGGCAACGAAGCCGACCGCCTGCTCGGCGCCAGCACGCCGCTGGCCGGCAAGGCCGAGCTGCACGAACATGTGCATGCAGATGGCGTGATGAAGATGCAGCACGTGACCGACGTGGCCATCCCCGCCGGGGGCGAGGTGCGCTTCGAGCCCATGGGCTACCACGTGATGCTGTTCAACCTGAAGCGCCAGGCCTCGGCCGGGGAGCGCTTCCCGCTGACCCTGACCTTCGAGAAGGCCGGTGAAGTGCAGGTGGAAGTGGCCGTGCAGAAGGAGGCGCCCAAGCCGTCCGGCGCCGCCGAGAACGGCCATGGCGGGCATCACGCGCACTGATGTCGATGCCCCTGCGCAGACGACGGCTGGGCGCCTGCCTCGGCCTGCTGGCATTCGCCCTGATCGCCCTGGCGCCGCTGGTTTCCCAGTGGCGCGCCGAGCATCAGGACTGGTCATGGCTGGCCGAGCTGGCCTGCCATGACGGCCACGCACAGGCCCCGGCGTCGCCCACGCCCGAGCCCGCGGCAACGCACCTGGATGCCTGCGGCTACTGCTCCCTGCTCGTCCACAGCCCGGCGCTGGGCAACCGCGACTGGAGCGGCTTCGCCCTTGGCGCCGCACCCGCCGCGCCCGTCACCCTGGCGGCCAGGTCCTGCCCGCTGGAGCGGCGCTTCCCCGCCGCACACTCACGCGCGCCCCCTGCCCTCGGTTGATGCCTGCAACCGGAACCACCGACGGTTCCGTTCCGGCCACCTGGCCGACATCACCAGGAGCATGCGCCCATGCGCTCATACCGCCCGAAAGCCGCGCGTATCGCCGGCGAACCACTGTTTCCCGATTACCCGAATAATGCCCGCTCGTTCATCGTGCTCGACGCCGGCCTACTGCCCTACTGGCACATGCTGTTCGACCCCTGCCCCGCATTGCTGAAGCTGGACCCGCCGGAAGGGCTGGCGCTGTTTCGCCGCTTCATGGTCTGGGCCTACCAGCGCCAGCCAGTGCAGGACTGGACCTTCCATATCAGCGTCTGCCGCTGGCTGCTGCAGTCCGAATACGCCCGGCAGGTCGGTGCCGAGCAGATCGAGAGCCTGCTGTGCGCCGCCGCCGCACGCTGGGCCAGCCACGATGGCAGCAGCGCCCAGGGCATCCTGCTGGCCAGCAGCGCCTACCCGATGACGCTGGTGGAGTGGAAGCACGAAGGCGCGGGGCCCGCCGAGGCGATCCAGGTGTTGCCCCCGGCCCGCTTCGATTTCGCCTGGTCGCCGCTCAGTGGCGCGGGGCTGGGCGGCTTCCGCCGCTGGCTGCGCATTCCCGAATGACCGTGCGCCCTTGCCCCTCTCCAGATACAACCCGCGACACCACCCCAGGAGCCATCCCATGCGTTATCTGCGCTATTCGATTCCACTCATGCTGCTGGCGCTGCTGGCCGCACTGCTGCTCAATCTGAGCCAACGCCCCGCCGGGCTCGACCCGCAGGGGGCGCTGGAAGCCGGCATCATCCTGCTGCCGGAAGCCCGCGAGCTGCCACCGGCGGAGCTGACCAGCCTCGATGGCCAGGCGTTCGGACCGGCGTTCTTCTCGGGCAAATGGACGTTGATGCTGTTCGGCTACACCTTCTGCCCGGACATCTGCCCGACCGCGCTCAGCGAGTTGCGCGCGCTCTATACCTGGCTACCACCAGAGGCGCGGGAGCGCCTGCGGGTGGTGATGGTCAGCGTCGATCCGCAGCGCGACAGCGCCGAGCAGCTGCAACGCTATGTCAGCCACTTCCACCGGGATTTCATCGGCCTGCGCGGTGAACTGGAGGTCGTGCAAACTGCCGCCAACACCCTCGGCCTGTCCTTTATTCCCGGCGACACCACGCAGCCGTACTACACGGTCGACCATAGCGGGCACCTGGCGCTGATCGACCCCGAGGGCCGGCAGCGGGGCTTCGTGCGCGGCCCTCTGCGGGTGGAGGCACTGGTCGAGCATCTGCCCGCGCTGCTCGGCCAGGATCAGTAGGACGCGCTGAGGGTCAGGGCGAGGTTGCGCGGCTCGCCGTAGAAGTTGTAGATGTTCGGCGTGCCGACGCTGGCGTAGTACCTGCGGTCCAGCAGGTTGTTGGCGTTCAGGCCGATGCTGTAGTGCTCGTCGATGCGGTAGCCGATCCGGCCATTGAGCACCGCATGACCGCTGTTGGCCACCTCGTCGCGCCAGCCTCGCGAGCTTTGCACCGCGCTGTTGGCCAGTACGCCGAGCCCCAGGCTGAGGCCATCCAGTGCGCCGCCCTGGATGGCGTAGTGGCTCCATAGCTTGAACTGGTGCTTCGGGGTCTGGATCGAGTAGGTCAGGCCTTCGTTGTTGCGGTCCTTCAGGTAGCGGGTGGTCAGGCGCGTGTAGCCGGCCATCAGCTCCAGCCCGGCCAGGGGGCGGCCGACCACTTCGACTTCCCAGCCACGGCTCTGCACCCTGCCGGCATTGAGGTAGAAGCTCTGCGTGGGGTAGTCCGGGTCGGCATAGGCGCGGTTCTTGTCCTGCAGGTCGAACCAGGCCAGCGAGACGGCCAGCCGTTCGTCGAACCAGGCGCTCTTGCCGCCCACCTCGTACTGGCGGCCGATCCGTGGGTCGAGCACGCCGCCATCCGCCTTCGATTGCGTCTGCGGCACGAAGATATCGGTGTAGCTGCCATACAGGGTGATATGCCGGTTCAGCTCATAGAGCAGGCCGCCATAGGGCGTGAACTCGCCGGAGGCCTTGGCGCCCGGCGTCCAGGCCGTGGGCGCGGAGGGGGCAATGTTGCGCCGCTCGTTGCGAAAATCGGTGGTACGACCGCCCAGCACCAGGGTCAGCGGCTCCGCCAGGCTGAAGCGCGCCTGGCTGTAGAAACCATGCTGGGTCGTTTCGTTCTCGCTGCCCGAGGTGTAGGCAATGAATGGCTCCGCCAGCCCCCGCACATCGTCGAACAGTGTCTGGCTGTAGCCTGGCCCGCGCCCGGAGCGGCCTTCGCTGTTGTAGCGCTCGGCATTGGCGCCGAGCGTCAGCTGGTGACTGCGCCCCAGCAGTTCGAATGGTCCGCTGGCATAGAGGTCGAGGCCGTCGCGGCTGTAATCGTAGTCGCCACGGAAACTGGAATAGTCGATCCGCCCTGTCAGCGGGTCGAGCCCCGAGGAGGTGTAGGCGTACTTGTAGTAGAGGTTCTGCACGCGGTGGTTGGCCGCCAGGCGGGCCACCCAGCCATTGCCGAGGCGATGCTCCAGGGCCAGGGCCAGCTCACGGGTGTCGTAGCGCATGCCACCCCAGCCCGGCGCATTGAAGGTGGAACGGGAGACATCCAGCAACGGAAAGTAGCCATCGGCGCCGGCCACCGAAGACGCCGGCAGGCCCGACCAGGGCGCCACGACCTCCTGGTCCTGCTGGCTGTAGGAAAGCGACAGCAGCGTATCGGCGCCCAGGTCGTAGTCCAGCGCGGCCATGCCGAGCCATTTGTCGCTGTCGGTCTGTTCGTAGAAGTAGCGCTGCGCCTGCCCGGCCATCACCAGCCGGCCACGCAGCCGGCCATCCTGGCTCAGCGGGCCGGTGACATCGGCTTCCGCCCGGTAGTTGTCCCAGGAGCCGGCGCTGGTCTTCCAGGACAGGCCGAAGCGCTCCTGCGGTTTCTTCTTCACCAGGTTGACCGAACCACCCGGCTCGCCGACACCGCGCATCAGCCCGGCCGGGCCGCGCAGCACCTCGATGCGCTCGTATAGGGCCAGGTCGAAGTGGTGCGAAGGCGTCATGCCGTTGTAGGAGGGAATGCCGTCGTACATCACCCCCAAGGCATAGCCACGGGCGTAGTACTGGTGGCTCAGGGTGTCGTTGGCGATGACATTGACGCCGGTGACCTGCTGCAGCGCCTGCTCCATGCCGACCATGTTCTGGTCGTCCATCTGCTGGCGCGTCAGCACCGAGATCGACTCGGGGATCTCACGTGGCGTCAGCGCCACCTTGCTGGCGACGCTGGCCTTGCCGGCCTTGTAGCCGCTGTCGCCAGCGTCGCGGACATGGATCTCGGACAGCTCCAGGTCATCGGCCTGCGCGGCCAGGGGAGCGAGCATGGACAGGGTCACGGCCAGGGGCAGCAGTGCACGGGGAGGCAGGAGCATCGTCAGGGTCTCGTCGGGTTGGCCTGGCGCCAGGGAGACCGCGTCACGCCGGCCCCCAGCGCGACGAACGGAATCTAGGCAGGCAGGTGACAGCGCTCAACCGCGACAACCCGCCGCATGAGGCGGCGGCGACCCCATGGCCTGCCCGGTGCATCCAGGGCAGCCGCCAGGCTGCGGCAGGAGGTCGCAGTTGGTCGCCTGCGCCGGGGCTTCCTAGAATCGGTTCACCACGGGCAGGACAGGTTCGCGACTTCCATCCCGGCAACATTCATGGCAATGCCCGTGGGTTCTGGACAACTCCGTTCGAGTGGGTGCCTCGCCCCTTCCGCTTTGTCGGCAAGGGGCTTTTTTCGCAGCGCGGCCCGTCACCAGCGCCCGCCGGCCCCGCCGCCGCCGCTGGAGCCGCCGCCAAAGCCACCCCCTGAACTGCCGCCAGAGCTACCGCCACCCGATGAACCACCCGAGCCGGAGCGGCTTTCGTCCGCCAACTGGGCGAGGGTGACCTGGCCGAAGGATTTGCTGTAGTTGCAGAAGGCGCATGCCTGGATGCGCTCGCCGATACCGCTGCGACTGCGGGTGGCCGCCTTGATGACCTTGACGGTCGGGCGCTGCAAGGTCTGGCCGTTACAACCCGGGCAGGTCGAGTAGCGCCGCGAATGCTCGCCCGCGAAAGCGATCACCTGCTTGCGGCCGGTGGCCTGGTCCAGCCAGATTTCGTAGGAGCGGGCCCCCAGCCGGTCCTCGCGCACCTGCTGCGCCGTCAGGTACGAGCGCAGTTTTTCCGCCTTGGGCGCGGCGCGGTCCAGGCGCACCCAGGTGCCGGGCGCGCTGGGCGGCACCGCGCGGCGACGGGCGTCGCGGCTCTGCCGTACAAGGTCGTAGTAGGCCTTGTAGGCAAGCGGCGCCAGCAGCAGCGGCAGCAGTGTCCACCTGGCGAACGCGACCTGCATGTCGAGGCTGGTCTTGCGGTCCTTGGTGCGGGTCTTGATGAACTGGCGGCAACCATAGAAGTGAAAGAACAGCACCAGGCTGCAGAACACGCCGATAAAGCCCGGCAGGTTGCCGAGCCGGTAGACCCGCTCCAGCGAGTCGAACACGAAGACGAAAACGAACAGGCTGAGGAACAGCAGGAGCAGGAAGGCGAAGCAGGCGTAGGCGAACGGATGCCCGGCATACGACTTCGCCTGGATGCCGCGCTGGCGCAACACCCGGCGACGGGCCAGGCTGATCCAGATAAAGGCGACGGCAAACAACGCGATCACCACCAGGCTCTGTTCCAGAGCCCGACCATGCAGGCTCCAGAACGACGGCTGGTAGGCCTGCAAGTCGCTCAGTTCGAGGCGATGCTCCGGCGACAGGAAGACCGTCTCGACGGCTTTCGCGGTGACCAGCAGTGCCCTGTCGGTGTCGCCGCTCTTCAGGTAAGGCACCAGGAATTGCTCGCCGATCTGCCGCAGCAGGGCGTCGGGGAAAATGCCCTCCACGCCATAGCCGCTGGTGAAACGGTACTCACGCCGGTCCATGGCGAGGAACAGCAGCAGGCCGTTGTCGCTGCCCTGCTTGCCGATGCCCCAGTGCCTGAACAGGTCGAGGGCAAAGTCGAAATCGCTCGCTCCCTGGTAGTCGTCGACCACCACCATGGCGAACTCGCTGCCATTGGCCGCCTCGATCTTCGCCCCGATGGCATTCAGCAGTTCACGGGCGCCCGCGCTGAGATGGCCGTCCGGGTCGCTGACGTACTGGTCATTGCCCTGGAGCCTGGGGTTGGGCACTGCTTCAACGCTGTACCGGGCGCTGGCGTCCAGGCACCAGAAAACGGTAATCAGAAGGGTAAACAGCAGGGTGCGGTGCTTGCTCATACGCGGGGACGGCCATCGTCAGGGTCGCGGCAGTCTATCCATAAATGCCGTCACGCACGACATTCAGCCCCCTCTCCCGCTTGCGGGAGAGGGCTGGGGAGAGGATGACAGACGCAGCGGCACTTTCCCCCCAGCCCTCTCCCCCGGCCCCTCTCCCATGAATGGGAGAGGGGAGACATGCTCAGGCATCCGCCTGCATCCACTCGGCCAGCCGCGCCAGCAGGGCATCGCAGGCCGCCAGTTGCTCCAGGCTGACGAACTCGTCCGGCTTGTGCCCCTGCTCCATGCTGCCGGGGCCGCAGACCACGGTGGCGATACCGGCGGCGTCGAACAGGCCGCCCTCGGTGCCGAAGGCGACGGTGGAGAAATCGTCACGGCCACACAGCAGCGCCAGCAGGCGCGCGGCGTCGCTGCCGGGGTCGGTGAACAGGCCGGGATAGGCGGACAATTCACTGAAGCGGATGTCGCTGGCCGCACTGACGGCGCGCATACGTGGCAGCAGTTCGTCCTCGGCGTAGTCGCGCAGTTCGGCGGCCACCGTCTGCGGATCGTCGCCCGGCAGGGCGCGCATCTCGAAGTCGAAGCGGCATTCGGCGGGGACGATATTCAGCGCGCTGCCGCCCTGGATGACGCCGGTCTGCACGGTGGAGAACGGCGGGTCGAAACGCTCATCCTGGCGCTCTGGCACAGCCAGGCGCTGGCCGATCTCGCCGAGCCGGCCAATCAGCCGCGCCGCGTACTCGATGGCGTTGACGCCTTGCGGCGCATAGGCCGAATGGCAGGCCGCGCCGTGCACCTCGCAGCGCATCGCCAGCTTGCCCTTGTGGCCGAGCACCGGGCGCATGCCGGTGGGCTCGCCGATCAGGCAGATGGCCGGCCACTCGGGGCTGGCGCGCAGGTGTTCGACAAGGCTGCGTACGCCGAGGCAACCGACTTCCTCGTCATAGGAGATGGCGATATGCAGCGGCAGGCGCAGCGGCTTGCGCAGAAACGCCGGCAGGCTGGCCAGCACGCAGGCGATAAAGCCCTTCATGTCCGCCGTGCCGCGCCCGTAGAGACGCCCGTCGCGCTCACTCAGCGCGAAGGGCGGCAGCGTCCAGGCCTGGCCGTCCACCGGCACCACGTCGCTGTGGCCGGACAGCATCACCCCGCCCGGGCCGTCCGGGCCGATGCGTGCGTAGAGGTTGGCCTTGCTGCCGTCCTCGTTGAACAGCAGCTCGCTGGCGATGCCCAGGCCCCCCAGGTAGCCGCGCACATAGTCGATCAGCAGCAGGTTGGAGGCGCGGCTGGTGGTGTCGAAGGCGATCAGGTCGGCGAGCAGGTCGCGGCTGGGCATGGACTGGCAGCTCCCTGGGGCTGTCGGGGTTTCTTCACTCATCGCCCGGTACGCCGTAGCGCGGCGCCTGGGTCGGGTCGAGGGCGCGCACGATGTAGTCGTCCATCTGCGGCTGGTAGGCGCGCCAGAGGGCATCCAGTTCGCCGATGGGATCGGTCTCGGCCCAGTCTATCCGCAGGTCGATGATCGGCCAGACCAGGTCGCCCACCACTTGCAGCGCCGCCGAATGCACCGGCCCGGCCTCGCCGCCCTGCGCCATGGCCGCGTGCATGGCGGCCAGCAGGCGGTCGGCCAGGCAGCCGGGGGCTTGCTCGAAGGCGTCCAGCATGGTGTCGATCACACGGCTGTCGGCCAGCAGATTGCCGGCCGCCACGCACTGCTCGCCGGCGCGGGCGTGGTGCAGGCCGAGGGCTTCGCTGCCGCTGAACAGTGCCGTGTTGCCCTGGCTGTCGAGCACCGCCACCTGGCGGTACTGGCTCCAGCCATTACGCGCCAGGGCGTTGTCCAGTGCTTCGGCGGGTGTCTGGCCGGCGGCGAGCAGGTCGAGGGTCTGCGGGCCGAGCGCCGGCAGCGTGACGTTCTGCGTGGACACCGCACCCACGCCGGCGCGCAACCAAGGGCAGCGGGCGCCCACGGCGATGCTCGACGAGCTGATGGCGATGCCCAGTTGCCCGGTTTCGGCGCAACGGCCGACGATGGAAAAGGTCATGGGCTTTCCTTCAAGTAGGGTGCGCCATGCGCACCCGTGACAGATAAACCAGCGATGGGGTGCGCATGGCGCACCCTACGAAAAGCACTCGACGCGTGTCACTCGGGGATCACCGCGATCACGTCGATTTCCATCAGCCACTGCGGCTGTGCCAGGGCGCTGATCACCAGCCCGGTGGAAATCGGGAAGACGCCCTTCAGCCACTTGCCGACCTCCTGGTACACCGGCTCGCGGTAGCGCGGGTCGATGATGTAGGTGGTGGTCTTGACGATATGGGACAGGTCCGAGCCCGCCTCCTCCAGCAGTTGCTTGACGTTCTTCATCGCCTGCTCGGCCTGGGCGCGCGGATCGCCGAGGCCGACTAGGTTGCCGTCGAAGTCGGTGCCTACCTGGCCGCGCACATAGACCGTGTTGCCGGCGCGCACGGCCTGGCAGAGGTCGTTGTCCAGGGTCTGGTTGGGGTAGGTGACCTTGGTGTTGAACATGCGGATACGGGTATGGGTCGGCATCAGCGGGCTCCCTGGCGAGTGGCGTTCTGTGCGGGTGCTTCGGCCTCGCGCTGCGTGGCGTCGAGGTAGTCGCCGTATTTGCGCTGCGTGGCGATGTGGTCGGCGATGTGCCTGGCGTCGTGCCAGACACCCCAGATAAAGGTGGACCCGCGCCGCGACAGCCACGGCAGGCCGAGGAAGTACACCCCCGGCTCGCTGGACACACCGCGCTGGTGGCTGGGCTTGCCGCAGGCATCCAGGGCGCTCTCGGGCAGCCAGCCGAAGTCCACGGCAAAGCCGGTGGCCCAGATGACAGTGGTGACGCCCGCCTCGGCCAGGTCGAGGTCGAGGATCGGCTGGCGGACGCACTCCGGCTCGGGGAAGGTCCGGCGCGCTTCGGGCTCTTCCGGCAGGTCGAGGCCGTTGCGGGCGATGTAGGCATCGGCGGCGTCCAGCAGCGAGCGGTAGTTCTCGTCGCCCGCCGCCAGGTTGTCGGCCAGGTCCGGCTGGAAGCTCGCCACGCCATCGGCGAAGGCCTTGGTCAGGCCGACCAGAGTGATGCCCTGCTGCGCCAGTTCGCGGAAGTCGATGGTGTTGCCGCCCCGGGCGCCGCTGACGGCGATAGTGACGTGCTCCTTGCCCGGCTGCACGGTTTCCATGTCCCACAGCCCGAGCACACCCAGCCACCAGACGAAATCGCGGTTGCGGTAGCTGCGCGGCGGACGGTCGTGGGGGCCGACCGACAGGTAGACCTTGCGCCCGGCGCGGTTCAGCTCATCGGCGATCTGCACCCCCGAGGAGCCGGCGCCCACCACCAGCACGGCGCCTTCGGGCAACTGCTGCGGGTTGCGGTATTCCACCGAGTGCAGCTGAGTCAGGCGCGCATCCGCCGGGGCGATGGCCGGGATCAGCGGGCGCTGGAACGGGCCGGTGGCCGCCACCACGCGCCGGGCTTCGATCACGCCGTCGGAGGTTTCCACGCGAAAGCCGGGGCGCCCGACATTGCGCTCGACCTTGAGCACTTCGACGCCGGTGCGGATCGGCGCGTTGAATTGCCTGGCATAGGCTTCGAAGTAGTCGGCGATGCGCTCCTTCGAGGCGAAGGCGTCGGGGTCGAGGTCATCGAATTCCAGGCCGGGGAAGCGGTCGTGCCAGGCCGGGCCGTTGGCCACCAGCGAATCCCAGCGCTCGCTGCGCCAGCGCTCGGCAATGCGCTTGCGCTCCAGCACCAGGTGCGGCACGCCGAGTTTGCTCAGGTGTTCGCTCATGGCCACGCCGGCCTGACCGGCGCCGACGACGAGGGTGTCTGTTTCGGTGATGCCTGCGGTCCTGGCCGCGTGCTGCTTGAGATCGTTCATGGCGTGCCTGCTCGAATGATGATGCGTGGCCGCCCTGCTCGATTCGAGACTGCCGGGCGGTGTTGGCCGCATTCTGGGCAGAGCCCGGCATTCGCGAAATTATGTTTTTTGTCGTCGCTGGCAAGGGAAAAGGTGGCTTGGGCAAGCGGCAAGCGGCAAGCGGCAAGCGGCAAGCGGCAAGCGGCAAGCGGCAAGCAAAGCGTTGCGCGGAGCCGCGAAGGTTGCACGCGGCTTGGGGCGGCTACTCCGGCGCCAGGCACTCCTTGCAGTAGTCGACGAACAACTGCGCCGGACGTGTCAGCTGCGCCCGTTGCAACCAGGCCGCGACCAGGCCGGAGCCGGTGACCGCGTCGCTGATCGGCACACAGACCACCTGCTTGCCGTCATAGGTGGTCTGCGCATGCGGGCGGGTCACCAGCACCGAGAAGCCGAACCCCTGGCCGACCATGCCGCGCACCATCTCGATGGACGGCGAGCTGAAGACGATGTTCGGGCTGAGCCCCAGTTCCTCGAAGATGCTGACGAAGTAGGTGCGACTCGGCAGCACCCCGAGCAGGATCATCGGCTCCAGCACCAGCTCGCGCAGCGACACCTGCGCCTGCCGGGCGAAGCGGTGGCCAGCGGGCAGCAGCGCGTAGGGTCGTTGCGCGGGCATCAGCGGCTCACTGGCGATGCTGGCGTCGAGGTCGTGCTTGTAGAGGATCGCCAGGTCGAAGCGCCCGGTAGTCAGCCCCTGCACCAGCTCCTGCTGCTCGCCATCCTGCAGGCGTATCTCCACCCCCGGGTAGCGTTCGTGGAAACCGGCGATCAGCCGTGGCAGGTAGAGCGGCGCCACCGTTTCGAAGCAGCCGATGTCGATCTGCCCGGCCACCACGTCGTTGTCCGCCAGGGCGTTCTGCTCGAACTCGTGGGCAAAACGCAGCAACTCCCGCGCCTTGCGGTAGAAACGCGCCCCACCGGGGGTCAGCGAGACCCCCTGGGCGTGGTGGCGGATGAACAGTTGCACGCCGAAACTTTCCTCCAGCCCCTTCACGGCGGTGGAGATGGACGGCTGGGCGATGTACAGCTTGCGCGATGCCTCGGCAACGCTGCCGCACTCGACGGTGGTGACGAAATACTTGAGCTGACGCAGGGTGTAAGCGGCCACGGGCTACCTCGGGCGATCGTTCCGGCGCTGGCCATGCCCCTGTGCCTGGGGCGGCGAGCGCACATTGCGTGCGGCGGCGCGACCGGTCCTGGGCGCCACCTTGCAGTGACGACCGCTTGCAAGACCCGTACACGACCCGCTGACAACGGTCCGAATTGGTGCCTGGCGGTGGGTATCGAAGCCCTATATGCGTGCATCGATATCCGCACGATAGCGTCTCATTCGCAGACGATAGCAACGATAAAGCCATGTAGGGTGCGCCATGCGCACCAGGCAGCAAACAGGCGGCAAAAACGGTGCGCGCGGCGCACCCTACGCGATGGGAGGGTTTGGACAGGATCGATCAGTGTGGGAGTTTGAATGCCTTGGTCGCCATGATGCCCCTCGATGGTGCACGGCAAGGCGCCATGCGTCGGTGCCTGGTGCACCGACGGGGCGTGCCAACAGCCAGGGCCCGAGCATTCCGGGCCTTGGCTGGGGCTGCATCACTGCGGCGTTTCGAGGAGCTTGCTGAGGGCCGCGCCGTCGATGCTCAGCGTGGCGTTGTTGAGCATGCCATCGACATAGGCCTTGGCCGCCTGCTCCTGACGTTGCGTCCGGAGTATCTGCCGCAGTTGCTCACGCACTTCGTAGAAGCTGGCCTCGCGCGCGGCCTGGGTTTCGGTCAGCTTGACGATATGGAACCCCAGGGGGCTTTGCAGGGGCGCACTCACTTCCCCGACCTTGAGCTTGGGCACTGCGCCGCGAACTTCCGGCAGCAGTTGGGCCAAGGGCTGCAGGCCGATATCGCCACCCTGTGCGGCGCTGCCCGAGTCCTGCGAATAGGTGCGCGCCAGTTCGGCGAAGTCCGCCCCGGCCGCTTGTGCACGCTTGCTCAGGGCCTGGGCCTGCTTGCGTACGCTCTCTTCCGACTCCTTGTCCGGGACGGCCAGGAAGATCTGGCTCAGGCGATAGCCCGCCGGTATCTGCAACGCGGCCTTCTGGCTGTCATAGGCCTGTTGCAGATCATCCTCGCTCGGGTAGTCGTCCGGCACCTGGGAGACATTGTTCAGGTAGCTGCGCAGCACGATCTGCTCGACGGCCGCCTGGGTCTGCGCCTGCACCTCGGGGCGCTGTGACCAGCCTTCGGTCACGGCCTGCTGGTACAGGGCCTTCTCCGCCAGGCGGGCGCGGATCCAGGTTTCCAGCGTCGGCCGGTTGGCACGCAGTTGCTGACGCACCTGCTCCGGCAACTGCGCAAAGAGCACCTCCAGTTCGTGGGTGCTGATCTGCTGGTCGCCCAGGCGGGCCAGGGACGGGGTGTCGTCCTTCACCGCAGGCAGGGTGGCCGCTACCGCCGACACCGGTTCGTGACGCTGGGTCAGGGAAACGGCGGCGGCCAGTACGGCCAGGGCGCCAACGCCAAGCCAGAGTGTCTTGCCCTTCACGCGTCACTTCCTGGCTGGCCCTGGGCCGGCGTGGTCGCTGCGGAAAGGTTGTCGCGGCCATAGTCGCGCAGATAGACGATGAACTCCTGCAGCAGACGGTCCCACAGCAGCAGGCTGCCGGCCAGGTAGCGGGCGCCGACGCCTTCGGCCACGACCACGTCCTTCTCCAGCACGAGGAAGCCGCCCTGCACCGAGAGCCGGGAGAAACGCCGCGAAGCGTTCCACTGGTTGACCAGGTTCTCCGGCAGTTCGCCCTGGATATGCAGCGCGCAACTGAAGGTGAAGTCGAGGTACTGCCCCTCGGTGGCGGCCGGGTTGCCGAAACGCAGGGTATAGCCCACACCCTGGCTGGCGCTGAGCAGTTGTACCGAACCGCCCTGCTCGGCGCGGTTGACGCGGTAGCCGGACTCTTGCAAGAGGTTGGTCAGCGAGTCGGCGCTGACGCTTTCGATCAGGGTAGGTGCGTTCATCTGGGTCCTTGCTTGCAGTGTACAAAAGTGAAAGTGGGTGGCTGCTGCGCGGCAGTATGCACTGACCGCAGCAGACGCGGCATATCGCCGGTGAGCGGCCTTGAGGATACGCCGGCGAGGTCAACGGCAGGTGCCTATTTCAGACGATCTCGGCGGTTCAGTCGACCAGTCCAAATGGACTATGGAATGTGTACTGGCACTTTGCATACCCTGCACGCTGGAAGAAGCATTTGTGGCGGTAATCCACCCCGTAGCCGAGGCGCAATCGCCACCACCGGCCAACGCTTCGCAAACACGACCTATCGCCGTAGCAGCCCGATCGAAGGAACAACCATGCAAGCCAAACGCCGCACTAAAAATCTTGCCGTTCGTTTTGCTCCGTTGCCACTGGCGATCAGTCTCGCGGCTGCTGGCATGCTTGCCACTTTATGGGGGCAGGAGGCGCTGGCGACCTGTGATCCGTTTGCGAACGGCGGCACCTCCAACTGCAGTGGCGTGATCACTTCCGGTATCACCGCGATAGCCAGCAACCTCACAGTCAATGTGCTGGCGGGCGCGCAGGTCAGCCCGGGCCAGGGGCAGACCACGGCGGTCAACCTGACGGGCAACACCGTAAGCTTCACCAACGCCGGCACGGTCGACCCATCGCTTCTCGGCCGGGTTAGCCTGCCAACCTCCGGCGTCACCATCGGCAACGCCAACAACAGCAGCGTCAATATCTCCAACAGCGGGATTCTCAGGGGGACGGGCGATACGCTCGCCGTGGGCCTGCCTCTGCAGGCACTAACCGGTATGGCGCTGGCCGTGCGCAATGGCGCCACCGGCAGCACCACCATCACCAACACCGGCACCATCGGGTCCACGGCGCTGCTCGGCCTGACCTTGCTTGCGCCGGATACCCCGGTCGTTGCCGTCTATGGCGGCTCCCGGGTCGACTTCACCAACGCCGCGGGTGCGACCATCACCGGGCGGGTCGCCTTCCAGGCCAACACCATTGGCAACATCTTCACCAACGCCGGCACGCTGACCGGCAGCCTGTCCATGGGCACCGGCGGTGGCAACAACACCTTCAACGCCTATACCGGGTCTTCGGTGCAGGCGGGCGGTGGTGTTGGCACTAACTTGCTGGTCACCGGCCTGAGTATCGCCTTCGCCGCTGCCGGCCTGGTGGATGGCGGCTCCGGAGGTGTCAACACGCTGAACCTGCTGGATACCCTCAGCGGTGGCGACGGTACCGTATCGAGTGCCAACTTCGTCAACTTCAGCAACCTGAACGTCAGCGGCGGCAACTGGACCGTCCAGGGGGCCCTTCTGACAGGAGCCACCAGCGTCGCGTTGAACGGCGGCACGGTGACCTTCGACGACAGCGCTGCCTTCGGCAGTGGTGCCATTACTGCCAACGGCGGCATCCTCGCCGGCGGCGCTGCCGGGTTGTCGCTGGCCAACAACATTACCCTCGGCGCCAGTGGCCTGACGGTTGACGCCGACACCACCAGTACGCTCAACCTCACTGGCCTGTTGACCGGCAGCGGCGCGCTGACCAAGACCGGCAGCAGCAACCTGACCCTGAGCAACGCCGCGAATAACTTCACCGGCGGCACCACCCTCGAGGGCGGTACCCTGACCCTGGACAGTGCTGCAGCACTGAGCAGCGGCACCCTCTCGGTGACCGGCGCATCCAGCCTGCAAACCAGTGCTGCGATGACCCTGAGCAATGCCATCAACCTGAGCGCGGCACTGAGCCTGGCCAACACCCATGCGCTGACTCTGTCCGGTAACATCACCGGCGCCGGCGCTCTGCACAAGACCGGCAGCGGCGACGTCACCCTCACTGGCACCAATAACTTCAGCGGCGGCGTCAACCTTTCCGCCGGCAAGCTGATCCTCGGCAGCGTCGGCGCGATCGGCAGCGGTACCCTAAGTGTGTCCGGCGGCGCCGCACTCGACACCGCCAGCGCGCAGATCCTCAACAACAGCGTCAACCTGAGCAGCGGTGCGCTGACCCTGACCGGCAGCAACAACCTGACCCTGGGTGGCGTGATCAGTGGCACCGGCAACCTGGTCAAGGCCGGCAGCAACACCCTGACCTTGAGCGGCGCCAACACCTTCAGCGGGGGCGTCACCCTGCAGGGCGGCACCCTGGCTGTCGGCAGCAATACCGCACTGGGCACGGGCACCCTGACCGCCAACGTCGCCAACGCCACCCTAGACTCCACCGCCGCCGTCGCCCTGAACAACAACATCGCTCTCGGCACCCGCACCCTGACCCTGACCGGCAACAATGCCACGACCCTGAGCGGCGCCATCAGCGGTACCACCGGCGGCCTGGTCAAGCAAGGCGCTGCCGACCTGACCCTGAGCGGTGGCAACACCTTTCTCGGTGGCGTCAGCCTGCAGGCTGGCAAACTGATCCTCGGCAGCGACAACGCCCTCGGTGGCGTCAGCAGCGTATTGACTGCCGCCGCCGGTACCACGCTGGACAGCGTTGGCGTGCGTACCCTCAACAATGCCGTGACCCTCGGCGGCAGCGTTACCGTCGCCGGCAGCAGCGATCTCACGCTCAGCGGGATCGTCAGCGGTGCCGCGGGTGCGCTGACCAAGAATGGCGCCGGCACTCTGACCCTTGGCGGCAACAACACCTTCCAGGGCGGCGTGGCCCTGAACAGCGGCACCTTGCTGGTGGGCAACAATGGCGCCCTGGGTAGCGGAACCCTGACCACCGCCGCCGGTACCACCCTGGGCGCGACGGGTGTGGGCGTCACGCTTACCAACCTGGTCAACCTCAACGGCGCCCTGACCCTCAACGGCCCCAACAACCTGAGCCTGAGCGGCATCGTCAGTGGCACCGGCAACCTGATCAAGAACGGCAGCAGCATCGTCCAGCTGGCCGCTGCCAACACCTTCCAGGGCAACACCATCCTCAACGCCGGTACCCTGTACCTCGGCAACGCCGGCGCCCTGGGGCAGGGCAGCCTGATTGCCAACACCGGCACGATCGACGCGCTCTCCGCCGTCGCCATCGCCAACGCCATTACCCTCAATGGCGCGATGAGGGTTGGCGGGTTGTCCAACATGACGCTGCAAGGCGTCATCGATGGCACCGGCAGCCTGGTCAAGGGCGGCGCGGCCAACCTGACCCTGAGCGGCGTGAACACCTACAGCGGTGGCACCAGCCTCAATGGCGGTACCCTGACCCTGGGCAATGCCGGCGCGATCGGTCCAGGCGACCTGACCGTCGGCGGGGGCGCCACCCTGGCCACCACTTCGGCAATGACCCTGAACAACGCCGTGCACCTGAACGCCGGACTGACCCTGGCCGGCAACAACGCCCTGACTCTGGGCGGAGTGATCGACGGTGCCAGCAGCCTGACCAAGAACGGCACCGGCATCCTGACCCTGAACGGTGCCAACACCTATGCTGGCGGCACCCTCCTCAATGCGGGTGGCCTGGTACTCGGCACCGGTACCGCACTCGGCAGCGGCACCCTGAGCACCGCGGCGGGCACTTCGCTGGACACCAGCACGGCGCTGAGCCTGGCCAACAACCTCAGCCTCGGTAACGGGGGCAACCTCAACCTGCTGGGCAGCAACGACCTGACCCTGAACGGCACTGTCAGTGGTGACGGTGGCCTGACCAAGACCGGCGGGGCCAGCCTGATCCTGAACGGTGCCAACAACTACAGCGGTGCTACCAACCTCAATGGCGGCATCCTCGTGTTGGGCAGCAATACGGCCCTGGGCTCAGGTGCCCTGAACGCGGCAGCCAACACCACCCTGGACACCAATACTGCCGTGTCGATCAGCAACGCCGTCAACCTCGCCGGCAACCTCGGCATCGGTGGCAGTGCCAACCTGGTCCTGGACGGTATCGTCGCAGGCGCAGGCGGCCTGACCAAGAACGGTGCCGCGACCCTGATCCTGACCAAGGCGAACACCTACCAGGGCGGGACTACCCTGAACGCCGGCGGGCTGGTGGTGGGCAACAACCAGGCCCTGGGCACCGGCGCGCTCAACGTGGCCGGTGCCGCGACCCTGGACAGCACTGCCGCGGTCAACCTGGCCAACGCCGTCAACCTCGGCGCCAACCTGACCCTCGGCGGCAGCAATGCCCTGACCCTCAGTGGCACGCTCAACGGTACCGGCGGCCTGATCAAGAACGGCGCCGCCGACCTGATCCTCACCGGCGCCAACAACTACGCCGGCAGCACGCTGCTCAACAGCGGCAAGCTGGTCCTCGGCAATGCTGGCGCACTGGGGCAGGGCGCACTGGTCGCGGCAGACGCCACCACCCTGGACACCCTCAGCGCGCTGACCCTGGCCAATGCGCTCAGCCTGAACGGCGCGCTGACCCTCGCCGGCAGCACCGACCTAGTCCTGCAAGGCGCCATCGACGGCAGCGGCAGCCTGGTCAAGAACGGCAACGGCAACGGCAACCTGACGCTCAGCGGCGCCAATACCTTTACCGGTGGCACGACCCTGAACGCCGGTACCCTGACCCTCGGCAGCAGTAGCGTGCTGGACACCAACGGCAACCTGCTGAGCGGCGCCCTGGGCTTCGGCGACCTGACCGTCGCCAGCGCCGCCAGCCTTGCCAGTATCGGCAACCAGATGCTGGTCAACGCCGTGCACCTGAATGCCGGCCTGACCCTCAACGGCAGCGGCAACCTGACCTTCAACGGCATCATCGACGGCGCCGCCGGCCTGACCAAGGGCGGTACTGGCACCGTGGTGCTCAATGGCGCCAACACGTTCAGCGGTGGCACCACCCTGAACGCCGGCACCCTGATGCTCGGCTCCAACACTGCGCTCGGCAGTGGCGCGGTGACCGTCAATGGCGGCGCGCTGGACGCCAACAAAGTCACCAGCATCGGCAATGCGCTGACCCTCAACGGCAACCTCGGCGTGCTCGGCAGCCGCGACCTGACCCTGGCCGGCGACATCACCGGCACCGGTGGCGTGACCAAGTCCGGTGGCGCGACCCTGGTGCTCAATGGCAACAACAGCTACCAGGGCAACACCAACCTCAACGCCGGCCTGCTCGTCCTCGGCAGCAACACCGCGCTGGGCCAGGGCGTGCTGAACACGGCGGCCAACACGTCGCTGGACGCCAACACGGCGGTGAGCATCGCCAACCAGGTCAATCTGGCTGGCAACACCCTCATCGGCGGCACGGCCAACCTGACCCTCAACGGCCTGGTCACCGGAGCCGGCGGCCTGACCAAGAACGGCAACGCCAGCCTGATCCTCAACGGCGCCAACACCTACACCGGCGGCACCACCCTGGTCGGCGGCACGGTAGTAGTCGGCAACAGCCAGTCCATCGGCAGCGGTGCCCTGAATGTCACCGGCAACGCCAGCCTGGACAGCAGCACCGCAGTCAACCTGGCCAACCAGATCCACCTGAGCAGTGCGCTGAGCGTGGCGGGCAGCAACGACCTGACCCTGAGCGGTGCACTCGGAGGCACCGGCAGCCTGGTCAAGAACGGCCTGGGCAACCTGACCCTCACCGGCGTCAATCTCTACAGCGGTGGCACCACCCTGAACGCAGGCACCCTGATCCTCGGCAATGCGGCAGCCATCGGCAACGGCAAGCTGACCGTGGGCGGCGCGGCCAGCCTGAACAACACCTCGCCGTTCGCCCTGGGCAATGCCATCACCCTGAATGCCAACCTGGCGCTGGCAGGCGGCTCGGACCTGACCCTGAACGGCGTCATCGACGGCACCGCCGGCCTGGTCAAGATCGGTGCGGGCAACCTGACGCTGAACGGCATCAACGTCTACACCGGCGGCACCACCCTCGCGGCTGGCAAGCTGACCCTGGGCAATGCCGGCGCCATCAGCAACGGTGCACTGAACGTGACCGGTGCCGCGACCCTGGACAACAGCGCGGCCTTCGCCCTGGGCAACGCCATCGCCCTGGATGCCGACCTGACCCTGGGCGGCAGCAACAACCTCAATCTCGGCGGCGTGATCAGCGGCACCGGCGGCCTGGTCAAGATCGGTCTGGCCGACCTGACCCTGGCTGGCGCCAACACCTTCAGCGGTGCGCTGAACATCCTTTCCGGCAGCGTCACCACCGTCGGAACCGGCGCACTGGGCAATACCTCCGGCGTCAACGTCGGCACGGGCGCAGCCCTCAACCTCGGGGCCAGTGCCGCCATCGGCGGCCTGAGCGGCGCGGGGGCGGTCAACCTCGGCAGCGGTACCGACCTCACTGTCGGCACCGGCAATGCCAGCAGTCTCTTCAGCGGTGGCCTGGCGGGTACCGGTGTCCTGATCAAGGTCGGCACCGGCAACATCGAGCTGGCCGGGACCAGCAGCCTGACCGGCAACACCCAGGTCAACGCAGGCGTATTGACGGTCAGCGGCTCGCTGGCCAGCGGCCTGGTGACGGTCAACAACGGCGGCACCCTGACCGGCGGCGGTAGCCTGAGCGGCGCGCTCAGCGTGGTCGACGGCGGCCACCTGGTGCTGAACAGCGGCAGCAAGCTCAGCGTTGGCTCGCTGACCCTGAGCAACGCGGCCAACCTGGATGTCGGCCTCGGCTCACCATCCAGTGGCGGCAACGCACTGCTCGACGTCGGTGGCGACCTGACCCTCGACGGCACCCTGAACGTCAGTGATATCGGCGGCTTCGGCGCCGGTATCTATCGTTTGATCGACTACACCGGCGCACTCACCGACAACGGTCTGGTGTTCGGCACCCTGCCGGACGGCGTCACCGTGACCGACCTGCAACTGCAAACCGCCATCGACACCCAGGTCAACCTGCTGATCGGCGGCGCCAATGGCTCCGTACTGTTCTGGGATGGCAGCAGCGTCAATGACGATGGCGCCATCCTGGGTGGCAATGGCACCTGGGATGTACTGGGCAGCAACTGGACCACGGTGAACGGCATCGATAACCGCGACTGGAGCGGCAAGTTCGCGGTGTTCCAGGGCACGGCAGGCACCGTCACGGTCAGCGGCACCCAGGCCATCACCGGGCTGCAATTCGCCACCGACGGCTACGTCATCGACGGCGCCGGCCAACTGCAACTGCTCAACAATGACAACGGCACCACCATCTTCCGCGTCGACCCGAACGTAACCGCAACCGTCAACGTCGGCCTGACCGGCAGCGGGCTGCTGAACAAGGTCGACACTGGCACCCTGGTACTCAATGGCGCCAACAGCTACACCGGCGGCACCCAGCTCAACGGCGGTACGCTGGTGCTGGGTAACGACGCCGCGCTGGGCACTGGCGCGCTGACTGCCGCCAACACCACCACGCTGGACAACAACACCGCCATCACTCTGGCCAACGGCATCACCACCCTCGGCGTGCTCAACCTCGCCGGCAGCAATGCCCTGACCCTGAATGGCACGATCAACGGCGGCAGCCTGGTCAAGAATGGCCCGGACCTGCTGACCCTGAACGGCGCCAACGGCTATGTCGGCGGTACCACCCTGAATGCCGGCAGCCTGCTGCTGGGCAACAACCTCGCCCTCGGTACCGGCGCCCTGCATGTCGCTGGCGCGGGCACCAGCCTGGACACCAGCACCGCGCTGGCCCTGGCCAATGCCTTCGACCTGAGCCAGACCCTGACTTTCGGCGGCAGCAATGACCTGACCCTGAATGGCGTCGTCAGCGGTGCGGGTGGCCTGGTCAAGAATGGTATCGGCAGCCTCACCCTGAATGGCGTCAACACCTACACCGGCGGTACCACCCTGGCCAGCGGCGCGCTGGTGCTGGGCAACGCTTCCGCACTCGGTAGCGGGGCGCTGAATGTCACCGGTGCGTCCAGCCTGGATGCCAGCGGTCCGCTGGCGCTGAACAACACCCTCAACCTCGGCAGCGCGCTGCTGCTGCCGGGTACCAGCGAGCTGACCCTGAATGGCGTGGTCAGTGGCACCGGCGGCCTGACCAAGGCCGGCAATGGCCGCCTGGTCCTCAACGGCAACAACAGCTACCAGGGCGGTACCACCCTCGGCGGTGGCACCCTGGTGGTCGGCAGCAACACGGCCCTGGGCAGCGGAGCGCTCAACGCGAGCGCCGGCGCCACCTTGGATAGCAACACCGCCGTCAGCCTCGGCAACGCCATCAACCTGCTCGGCGTCCTGAACATCGCCGGCAGCAACAACCTGACCCTGAGCGGCGTGGTCTCCGGCACGAGCGGCCTGGTCAAGAACGGCGCCAGCGTCTTGACCCTGACCGGCAACAACGATAACGCCGGTGACACCAGCCTAAATGGCGGTACCCTGGTGGTCGGCAGCAACTCCGCGCTGGGCATGGGTACTCTGAACACTGCCGAGGGCGTGATCCTCGGCACCCTGGGCACCACCTCGCTGGGTAACGCGTTCAACTTGGGCGGCAACCTGAACCTGATCGGCAATTCCGACCTGACCCTGTTCGGCTTGGTCGGCGGCGCGGGTGGCCTGACCAAGAACGGCACCGGCAACCTGACCCTGCTCGGCGTCAACACCTACAGCGGGCCGACCAACCTCAACGGCGGCACCCTGACCGTCGGCGGCGATGCCGCTATCGGCACTGGCACCCTGAATGTCGGCACCGCCTCCGCTCTGGCCGGCACCGGCACCTTCAGCCTGGCCAACGCCATCAACCTCGGTGCGCTGCTGACCCTCAGTGACAACAACGACATCACCCTGAACGGCAGCGTGGCCGGTACCGGCGGACTGCTGAAAGGCGGTGCGGGCACCCTGACCCTGAATGGCGCCAACAGCTACAGCGGTGGCACCACCCTGGCCAATGGCAGCCTGCTGCTAGGCAACAACACGGCGCTGGGCAGTGGCGCGCTGAACATCACCGGGGCGGGGACCTTCCTCGACGCGGCGAACAACACCGGCGTGGCTATTGCCAACGCCATCGCCCTGGGTGCGAACACCTTGACCTTCACCGGCGCCTACGGGCTTGCCGTGAATGGCAACATCACCGGCACCGGCAGCCTGCTCAAGAGCGGCCTGGCCTCGCTGACCCTGGGCGGCAACAACACCTTCAGCGGCGGCGTGCGCCTGAACGCCGGCACCCTGATCCTGGCTTCGGCCACCGGCCTGGGCAGCGGCGACCTGACCGCAGCGGGCGGTATCTTCAACAACACCGTCAGCGCCAGCCTGAACAACGCCGTGCACCTGCTCGGTACCCTGACCCTGAGCGGCGCCCAGAGCCTGGCGCTCAACGGCGTGATCGACGGCACCGGCAACCTGGCCAAGACCGGCACCGGCAACCTGCTCCTGACCGGCAACAACACCTACACCGGCAACACCTTCCTGCTCGGCGGTACCACTACCCTGGGCAGCAATACCGCCTTCGGTACCGGCAACATCACCACCGGCAACGCTGGCATCGACAGCTCCACCGCAGTGACCCTGGCCAACAACTTCAGCGTGCTCGGTAACCTGGTCATCGGCGGCACTTCCGACCTGACCCTGAACGGCGTACTGAACGGCGCAGGCGGCGGCCTGATCAAGAACGGCGCGGGTACCCTGACCCTGAACGGCAGCAACAATTTCGCCGCTGGCGTCACGCTCAATGCCGGCACCCTGTCGGTGGGCAACAACGCTTCGCTGGGCATCGGCAACCTGACCGTGGGCGGTGCGTCCAGCCTGATCGCCAGTAGCCCTTCGGTCACAGTGGCCAATGCCATTGCCCTGAATGCCAACCTGTCGCTGCCGGGGGCCAGCAACCTGGCGCTCACCGGCGTCGTCAGCGGTGCGGGGCAACTGGTCAAGTCCGGTACCGGCACCCTGACCCTCGGCGGCGGCGGCAACACCTTCACCGGTGGCGTGGCGTTGAGTGGCGGCACCCTGGTACTGGGCAACAACAATGCCTTGGGTACCGGAGCGCTGGTCACCAGCGGCACCGCGACCGTGAATCTCAATGCCATGGGGATCATGTCCAACGCGTTCACCGTGAATGGTGACACCACCATCGTGGTCAACAACCAGATGTCGCAGCTGTATGGCCTGTTCAGTGGCAGCGGCAATCTGACCAAGACCGGCATCGAGGAGTGGTACGTCCAAGGCACCAATACCTTCACCGGTAACATCAGCCTCGCCAACGGCATCATCACCACCGGCAGCGCCAACGCGCTGGGCAACCCGACCAACGTCAACCTGGGCAGCGGCACCACGCTGAACATCAACGGTAACAGCAGTCTCGGCGGCGTGACCGGTTCCGGCCTGCTCAACATCAACAATGGCACCGTTGTCTCCGTGGGCGGTAGCAATACCGACAGCGTGTTCAACGGCACGCTCTGGAACGAGGGTACGTTGAACAAGGTCGGCACGGGCGTGCTGACCTACAGCGGCAGCTCGATCTACACCCCCAACCTCGTGGTCAGTGGCGGCACATTGAGGCTCGATGGCACCGCCAACCTGGGCAACGGTGGTGTCAGGACGGTGACGGTCAACAGCGGCGGTACCCTCACCGGTATCGGTTCGACCGACCTCACCACCACCATCCTCAATGGCGGCCACCTCGCCGGCACCAGCGGCACGCAACTGACCCTGGGCAACACGATCCTCAACCAGAACGCCAACATCGACGTCGCCCTCGGCTCGCCGCTGACCGGCAACAATGCGTTGTTCAACGTCAACGGCAGCCTGACCCTCGACGGCGTGCTCAACATCACCGACGCCGGCGCCTTCGGCAACGGCGTCTACCGCCTGTTCGACTACAGCGGCAGCCTGGTCAACAACATCCTCGACTACGGCCTGCTGCCGAGCAACGTGATCTCCAACGAGCTGACCCTGCAGACGGCGGTCTATGGCCAGGTCAACCTGCTCGTCAACTCGCAGAACCTGGTCATCCAGTTCTGGGATGGCACCGATAACGTCGCCGACGGCGCGATCAGCGGCGGTACCGGCGTGTGGAGTGACACCAACACCAACTGGGCGTCCCAGGACGGCAACAACAACGACCGCTGGGACAACCAGTTCGCCGTGTTCATGGGCAGCGCCGGCACTGTCACCGTCGATGGTCAGCAGGCGGTCAACGGCATGCAGTTCATGACCGATGGCTACCAGCTGGTCAGCGGCACCGACGGTTCGCTGGACGTCTCCAACCGCAACGACGGCAACTTCGTCGTGCGTGTGGACCCGAATGTCACCGCGACCCTGGACCTCGACCTGAACGGTTCCGGCACCCTGCAGAAAGTCGACACCGGCACCCTGGTGCTCAACGGCAACAACGGCTACACCGGCGGCACCCTCCTGAGTGGCGGTACCCTGGTGGTCGGCAGCGACAGCGCCCTGGGCAGCGGCACCCTGACCACTTCCACCGGCACCACGCTGGACAGCAACACCGCCGTGACCCTGGCCAACAACATGGCTGTCACCGGTCAGTTGACCCTGCCGGGCAGCAACGACATGACCCTCGACGGCAACATCAGCGGTACCGGCAGCCTGCTCAAGGGCGGCGCGGGCCGCCTGACCCTGGGCGGCAACAACAGCTTCACCGGCCCACTGGCGCTGAACGCCGGCTCCCTGGTTCTGGCTTCTACCGGCGCCCTGGGCAGCGCCACGCTGAACGCTGCCAATGGCACCAGCCTGGACACTACCGATACGCGGAGCCTGAGCAATACCGTCAACGTGGCCGGCAACCTGACCGTCCTCGGCAGCAACGACCTGACCCTCACTGGCCTGGTCAATGGCGCCGGTCGCCTGGTCAAGCAAGGCGTCAGCCGTCTGGCCCTGAATGGCGTCAACGGCTTCACCGGCGGCGTCGACCTGCAGGCCGGTACCCTCAGCCTGGGCAACGCCTCGGCGCTGGGCAGCGGTGCACTGACCGTCAGCGGCACCTCGATGCTGGACACCAGCAGCGTGTTCGCCCTGGGCAACGCGATTCAGATGAACGCAGGCCTGACCGTGGCCGGCAGCAACGACCTGACCCTCAACGGCGTGATCAGCGGTGGTGCGCGCCTGACCAAGAACGGTCTTGCCCGTCTGACCCTGAACGGCGCCAACACCTATAACGGCGGCACCACCATCAACAGCGGCGACCTGACCCTGGGCAACGCGCTGGCGCTGGGTACCGGCGGCGTCAGCATCACCGGCGCCACCACGCTGGACACCAGCTCGGCGCTGACCCTGGCCAACGACGTCGATGTCAGTGGCACGCTGTCCGTAGCAGGCAGCAACGACCTGACCCTGAACGGCGTGCTCAGCGGTAATGGCACACTGAACAAGAGCGGCACGGCCGACCTGACCCTTGGCGGTGTCAACTCCTTCGCCGGTATCCTCAACATCCTCTCCGGTACCCTTCGTACCAGCAACACCGGCACCCTCGGCAACCCGTCGCAGCTCAACCTGAGCACCGGCGCCACCCTCGACCTGGGTGGCAGCCTCACCCTCGGCCAACTGATCGGCGGTGGTGACGTGAACATCAAGTCCGGCGACACCCTGAGCGTCAATGGCGGCACCTTCGCCGGTACCCTCAGCGGCACCGGGACGGTGGACAAGATCGGCACGGGCACCCTGACTCTCACGGGCACCAACACCCACACCGGCGACGCCCTCGTCAGCGGCGGCAACCTGGTGGTCAATGGCAGCCTGGCCAGCAGCACCGTGACCGTCGCCAACGGTACCAACCTGGCCGGTACCGGTAGCCTGAGCGGCACCGTGACTGTCGCCGATGGCGGCAACCTGACCGTGAGGAGCGGCGACACCCTGAGCGTGGGCTCGCTGGTGCTGAACGACACCTCGAACCTGAATGCTTCCCTGGGCGCGCCCCTGGCGGGCGAGCCGACCCTGATCGATATCGCGAACAACGTGACCCTCGACGGCCAGCTCAACGTAACCAACATTGGCGGTTTCAGCGCCGGTGTCTATCGCCTGATGAACTACGCCGGCACCCTGACCGACAACGGCCTCGTGGTGAACACTCTGCCGGGCACTGTGCAGATCGGCGATGTCACCGTGCAGACTGCGGTCGCCAACCAGGTCAACCTGGTGGTGGGTGGCCCGAACAACGTCCTGTTCTGGGACGGCAGCCAGATTGTCAGCAACGGCAGCATCGAAGGCGGCTATGGCATCTGGGATGCCACCAACACCAACTGGACCAGCGCCGACGGCAGCCTCAACCAGGACTGGAACAGCACCTTCGCGGTGTTCCAGGGCACTGGCGGCACCATCACCGTCAACGGCTCGCAGAACATCACCGGCCTGCAGTTCGCCGCCGATGGCTACACCCTCAACGGCGGCGTGGGCGGCCAGTTGCTGACCACGGGCACCGCCAACATCCGTGTCGACAGCGGCAATACCGCCACCGTCGGCGTGGCGATCAATGGCGCGGGTGCCCTGACCAAGACCGATGGCGGCACCCTGGTGCTCACCGGCGCCAACGGCTACACCGGCGGTACCGCGCTGAACGGCGGCACCCTGGTGGTCAGCAACAACGCGGCCCTGAGCAGCGGCAACCTGACCGCTGCCACCGGCACTACCCTGGACAGCAGCACCTCGGTGACGCTGGCCAACAACGTCGTGCTCAACGGCGCGATGGCGGTGGGCGGCAGCAATGCCCTGACCCTCAACGGCACGATCAGTGGCGCAGGCGGCCTGACCAAGAATGGCGCAGCCAACCTGACCCTCAACGGTGTTAACGCCTACGCTGGCGGTACTACGCTGACCGCAGGCACCCTGACCCTGGGCAACAACAACGCGCTTAGCACTGGCGCCCTGAGTGTCACCGGCAACGGCACGCTGGACAGCAGCGGCACGCTGCTGCTGGGCAACGCCATCAACCTGGGAACGAATGCGCAACTGACCCTGGCCGGCGTCCAGGACACCACCCTGAACGGCGCCATCACCGGCAACGGCAGCCTGGTCAAGAACGGCACCGGCTCGTTGCTCCTCACCGGCACCAACACCTACATCGGCGGTACCACCCTCAACGCCGGCAGCGTGAGCGGCAACACCACCAGCCTGCAGGGCGCCATCGTCAACAACGCCACCCTGGTCTTTGACCAGAGCGCCAACGGTAGCTACACCGGCACCCTCTCGGGCTCCGGCACGCTGATCAAGAATGGCAGCGGCCAACTGTTACTGACGGGTAACAGCGGCTTCACCGGCAGCACCCTGGTCAACACTGGCAGCCTGATCAACAACGGCACACTGGCCAGCACCAGCGTGCAGGTCGCCAACGGCGCCAGCCTCGGCGGTGGCGGCACCTTCTCGGGCACAGTGAATATCGCCGATGGCGCCACGCTGGTGGCGGGCAGCGCCACTGCGCCGCTGTCGGTGGGTAACCTCAACCTGTCCTCCGGCAGCAACCTCGACTTCAACCTGGGCAATCCGGACGCACCGATCGCCATCGTCAAGATCGCCGGCAACCTGCTGCTGGATGGCACACTGAACATCAGCGATGCCGGCGGCTTCGCCAGCGGCGTCTACCAGTTGTTCACCTACGGCGGCAGCCTGACCGACAACGGCCTGAACCTCGGCCTCCTGCCGACAGGTATCGACGTCACGCAACTGGAACTGCAGACCAGCATCGCCAACCAGATCAACCTGGTCGTCGGCTCCGGCATCCAGTTCTGGAACGGCACCCAGGTCAACCCCGATGGCAGCATCGGCGGCGGCGATGGCGTCTGGGGACCGACCACCAACTGGACCAACTCCAGCGGCAGTGTCTCCAGCAACTGGGGTGACCAGTTCGCGGTATTCAGTGGCCAGCAGGGAACCGTCACCCTCGATGGTGTGCGCGCGTTCTCGGGTATCCAGTTCCTCACCAGCGGCTACCGGATCGTCGGCGACGAAAACAACAGTCTGGAAGCGGTCAACGCCAGCGATGGCAGCCTCGCGGCCCTGCGCATAGAGAACGGTGTTTCCGCCTATATCGACGCCCCGCTGGTCGGCACGGGCGGTATCGAGAAACTCGACACCGGCACACTGGTGCTGAACGGCGCCAACACCTATACCGGCGGCACCACGGTCAGCGCCGGCACACTGCTGGGCAACACCGACAGCCTGCAAGGCTCGATCCTCAACAATGCCGACCTGGTGTTCCTGCAAACCGTCGACGGCACCTTCGACGGCACCCTCAGCGGGGCCGGCGATGCCTTCAAACGCGGCGCTGGCACCCTGCTGCTGACCGGCAGCCACGGTTTCAGCGGTGACTTCACCGTCGAGCAAGGCGTACTGCAGGTGGGCCAGACCCTGGCCACCGCCTCGGTTGCCACATTCGCCCGCACCATGGCCCTGGCTGCCAGCGTCAGCGACTCCCTCGACGCGAACGTCATCGTCGCCAGTGGCGCCGGCCTGACCGGCACCGGCAGCGTCGCCAGCCTGACCAACCACGGCACGGTACAACCCGGCGCCAACGGCAACCTGACCGTCACCGGCAACTTCACCAACGCCAGCGACGGCACCCTGAGCATCGCCCTGACGCCGCTGCCGACCAGCCATCTGGACGTCGGCGGCAGCGCCAGCCTGGCCGGGAAACTCAATGTGTTCGCCATCGCGCCCTACAGCGGCGACACCACCTACACCCTGCTCACCGCGGCGGGAGGCATCAGCGGCACCTTCGACGAAGATAACGTCGACAGCCTTGGCAACAGTGGCCTGGCATTCATCGACACCGTACTGGACTACGGCACCAACGACCTGACCCTGTCGGTCAGCCGTAACGCCGTCGCCTTCGCCGATGTCGCCGAAACCGCCAACCAGCGCCGCACCGCCGCCGCCCTGGAGTCGTCCGGCGCACCGACCAGCCTGCGCAGCGAGATCACCAGCCTCGACCGTGCGTCCGCCGTGGCCGCATTCGACAGCCTCTCCGGCGAGATCCATGCCAGCACCACCAGCGTCCTGCTGGAAGACTCCCGCCACCTGCGCAACAGCCTGACCGACCGCATGCGCCAGGCCGACTGTGGCGACGACCCGCGCAGTGTGCTGGCGCCGAGCGGCAACCAGCAGCAGAGCAGTTCCGGCTGCCAGGGCCAGGGTGTGGGCTGGATGAGCGTACAAGGCGCCTGGGCCGATCATGACGGCAGCCATGGCGCGGCCAGCGTGGACCGCGACCTCAGCGGCTTCATGCTGGGCTACGACAACGCCCTCAACGACCAATGGCGCGCCGGTATCGCCGCGGGCTACAGCAACACCGACCTGAAAACCCAGCGGCATGGCGATGCCTCGGTCGACAGCTACCACCTGGCCAGCTACCTGAACTACCAGCAGGACGCCTTCTCGGCCCGCCTGGGTGCCGGTTATAGCTGGCATGACATCGAGACCAAGCGCCAGGTCAGCGCCGGCGGCTACAACGCCGAGCAGAAGGCCAAGTACAAGGCCGGTACGGCGCAGGTGTTCGGTGAGGTGGCCTATGCCGTCGAAGCCGCAGGCGTGGCACTGGAACCGTTCGCCGGCGTAGCCCACGTTCGCCACGACAGCGACAAGGGCCGCGAGAAAGGTGGCGACGGACGCCTGGAAACCAGCAGCAAGCAGAACACCACCTTCACCACCGTGGGCCTGCGCGCCGGCAAGGCGTTCACCCTGGACAACGGCACCACCCTCACCCCGCGCGGCAGCCTCGGCTGGCGTCATGCACTCGGCGACACCCGCCCGGATGCGGACCTGCGCTTCATCGAGGGCGGTGCGGTGTTCAGCAGCCAGGGCGTGGCAATCGCCCGCAATGCGGCGGTGGTCGAGGCCGGGCTGGATGTCGGCATCGGCGAGCACGGCAAGCTGGGGCTCGGCTACAACGGACAACTGTCCAGCGACAGCCGCTACCATGGCATCAGCGTGAGCTTCAGCCTGGGCTTCTGATGCCCGCTGTGCGCCCACCGGCTCGGTGGGCGCACTTCCCCACGCCACGCCACGGCGCGTGAGCATCTTTTTCGTATGTCCCGGCGACATTTTTAATATTTTTCCTATTCCCCGGCTTACGCCACCATCGCTTCGAGCCACATCTCCCGATATCAGCCGTAAGGCAGGTGTTGCGAGGCAGGCTTCCTACGATCAGCGAACGGTAGAAGGGGACAGGGGTGTACGAACTCAACGATTGGCGGCAACGCGCGGCGCAACAGCGCCTTATCGACCGGGCGATCATCGACGGGGAACACCGTGCGGCCATCCGTGGCGCCACCTTCGCCGTGACTAACCCGGCCACCGGGCAGGTGCTGGCCCAGGTCGCCGCCTGCGACGAGGCCGATGTCGACCAGGCCGTGCAATCGGCCCGGCGCGCCTTCGAGGCGGGTACCTGGGCACAGCGCACACCCCGCGAGCGCCAGCAGGTGCTGCTGCGCCTGGCCGAGCTGCTGCTCGCCCACCGCGACGAACTGGCCCTGCTCGACTCCCTAAGCATGGGCAAGCCGGTGATGGATGCCTGGAACATCGACGTACCGGGCGCCGCCGGCGTGCTGCGCTGGTACGCCGAGAGCATCGACAAGCTCTACGACCAGGTCGCCCCCAGCGCACCGAACGTGCTGGCGACCATCACCCGCGAGCCGCTCGGCGTGGTCGCGGCGGTGGTGCCGTGGAACTACCCGTTGGACATGGCCATCTGGAAAATCGCCCCGGCCCTGGCGGTGGGCAACTCGGTACTGCTCAAGCCCGCCGAGCAGTCGCCCTTCTCCGCCCTGCGCCTGGCCGAACTGGCGCTGGAAGCCGGCCTGCCCGCCGGCGTGCTGAATGTGCTGCCAGGCCTCGGCGAACAGGCCGGCAAGGCACTGGGCCTGCACCCGGACGTGGATGGCCTGGCGTTCACCGGCTCCACCGAGGTGGGCAAGTACTTCATGGCCTATTCCGCGCAATCCAACCTCAAGCAGGTCTGGCTGGAGTGCGGCGGCAAGAGCGCCAACCTGGTGTTCGCCGATTGCCAGGACCTCGACCTGGCGGTAGAAAAGGCCGCCTTCGGCATTTTCTTCAACCAGGGCGAAACCTGCTCGGCCAACTCACGGCTGCTGCTGGAGCGCTCGATCCACGATGAGTTCGTCCAGCGCCTGGTGGCCAAGGCCCGCGACTGGCTGCCGGGCGACCCACTCGACCCGACCAGCCACGCCGGCGCTATCGTCGAGGCGCGACAGACCGAACGCATCATGGCCTTTATCCGCGAGGCCGAAGCCCAGGGCGCCCGTTGTGCCTGCGGTGGCCGGCAACTGAGCGTCAACGGCTCGGACAATTTCATCGAACCGACCATCTTCACCGGCGTCACCCCGGACATGCGCCTGGCCAACGAGGAAGTGTTCGGCCCGGTGCTGGCCGTCAGTGTCTTCGACAGCGAGGAAGAAGCGCTGCGCCTGGCCAACGCCAGCCCCTACGGCCTGGCCGCCTCGGTCTGGAGCGACGACCTCAACCGTGCCCACCGAGTCGCACGCAGCCTCAACGTCGGCACCGTGTCGGTGAACACCGTGGACGCCCTCGACCCCTGCGTGCCGTTCGGCGGCACCAAGCAGTCGGGCTTTGGCCGCGACCTGTCGCTGCACGCCTTCGACAAATACAGCCAACTGAAAACCACCTGGTTCCAGTTGCGTCCATAGGGTGCGCCACGCGCACCGGATAGCTCCCCAAACAGACCGAGAACGGTGCGCACAGCGCACCCTACCGCCCAGCTTCAGCGGAGACGTTGCAATGACTGCCTTGCCCCACACCACTTCGCAATACCAGGCGCTGGATGCGGCGCACCACATCCACGCCTTCCTCGACCAGAAGGCGCTCAACGAGAAAGGCGCACTGGTGATCGCCAAGGGCCAGGGCCTGAACCTCTGGGACAGCGACGGCAAGCGCTACCTGGACGGTATGTCCGGTCTCTGGTGCACCGCGCTGGGCTATGGCCGCGCCGACCTGAATGCCGCCGCCAGCCGGCAACTGGAAGAGCTGCCCTACTACAACCTGTTCTTCCACACCACGCACCCGCGGGTGATCGAACTGTCCGAACTGCTGTTCAGCCTGCTGCCCGACCACTACAGCCACGCCATCTATACCAACTCCGGCTCCGAGGCCAACGAGGCGCTGATCCGCACCGTGCGCCGCTACTGGCAGGTGCTCGGCAAGCCGCAGAAGAAGATCATGATCGGCCGCTGGAACGGCTACCACGGCTCCACCCTGGGCAGCACCGCGCTGGGCGGCATGGGCTTCATGCATGAAATGGGCGGCATGCTGCCGGACTTCGCCCATATCGGCGAACCCTACTATTTTGCCGAAGGTGGCGACCTGTCCGAGGAGGCCTTCGGCCTCAAGGCCGCCCGTGAACTGGAAACGAAGATCCTCGAACTGGGCGCCGAGAACGTCGCCGCCTTCGTCGCCGAGCCGTTCCAGGGTGCAGGTGGCATGATCTTCCCGCCGGCCAGCTACTGGGCCGAGGTGCAGCGCATCTGCCGCCAGTACGACGTGCTGCTGTGCGCCGACGAGGTGATCGGCGGCTTCGGCCGTACCGGGGAGTGGTTCGCCCACCAGCATTTCGGCTTCCAGCCGGACACCCTGACCATCGCCAAGGGGCTGACCAGCGGCTATATCCCCATGGGCGGACTGGTGCTGTCCAGGCGCATGGCCGAGGCACTGGTGGAGAAAGGCGGTGTGTTCGCCCATGGCCTGACCTACTCCGGCCACCCGGTGGCCGCCGCCGTGGCCATCGCCAACCTCAAGGCGCTGCGCGACGAGCGCATTATCGAGCGTGTCCGGCAGGACAGCGGTCCCTACCTGCAGAAGGCGCTGCGCGAGGTCTTCACCGATCACCCGCTGGTCGGCGATATCCAGGGCGTCGGCCTGGTCGCCGCGCTGCAATTCGCCGAGGACAAGGCTACCCGCAAGCGCTTCGCCAACGAGGACGAGATCGCCTGGCGCTGCCGCTGCATCGGCTTCGACAACGGCCTGATCATCCGCTCCACCCAGGGCCGCATGATCATGGCCCCGGCACTGGTCGCCAGCCATGCCGAACTGGATGAACTGGTGGACAAGACCCGCCTGGCGGTGGACCAGACGGCCAGAGAGCTGGGGCGACTGTAAACGTCGGCCTCTGCAAACCGCATGGCCCGCAACGCATCTTCCTCCCGATTTCCCCTCTCCCCTCAGGGGAGAGGGCCGGGGAGAGGGCCGCAACGACGCGGTATAACCCACCATCAGGCGCAAGGAACCTTCAATTGAGCAGACGCACCGCCTTCTTCTTCGACGAACGCTGCTTCTGGCACGCCGCCGGGCTGCACAGCCTGATCGTGCCGGTGGGGGGCTGGGTGCAGCCGCCCAGTGCCGCCGGCCATGCCGAATCGCCGGAGAGCAAGCGGCGCCTGAAGAACCTGATGGATGTCTCGGGGCTGAGCAGCCAATTGCGCTTGCGCAACGCGCCGCTGGCCAGCCAGGAGGATCTTCTGCGGGTGCACCCGGCCAGCTACCTGCAACGCTTCCAGGCCATGAGTGACGCTGGCCACGGCGAGCTGGGCGAGGAAGCGCCGGTCGGCCCCGGCAGCTACGAGATCGCCCGGCTTTCCGCCGGGCTGGCCATCGACGCGGTGGACGCGGTGCTGCGCGGCGAAGCGGACAACGCCTATGCCCTGTCGCGGCCACCAGGCCACCACTGCCTGGCCGACCGTGGCCTGGGCTTCTGCTACCTGGCCAATATCGCCATCGCCGTCGAAACGGCCAGGGCGCGCCATGGCCTGGAGCGCATCGCCGTGCTGGACTGGGACGTGCACCACGGCAACGGCACCCAATCGATCTTCTACGAACGCGACGACGTGCTCACCCTGTCACTGCACCAGGACCGCTGCTTCCCGGTGGACAGCGGCAGCATCGAGGAGCGCGGTACGGGCGCCGGGCTGGGCTATAACCTGAACGTGCCGCTGTACCCCGGCTCCGGACACGATGCCTACCTGTACGCGCTGCACCGGTTGATCCTGCCGCGCCTGGAAGACTTCCGCCCGCAATTGATCATCGTCGCCTGCGGCTACGACGCCAACGCAGTGGACCCGCTGGCACGCATGCAACTGCACAGCGAATCCTTCCGCGCCATGACCGCCCTGCTGCTGGACGCCGCCGACCGCCTGTGCGACGGCCGCCTGGTGCTGGTGCACGAAGGCGGCTATGCCGAAGCCTACGTGCCCTTCTGCGGCCACGCCGCCATCGAAGCCCTGGCCCAGGTGCGCACCGAAGTCCAGGACCCGTTCCTCGCCATGATCACCGCCCAGCAACCGGATGCCGCCTTCCAGGCGTTCCAGCGCGCCGAGCTGGATCGGCAGGCGGGGTTGTCGTAATCCGCACCACCTCGCGGGAGCGGACCTGACCGCTCCTGCATCACAATGCTTCAGCCTCTCACCGACAGACCGTAGCGCCGAAATCTTAATACTGTGGTCGTACCCCGCCGCGCCCTTCTATGGCACATTGCCGCGCGGCACGGGAGCATCGATAAAGCCCCGCACAACCACCGTTATTGGCCTGAGTCGTTCATGCGTATTCTTTTGGCGTTATTACTCATATTCGGAGCATCTTGCATGGCACAAGCCGAGTACACCTGGTCTGTCGCAACGGGGCAGGCAAATGGAAATCCCCTGGTATTCAAGTTCATCAATGAAACACCCACCCCGGACATTCGCCAGCAAATGCCCTGGCTCACCGTCGTGTCATGGAAATACGATGGCTCGGAAAATGGCGGCATGCCTTCAGACGCGGTCAACGCATCCTTGATACAACTCGAAGACCACCTCGAAAAAATAGAAGGCGAGGGAACGCTCTACCTTCCCGTCTATTCAGTCACAGGAAACAACCTGAAGGAGTTCGTTTTCCACATCGCGGATCGCGAGCGGTTCATGGAAAACTTCAACCAGGCCCTGCAAGGTCAACCGGTGTATCCCATCGGGATTAACTTCTACGAAGACAAGGAATGGAGCGAGCTGGCCAAGCTCCACAAAGGTGTTGCCGCCGGTAGCCACTGAGGCTGACTCAGGGGTTCTCAATAACCGGGCTGGCTATCAACACAGTTGTTGCAGAAAGCACCCGAAACAGACGCAAACTCTCTGCTACTCAAGCAAAGCGTCGATGCAGATCCGGGAAAATCTCCTGTGCGAACCAGACGGGCAAGCCGATCGAGACCTCCCTGGCCTTGGGGCTGGCACTGAGCACCAGACCCAGGCTTTGCAATACCTTCAACTCTTCTATCGCCAGGCGTTCGGAGATGCCCAGGAAGGTCTTGAAGGTCGCCCTTGGCATCGTGCCCTGGGTCAACAACGCATGGACCGCCGCCGCCGAGGTGCGACGGACTTTGCGCTCCAGCAGGCGCTCGTTGCTGATAAAGCATCTGTCGATCCGGCTTCTGAGCTTGCGGGTATCCAGTGCGTCGATCATGTACTCCACCTGGTCGAGGGAGACCTCGAACATGAATCGGATAAAGCCGATGTAGTGCTTGAGGGACAGTTGCCCCCTGCCATCCAGATCGCCTTCCCGTGGTCGATCGGCATTGGCCATACAGGCGTAATAATCCTGCTGTCGCCGGGCCAACCCACGGGAAATCGACCAGAGATTCGAACGCAGGCCCAGGTGCCTGAGTTGCAGATGGGTCACCAGCCTTACCAATCGCCCGTTGCCATCCATGAAGGGATGCACCCAGGCCAGCCTGTGGTGATAGGCCATGGTGGCAACCAGGCGCATACGTGGGTCTTCGATCCGGGCGATCCATGTCTGCATCAGCTTGAGCATCGGCTCGACCACTGCGGCATCCGGCGCCAAGTGATGACCAACCCTGACCTGCTCGTCGGATTCGCTACGAATCCTTCCGGGGATCAATCGCCTGTCGCTATGGGCGATTTGCAATAGATCCTGCGGAATATCCCTGAACAGGGCCTTGTGAGAAATGCTGATGCACTGGGGCGACAGCATCCAACTCCAACGAGAGCCGCTGGGGAGCATTTCGACAAAGCGCTCCATGATTTTCTGGACCTTTATCTGCCGAGCGGCCAGTTCGTTCAGTTGCTTGCGCTCACGCTTGGGGACACTCAGGGCCTGCTGAAGATCAGCGGGGGATGAATACTGGCCCTCAATCAGGTTGGAGTAATAGGTGTTGGTGACTTCCAGCAACGAAGCCAATGCTGCACGCGTCGCAGGGGCCAGACGGCCATCGAGAAATGCCCCCCGCTCGGGAAGTGAAGACGCCATGGCGAAAATATCGTCTGGAATTTCCGCTGGCAAAATGGGCATCAGGAAATTCTTGTCTGTAATCATCTTCAGATTTCCTTGCAGATATTTTCTGTCCACCTCTTCAACAAGAATAAGCTCTACAGCTATTTTCAGGCTTTTATTTCTTACAAAAAATTCACATTTATTTTCATATCTTATTATTCCGGAATTTTCTCTGAATGGATGCAGGCAGCGTTTGCCTGGCACGTTATCAACGTGCGGGCTACTGAACGCCTGCGCCATTCATCCTGAATCGCCGGAATTGCCCTTCCTATTACCACTGCCAATATTTTTCATGGCCTGCCGCCTGCGGTGCCGAGGAGCCTGCGCGTTCGGTCTGCTGCCCCGTCGTGGAGCACGCGAAGGGCCTGAGCGCAGCGGTTTTCGGGTGCTGCGAGCCCGGCCAGGCAGGTGGCTTGCCGAGTGCTTGCGGAGCATGCCCCGTAATGCGGCGAAATGCCCCACAAGGGGGCGCGGCAAGCGAGCTTTTTCGTATGTCCCGATGACATTTTTAATGTTTTTCCTGTTTTTGCGCTTACGCCACTATCGGTTCAGCCACGGGTTTGCAGGCCCTCTGCCAGCCCTCACTTGACCGACCGACTGCGGGAGTGTCCGCCATGCGTAAGTTCTCTGCTCGATCCCTGCTCCGCCCCCTCACCTGTGCATCCCTGGCCCTTGGCCTGGCTGGCGGCGCCAATGCCGGCACGCTGTCCATCGGCCACACCACCTGGGTGGGCTACGGCACCCTGTACCTGGCGCGCGACCTTGGCTACTTCAAGGAGAAAGGCCTGGACGTCGAGTTCACGGTGATCGAGGAAGCCTCGATGTACATGGCCGCACAAGCCTCGGGCAAGCTGTCCGGCTCGGCCTCGACCATCGACGAAATCCTCAAGTACCGCCCCAACTTCTGCTTCAAGGCAGTCGCCGCACTGGACGAAAGCCACGGTGGCGACGGCGTGCTGGTGGGCAACGACATCACCAGCCTGAAGGAGCTGAAAGGCAAGAACGTCGCGGTCAATGAAGGTTCGGTGTCGCAGTTCTGGCTGTCCTACCTGCTCAAGCAGAACGGCATGAGCATGGCTGACCTGAACGTGCAGAACATGACCGCCGACGATGCCGCCAGTGCCTTTATCGCCGGGCGCGTACCGGCGGCGGTGACCTGGGAACCGAACCTGTCGCTGGTGCGCCAGAAAGGCCAGGGCAAGGTGCTGGTCGACAGCAGCCAGACCCCTGGCGTGATCGTCGACGTGGTGGCACTCAACTGCGAGGTGATCGAGAAGCAACCCGAGGACGTGAAGGCGCTGGTCGACGGTCTCTACCGCGCCGTGCAGTACACCCGCGAACACCCGCAGGAAGCCTACGCGATCATGGCCAAGGGTGTCGGCGGCTACCTCGCCAACCCGGCGGACCTGGCCGAAGCGGCCAAGGGCGTGAAGTTCTATGACCAGGCCATGAGCGAGAAGCTGCTCGGCACCCCCGGCAAGCCCGGCGACATCGCCGCGATCATCGAACTGGCCAACGAGACCTGGAGCGCCCTGCAGGGCAAGAAACTTGCAGTCAGCTACGAGGACCTGGTCGACACGCGCTTCGTCACCCCCTGATGGCCCTTCCCTCTTAGGGTGTTCGTAGGGTGCGCCATGCGCACCGACTGGCCTCTTGTCGGTACGCACAAGCCCGCCCTACGGACGCTCGTCACCCGTTCGCCTTGCATCGCAATCGGAGACAACACGCATGACTCGCCGCAACTCGCTCCTGAGCCGCTGCCTGACGCCCAAGGCCAGCCTGCCGGCGCCGCTGGTGTGGCTGGCGGGGCTGACCGGCTGGCTCGCCCTGCTGGGCCTGTGGGCCGGCCTTTCCTATGGTGGGGTAATCCCCTCGATGTTCCTGCCGACGCCCGGCCAGGTGCTCGACGCCGGCCAGCGCCTGGCCGCCGACGGCACGCTGGACAAGCATGTGCTGGCCAGCCTGGAAGTGGTACTGATCGGCTTCGGCGTCTCGGCGCTGGTGTCGGTGCCGCTGGGCCTGCTGATGGGCAGCTTCCGCATCGTCCAGGCCATTCTCGAACCCCTGGTCAACTTCATCCGCTACCTGCCGGTGACCTCCTTCGTACCGCTGTTCATCCTGTGGATCGGCATCGGCCTGGAGCAGCGCGTGGCGGTGATCATCTTCGGTGTGTTCTTCCAGCAACTGGTGATGATCTCGGACGTGTCGCGCGGCGTCTCGAAAGACCTGCTCAACGCCAGCTACACCCTTGGCGCCAAGCGCCGCGACGTGATCTTCCACGTGCTCGGCCCGGCTTCGCTGCCAGGCATCCTCGACACCCTGCGGGTGACCATGGGCTGGGCCTGGACCTACCTGGTGGTGGCCGAACTGGTCGCAGCCTCCAGCGGCCTCGGCTACATCAGCCTCAAGGCCATGCGTGGCTTCCAGGTGGATGTGATCTTCCTCGCCATCGCCATCATCGGCCTGCTCGGGCTGATCACCGATCAACTGTTCCGTCTGCTTCGACTGAGGATTGCCGCATGGGCGCAGTAGCCAAGAAACCCTACATCATGCCGGCGCTCAGCGAGTACGCCGAAGTCGCCGCACGACTCAAGGTGGACAACGTCTGCCTGCGCTACCAGTCGCCCAAGGGCGAGACCTTCACCGCGCTGGATAACGTGTCCTTCGAGGTGCCGGACCAGCAGTTCGCGGTGATCGTCGGTCCGTCCGGCTGCGGCAAGTCGAGCCTGCTCTACCTCACTGCCGGCCTCAACGAGCCAAGCGACGGCGCCATCTACGTCGGCGGGGAGAAGGTCGAAGGGCCGGGCGCCGACCGTGGCATGGTGTTCCAGGGCTACACCCTGTTCCCCTGGCTGACGGTGCGCCGCAACATCGAGTTCGGCCTCAAGCGCCGCGGGCTGGAGTCCAGCGAGATCAACACCATCGTCGAGTACTACCTCGAGGAAGTGGGGCTGAAGAAATTCGCCGAGCATTATCCCAAGCAGCTCTCCGGCGGCATGATGCAGCGCGTGGCGATCGCCCGCGCGCTGGCCAATGACCCGCAGATCCTGCTGATGGACGAGCCCTTCGGCGCCCTCGACAGCCAGACCCGCCTGCAGATGCAACAGTTGCTGCTGCGCGTCTGGGGCAACAGCAAGAAGACCGTGGTGTTCGTCACCCACGACATCGACGAGGCCATCCTGCTCGCCGACCGCATCTATGTGATGGGCGCGCGGCCAGGGCGGATCAAGGAAATCCTCGACGTGCCCATCGAACGTCCACGCAACCTGGAAATGGTCATGGAGCCCGAGTTCATCCGCATGAAGCGGCAGATTCTCGAACTGCTGCATGACGACCTGGAAGAGGTGCACTGACATGGCCGGCGACAGCTACGACTACCTGATCATCGGCGCCGGCTCGGCCGGCTGCGTGCTGGCCAACCGCCTGAGCGCCGACCCGGCCGTGCGCGTGTGCCTGATCGAAGCCGGCGGCAGCGACGCCAGCCCACGCGTGCAGGTGCCGGCCGGCACCATCACCCTGTACAAGAGCAAGGTGTTCAGTTGGAACTACTTCTCCGCGCCGCAGAAGCACCTTGCCGGGCGCAGCCTGCACACCCCGCGCGGCAAGGCCCTCGGCGGCTCCAGCGCGATGAACAGCATGATCTACATCCGTGGCGACGCCAGCGACTATGACCGCTGGGAGGCCGCCGGTTGCCCCGGCTGGGGCTGGAACGACGTGCTGCCCTACTTCAAGAAATCCGAAAGCAACCGCCTCGGCCAGTCGCTGCAGTACCACGGCACCCAGGGCGAGCTGCTGGTGGACAAGCCGCGCGACCCCAACCCGCTGTCGGAGCGCTACGTTCGCGCCGCCGAGCGCAGTGGCCTGCCTCGCAACGACGACTTCAACGGCGGCACACTGGAAGGCTCGGGCATCTACAACGTCACCCAGAAGGATGCGCGCCGGCTGTCCAGCTACCGCGCCTTCGTCGCGCCGATACGCCAGCGCGACAACCTGACCGTGCTGACCTGCTGCGAGGTGGAGCGGCTGCTGCTCGACGGCGAGCGCGTGACCGGTGTGGAACTGCGCCAGACCGGCCAGTGGCGCACCCTGCACTGCACCGGCGAAACCATCCTCTGCGCGGGCGCACTGGGCTCGCCACATATCCTGCTCAAGTCCGGCATCGGCCCGAAAGCAGAGCTGGAAGCCGCAGGAGTGGCTTGCCGAATCGACCTGCCCGGCGTCGGCAAGAACCTGCAGGACCATATCGACGGGCTGGTCACCGTACGCTCGAAAAGCCCGCTGTCACTGGGCTTCTCCCTCGGCTCGCTGCCCAAGGTACTGGCCGCACCCTTGCAGTACCTAGCACGCAAGGCCGGCTGGCTGACCACCAACTACGTCGAGGCCGGCGGCTTCGCCCGCACGCCCCTGGCCGATACGCTGCCGGACGTGCAGATGCACTTCGTGCCCGGCTATCGCAGCCACCGTGGCCGACTGTTCGAGTGGGGCCATGGCTACGCGATCCACACCTGCGTGCTGCGGCCGAAAAGCATCGGCGAAGTGCGCCTGGGCGAAGGGCGCAGTCTGTCCATCGACTTCAATTTCCTCGACGACGAGGCCGACGCCAGAGTGCTGGTGGAAGGCGTCAAGCTGGCGCGGCGGATTCTCGCCCAGCCGGAGTTCGACGCCATTCGCGGCGAGGAAATGCTGCCGGGGCCGCAGGTGCAGAGCGACGAGCAACTGCTGGCACACCTGCGCGACTACGCCGCCACCGTATTCCACCCGGTCGGCACCTGCCGCATGGGCAGCGACGAAGCCGCGGTGGTAACACCCGAGCTGAAGGTACGTGGCCTGTCCAACCTGCGCGTGGCCGACGCCTCGATCATGCCCACGCTGATCAGCGGCAACACCAACGCCCCCTGCATCATGATTGGCGAAAAGGCCGCGGATCTGGTGCTGAACAGCCCGAAGACAGCCGCAGGCACACAAACTCTGTCTTGACCGGATAACGCCATGGACGGCATTGCCTCAGCGCCCGGCAAACACCTCATCGAGGGTCCTGGCTTCGAGGATGTTTTCCGCCCAGCGCTCCAGCTCCAGGGTCTTTGCTGCCTGGACGCGAGCCTGGGTCGCAGCATCCAGTTCACCAAAACGGTGAGTCAATTGCTTCAACAGGATGGCCTGGGTACCGCGCTCGAGCCCTTGGACCATCCCCTCTTCGAGCCCTTGCTCAATGCCCTGCTCGAACCCCCTCGCCTGGGCCTTGCGTTCGAACGAACTGACGTAAGGCATGATGGCCTCCTCCTGTAGCTGGGTGATGCATGCATCGTAGTAGTCCCCCGCCTCGACCGGCAAGGCCACCATCCACTCAAGGAAGATGACCAGGCGACCAATCAATTGCCGGTCCAGGCGCTGGTGAATGGCCAGCCGATAGAAACCGATCAGGCTATCGGCGCGCTGCCTGCCGTCGCGGGTCAGTTTGGCCGTGAGCTGAGCCGCAACCAGCAGGGCGAACGGATTGTCGCTGTGCAGCAAGCGCTCCATTCGCGGATAGAAGTCCAACAGCTTGCAGGTACGGAAGCGGAAGGTGACGCCACTGCCGGCAAAATGGCTGGAAAAGCGCTCGGGGCGGAAGTCCGGATCGGTGTCGGTCAGCACCGCGAGGCTGATCACCGCCTGCCGGTAGCGTTCGCGGATACGGCTGTAATAACAGTACATGCGCTCGGCGAAATTGCGCTCAGGCTCACCCTGCACCTCGGTATGCACCAGCACCCAGCGCTCTTCGCCATCCAGCAGCCGCACCCTGGCCAATTTGTCGACATAACGCCGACCACTTTCGGCATCACCGGTGATCTTCTGCAATTCCTTGTCGAGAAAGAGCGCCGGCTGACGCCAGTCGACCAGACCGCCGATATCCGGAAACAGCAGTTGCAGGAAGGACTGGAAGAAGACTTCCAGGGCCTCTTTCCAGGGTGAGTCATGGTCTTCGTTCATGCCGCGTACCAGTCGCCGCCATCCATTTGCGGGCCAGACTGTGAGCGCGCCATGGACAGCACAACAGCACCGAACAGGATCTGTGAAACCGGTCACAGGACAATTCATGGTTTTGTGAAATCGCTCACGGTTCATGGCCTCTGGGTGAACCGACAGCCCAGGCAAGCGATGCCTATCATTCTCAGCCAAAAATGCTAGATTGCCGCCTCTTCGTGCAAAGAGGTGGTGATCATGGGAGAAAAAGACGGGTCTCCGGCGCTCAGCCGGCGCGGTTGTCTCGGGTTGTTGCTGATCGGGCTCGCCTTTATCGTGCTGGTCTATACCGTGATCATCTACATCATGACCAAGCCGCAGGATGAAGTGACCGAGGCCAATGAGCGCCAGGCCATCGAGCTGTGCTGGCAGCGTGCCGAAGACACCGAGCGCAGCTTCACCCGCGACAGTTGCAAGGAAATGGAGAAACAGTTCAAACGCAAGTTCGGACGTGAGCCATGAGCCTGCTGCGACGTGCCGTGCAACGACTGACCTTCAAGCACCTGGTCATCGCCCTGATCCTGCTGATCCTGCTGGCCATCACGCTGATCTGGTGGCGTACCGGTGCAGCCTACCTGCGGCCCTACAGCGAACAGGCAGTCTTCTTCCAGGGCGACAGCCTGCGCCTGCCGCCCGAGCTGGCCGGGCCGGGGCCGATCCGCGTGGTGCACTTCTGGGACCCGGCCTGCAAGCGCTGCAACGGTGAGCCCGATGCCCACCTGCGCTACCTGATCGGTATCTATCGCTTTTCCGGCATCGAGTTCTACAGCGTGCAGCGCCCGGGCAGCAGCGGCGAACTCGCGCCGTTCCTGCAAGGTCTGCTGAAGCCGCTGCCCGGTATCGAGGGCATGGAAGCATTGCCCGCCAGCCCCGCGCTGGCGATCTGGGACAAGGACGGCGAACTGGCCTATGCCGGCCCCTACAGCGAAGGCCTGGTGTGCAACTCGAGTAACAGCTTCGTCGAGCCGGTACTCGATGCGCTGACCTCCGGGCGCAAGCTCACGCTGTCCAGCAACCTGGCCGTCGGCTGCTATTGCACCTGGGGGGAATGATCCTTCCGTCGCATAGTGTGCGGCATGTTGTCGCACTACTTCCTGCGCAGCAAAGCCCACCCTTCGACCCAGAGCGGTGGGCAAGCCCCGACTGGCCTATCTCTGACGCGCCAAGCCCCACCTGAACGCCACTCGCAAAGGGCTCCGGGCCTCGTCGAATCAACCGAGATTGATTTGCGTCAAGGACTTTTCGTCATCATCATGTTGCCCCTCGCATGACCCCGACAGGCTTTCAGGCTGACTCGCGTGCAGTCTCCAGGCCTCGACAGGCTTTTTTCACCGAACATTCCTGCGAATGCCGCGCAAGCGGTATGCATGAGTTCGGGGTGTGGGACATCACTTTGCTGAAGAGTCGTGAAATGAAAGAAGAGAAGTGCCATCGCTATCTACGCCTGCTCCTGATGACGTTCGCCCTGGCAGCCCTGAGCGGTTGTGACTGGGCGCTGTTCGACTCCAAGGGCCAGGTCGGCGCCGAGCAAGGCAAGCTGATCCTGATCGCTGTCGGACTGATGCTGATCGTGGTCATCCCCGTGATCATCATGACCTTCGTGTTCGGCTGGCGTTACCGCTCCACCAACAAGGACGCCAGCTACACCCCCGAATGGTCGCATTCGCACAAGATCGAGCTGGTCGTCTGGGGTGTCCCGCTGATCATCGTCGCCATCCTGGCGGTGCTGATCTGGAAGACCTCCCACTCCCTCGACCCCTATCGCCCCCTCGAGTCCGACAAGCCGGCCTTGCAGATCGAAGTGGTTTCGCTCGACTGGAAGTGGCTGTTCATCTACCCGGAACAGGGCGTGGCCATGGTCAACGAGCTGGTGATTCCGGAGAAGACGCCGGTGACGTTCCACATCACCTCCGACACCACCATGAACACCCTGTCGATCCCGCAACTGGGCGGCATGATCTACGCCATGGGTGGCCAGCGTACCCAGCTCAACCTGATCGCCAACGAGCAGGGTGAGTTCTTCGGTCAATCGGGCAACTACAGCGGTATCGGCTTCTCGGCCATGCGTTTCACCACGCATTCGGTCAGCGACCAGGCTTTCGACGAGTGGATCGAAAAGGCCCGCGCCTCTTCGGACACCCTCGACTTCGCCGCCTTCAAGCAACTGGGCGAGCGTGGCGAGATGGTCAATCACCGCTACCCGATCTACCCGATCCGCTACTACGGGCAAGTCGAACCGAACCTGTTCAAGAAGGTGATCGGCCAGTACGTCGTCGGCCTGGACAAGAAAGAACCTGAAAGTACGACTGCGCACAGCGAAGCCGGCGCGGAGGAATAGAGATGCTTGGAAAACTGACTCTGGATGCGGTGCCGTATCACGAGCCAATCGTCATGATCACCCTGGCAGCGATTGCCCTGGGTGGTCTGTCGGTGGTCGCGGCGCTGACCTACTTCAAGAAGTGGGGCTACCTGTGGAAAGAATGGTTCACCTCGGTGGACCACAAGAAGATCGGCGTGATGTACATCATCGTCGCGCTGGTCATGCTGGTGCGCGGCTTCGCCGACGCCATCATGATGCGTACCCACCTGGCCATGGCCCACGGTGACAACCAGGGCTACCTGCCGCCCGAACACTACGACCAGATCTTCACCGCCCACGGCATCATCATGCTGATCTTCGTGGCGATGCCACTGGTCACCGGCCTGATGAACATCGTCGTGCCGCTGCAGATCGGCGCACGCGACGTCGCCTTCCCCTACCTGAACTCCCTGAGCTTCTGGCTGTTCGTCGGTGGCGCGGTGCTGATCAACCTGTCGCTGGGCCTGGGCGAGTTCGCCAAGACCGGCTGGGTCGCCTATCCGCCGCTATCGGGGATCGAATACAGCCCCGGCGTGGGGATGGACTACTACATCTGGAGCATGCAGCTCTCGGGCCTGGGGACGACGCTGACCGGCGTCAACTTCATCGCCACCATCATGAAGATGCGTGCCCCCGGCATGACCCTGATGAAGATGCCGATCTTCACTTGGACCATCCTCATCACCTGCATCATCATCGCCGGCGCCTTCCCTCCGCTGACCGCCGCCCTGGCGATGCTGACCATGGACCGCTACCTGGATTTCCACTTCTTCACCAATGAGCTGGGTGGGAATCCGATGATGTACGTCAACCTGTTCTGGATCTGGGGCCACCCTGAGGTGTACATCCTGATCCTGCCGGCGTTCGGCGTATTCTCCGAAGTGGTTGCCACCTTCTCGCGCAAGAAGCTGTTCGGCTACACCTCGATGGTCTGGGCCACCGCCGCGATCGGTATCCTGTCCTTCGTGGTCTGGCTGCACCACTTCTTCACCATGGGTTCCGGCGCCAACGTCAACGCCTTCTTCGGCATCATGACGTCGATCATCGCCATCCCCACCGGCGTGAAGATCTTCACCTGGCTGTTCACCATCTACCGCGGCCGCTACGAGCTGAACTCGATGACCTGGATGGTGCTGGGCTTCCTGGTCACCTTCACCATCGGCGGCATGACCGGCGTACTGCTGGCCGTTCCGGCAGCCGACTTCGTGCTGCACAACAGCCTGTTCCTGATCGCGCACTTCCATAACGTGATCATCGGCGGCGCCGTGTTCGGTTACCTGGTGGGTATCACCTACTGGTTCCCGAAAGCCTTCGGCTTCAAGCTGATCGACCGTTTCGGCACCTACTCCTTCTGGTGCTGGCTGGTCGGCTTCTACTTCGCCTTCATGCCGATGTACGTACTGGGCTTCATGGGCATGACCCGTCGCCTGAACCACTTCGACAACCCGGACTGGACCCCTTGGGTGCAGGTCGCCGTGGTCGGTGCGGTGCTGATCGGTATCGGCATCATCTTCACCGTGGTGCAGATCCTCGCCAGTATCGTCAAGCGCAACGAGAACCGCGACGTCACCGGCGACCCATGGGATGGCCGTACGCTGGAGTGGTCCACGTCCTCGCCGCCACCGTTCTACAACTTTGCCGTGATCCCGACCGCCGACAAGATCGACGCGTTCCACGAAGCCAAGAAAGCCGGTGTGGAACTGGCGCCGGTGCCCGAGCACTACGAGCCGATCCACATGCCGAAGAACACCGGCAATGGCCTGATCGTGTCGCTGTTCTGCCTGGCCTTCGGCTTCGCCATGATCTGGCATATCTGGTGGCTGGCCATCGTTGGCCTGGCCGGCGCGGTAATCAGCTTCATCGTGCGTTCCTATGACGACGATATCGATTACTACGTCCAGCCCGACGAGATCGCCCGTATCGAACTGGCTCATCAACAAGCCAAAGCCAACGCAGTCGTAAAGGCATAACCGATGTCCTCTATCGAAACTACTCACAACCACGACGCTCATGGTCACGACCATGAGCATCACCACGACACCAGCGGGATAAAGCTATTCGGTTTCTGGGTCTACCTGATGACCGACCTGCTGATCTTCGCCACCCTGTTCGCCACCTTCGCGGTGCTGAGCAATGCCTTCGCCGGTGGCCCCACCGCGAAGGAAATGCTCGGCCCGGGCCTGCACCTGGTACTGATCGAGACCTTCGCCCTGTTGTTCTCCAGTATCACCTACGGCATGGCGATGCTGGCCACCTACCGCGGCGACAAGGGCGCGGTACTGCGCTGGCTGGGTGTCACCTTCGTGTTCGGTGCGATCTTCCTCAGCATCGAACTGTATGAGTTCAACCACCTGATCCATGAAGGTGCCGGTCCGCAGACCAGCGCCTACTGGTCGGCGTTCTTCACCCTGGTCGGCACCCACGGTCTGCACGTGACCGCCGGCCTGCTGTGGATGATCGTGCTGATGCTGCAAGTCAGCAGCCGTGGCCTGACCGACACCAACAAGGTCCGCATCGGCCTGCTCAGCCTGTTCTGGCACTTCCTCGATGTGGTCTGGATCTGCGTATTTACCGTCGTCTACCTGCTGGGGGTGCTGTGATGGCTCACGAACACACCAATTCGGCTGGCGAAAGCCACGGCAGCGCCAAGGAATACCTGACCGGTTTCATCCTGTCGGTGATCCTCACGGTGATCCCGTTCGCCCTGATCATGTACCCGGACCTGCTGAACCTGAGCCGTGGTGCCACCCTGATCACCGTCGTGCTGTTCGGTATCGTGCAGATCCTCGTACACCTGGTGTACTTCCTGCACATGAGCACCGATTCGGAAGGACGCTGGAACACCATTTCCATGCTCTTCACCGTGCTGATCATCGTGCTCCTGGTCGGTCTGTCGATCTGGGTCATGTGGAGCATGCACTACCACATGATGATCAACTGAAGAATGCAGCAAATGCTCAAGCGATACCTGCTCCTGGTGAAGCCCGGAATCGTCTTCGGAAACCTGATTTCCGTGGCCGGTGGCTTCTTCCTGGCTTCCCGGGGTGACATCGACCTGGCGCTGTTCATCGCAACGGCGCTGGGCGTGTCGCTGGTCATTGCATCGGGTTGCGTGTTCAACAACTACATTGATCGCGACATCGACCAGAAGATGGAGCGGACCCGCAACCGAGTCATGGTCAAGGGGCTGGTCTCGCCAGCCCACGCCATCGTCTACGCCTGCGTCCTCGGCATCGCCGGCGTCGCCCTGCTCTACCTGGCCACCAACCTGCTGTCGGTGATGCTGGTACTGATGGGCTTCGTCGTCTATGTCGGCATCTACAGCCTGTGGATGAAGCGTCACTCGGTCTACGGCACTCTGGTCGGCAGCCTGTCGGGCGCTGCCCCGCCGGTGGTCGGCTACTGCGCCGTCAGCAACGAGTTCGACATGGGCGCGGCGATCCTGCTGCTGATCTTCAGCCTCTGGCAGATGCCGCATTCCTATGCCATCGCGATCTTCCGCTTCAACGACTACCAGGCGGCCAACATCCCGGTTCTACCGGTGATCAAGGGCATCTCGGCAGCCAAGCGGCACATCGTGCTGTACATCGCCGCGTTCATCGTCGCCACCCTGATGCTGACAATCAGCGGCTACGCCGGCTACAACTACTTCGTTGTCGCCGCGCTGAGCGGGGCCTACTGGCTGTGGATGGGCGTGTCGGGCTACAAGGCGGTCGACGACCGTGTGTGGGCGCGCAAGCTGTTTGTGTTCTCCATCGTCACCATCACCATGCTCAGCGTGATGATGTCGGTGGACTTCCAGTCGTCCGCGCCACAACAGGTGCTGGTGACCTCGCTCAACCACCTGTGCAGCCAGTACATGGATGTCGAGAAAGGGCTCTGCGCCGTGGTGGCGACACGCATCTGACGCTACCCGCCACATCGCGATTAACGAAAAGCCCCGCTCTGGTTCTCCAGGCGGGGCTTTTTCATTTCACCCTTGGAACCTGTTCACGATCTCGCGAGCTAGAGGACTGCAAGGCAAAAACAGGCGAGGAAGCGGAGTTTACGAGTTGTAAATGAGCATTCCGAGCCTGTTTTTAACGCAGCAGGACCGACGCGCAGCAGATCGTGAACAGGTTCTTCGCGGGTATTGCCTAACTGGCCAGGGTGCCTTGCAGGAAGGCGCTCTCGATCAGCGCCGCCAGGCCAGCCCTGGCCACGCGGCCACGGCGCTCGGCATCGCTCAGGCCGATCATGATATTGACCAGAATTTCCGTCAGCGCCGCTGCCGGGATGTCGATACGGAACAGGCCTTCGCGCTGGCCGCGCAGGAAGAAGGCGTCCAGCGAAGCGTCCCAGCCTGAGTCTTCGCAGAGGTTTTCCGGCCCCTCTTTCCAGAAGTACATCAGGAAGGAGGTCAGCTCGCGGTGCTCCAGGTTATTGGCTATCAGGCGCCGCAGGGCTTCCAGCGGCGGGCCGCTGTCCAGCTCTGCGGTGCGGATGGCCTCGCCCAGCACGAAGGCGCCGTGGGTCATCAGGCGTTCGATCAACTGTTCGCGGGTGCGGCAGAAGCGATACAGGGTGGTCTTGCTGATGCCGATGGCCTTCGCCAACTCCTGCAACGAAGCGCGCGGGTTGTCGATCAGCGCCAACGCCAGGGCCACCAGTATGCGGTTGTCTTCCTGTTCCGTGCCAAGAATCGCCATATCAACCCACCATCGTTTCAGAACGTCTCAAATACTTCGAGATTGAAACATATCGGCTTCCATATTGCATTCATGAGCGCAAATGTGAGCCAAATACGACAAAAATATATCTATAAAACCAAAACAAAAATAAATGAATCAAAGTTGATTTATTTAGACCCTTGAGACACCATCGGCACCCTTGCGAGTACACCACCGAAGGTACCGATCATGAAACGCCCGCTGCCCTTGCTCACCATCGCCCTGGCGATACTTCTTGCCGGTTGCGGCCAGGCACAGGACGCCGCGCCCGCGGCCGCCCCGTTGCCGACGGTCGAAACGATCACCACCGAAGCACGCCCGCTGACGCTGTCCAGCGAGTTGCCGGGGCGCATCGAGCCCGTGCGGGTGGCCGAAGTGCGGGCACGGGTGGCAGGCATCCTGCTCAAGCGGTATTTCGAGGAAGGCGCCGACGTCAAGGCCGGCCAGGTGCTGTTCCAGATCGACCCGGCGCCCTTCAAGGCAGCGCTGTCCCGCGCCCAGGGCGAACTGGCCAGGGCCGAGGCGACGCTGTACGACGCCCAGGCGGTGGTCCGTCGCTATACCCCGCTGGTCGAGATCGAAGCGGTCAGCCAGCAGGATTTCGACACCGCCCAGGCCGCGCTGAAAAGCGCCCAGGCCGCGCGCCAGTCGGCCGCCGCTGAAGTGGAAACCGCACGCCTGAATCTTGGTTACGCCACCGTCACCGCACCAATCGACGGGCGCATCGGCCGCGCGCTGGCGACCGAGGGCGCGCTAGTCGGGCAGAACGAAGCCACCGCACTGGCCAATATCCAGCAGCTCGACCCGATCTACGCCGACTTCCGCCAGCCGGTCGCCGACCTGCTGAACCTGCGCGACGCCATCGCCGAGGGTCGCCTGACCGGGGAAAACGGCCAGGTCGTCCCCATCAGCGTGTCCGTCGAAGGCACCCGCTACACCCGCGACGGCCACCTGCTGTTCTCCGACATCACGGTCGACCGTGGCACCGGCCAGGTCTCCCTGCGCGGCCAGTTGGCCAACCCGGACGCCCTGCTGTTGCCGGGCATGTACGTGCGCGTGCGCATCGCCCAGGGCAGCGACCCACAGGCCATCCTCGTGCCGCAGCGCGCCGTGCGCCTGTCCACCGACGGCAAGTCGCAGGTGCTGGTGGTCGGCGAAGGCGACGTGGTGCAGGCACGCCCGGTGCGCACCGGTGCGATGTACGGCGCCGACTGGCACATCCTCGAAGGCCTGCAAGCCGGCGAACGGGTGATCGTCGGCGGCAGCGCCAACCCCGGCGACCAGGTCGCCATCGCCTCTGCCGCCGCCCCTGCGGCGAACGACTGACCTGCGGCGAGGACCGATCCCATGCCCAAGTTCTTCATCGACCGCCCCAATTTCGCCTGGGTGGTCGCCATCTTCATCACCCTCGCCGGCCTGCTGGCGATGCCGTCGCTGCCGGTGGCCCAGTACCCGGTGGTGGCGCCGCCGCAGATCAGCATCAACGCCACCTACCCCGGCGCCTCCGCCGCCACGGTGGTCGACTCGGTGACCAGCGTCATCGAGGAGGAGCTGAACGGCGCCAAGGGAATGCTCTACTACGATTCCTCCAGCAGTTCGGCCGGCATCGGCGAGATCACCGTCACCTTCGCCCCCGGCACTGACCCGGACCTGGCCCAGGTGGACGTGCAGAACCGCATCAAGAAGGCCGAGGCACGGCTGCCCTCGGAAGTCCTGCAGCAGGGCCTGGAGATCGAGCAGGCCAGCACCGGCTTCCTGATGATCTACACCCTGAGCTACAAGGGCGACGACAGCGACAAGGACGTGGTCGGCCTGGCCGACTATGCCGCGCGTAACGTCAACAACGAGATCCGCCGGGTGGACGGTGTCGGCAAGGTGCAGTTCTTCGGCGCCGAGGCGGCCATGCGCGTCTGGATCGACCCGCAGAAGCTGATCGGCTACGGCCTCTCGGTGGCCGACGTCAACGCAGCCATCGCCGCGCAGAACGCCCAGGTGCCGGCCGGCAGTTTCGGCAGCCGGCCCGGCAGTGCCGAGCAGGAACTGACCGCCACCATCGCCGTCAAGGGCATGCTCGACAGCCCCGAGGAATTCGGGCGCATCCTGCTGCGCACCAATGCCGACGGCTCGCGAGTGACCCTGGCCGACGTGGCGCGCCTGGAAATCGGCCGCCAGGACTACAACTTCGAAATCCTCAACGACACCAAGAAGTCGGTCGGCGCCGCCGTGCAACTGCGCCCCGGCGCCAACGCGCTGCAGACCGCCGAGGCGGTCAAGGCGCGCCTGGCCGAGCTGTCCGCCGGCTTCCCGGCCGACATCCAGTACGCAGTGCCCTACGACACTTCGCGCTTCGTCGATGTCGCCATCCAGAAGGTGCTCTACACCCTGGCCGAAGCCATGGTGCTGGTGTTCCTGGTGATGCTGCTGTTCCTGCAGAACCTGCGTTACACGCTGATCCCCAGCATCGTCGTGCCGGTGTGCCTGGCCGGCACCCTGGCAGTGATGTATGCGCTGGGCTTCTCGGTCAACATGATGACCATGTTCGGCATGGTGCTGGCCATCGGCATCCTGGTCGACGACGCCATCGTGGTGGTGGAAAACGTCGAGCGGATCATGGCCGAGGAAGGGCTGTCGCCGCGCGACGCCACGGTCAAGGCCATGGGCCAGGTGTCCGGCGCCATCGTCGGCATCACCCTGGTGCTGTCGGCGGTGTTCCTGCCGCTGGCCTTCATGAGCGGCTCGGTGGGCGCGATCTACCAGCAGTTCTCGCTGTCACTGGCGGTGTCCATCCTGTTCTCCGGCTTCCTCGCCCTGAGCCTTACCCCGGCGCTGTGCGCCACCCTGCTCAAGCCGCTGGACAAGGAACACCACGCCGAGAAGAAAGGCTTCTTCGGCTGGTTCAACCGCCGCTTCGCCACCCTCACCGACCGCTTCACCCTGCTCAACTCGCGCCTGCTGCGGCGTAGCGGGCGCTACATGCTGATCTATGTCGGGATCGTGGCGCTGCTGGGCTTCTTCTACCTGCGCCTGCCCGAATCCTTCGTACCGATCGAAGACCAGGGCTACTACATCATCGACGTGCAACTGCCGCCGGGCGCCACCTACGCACGCACCGAAAAAGTGGTGCGCAAGCTGGAGAACTACCTGCTCGAACGCGAGGCGACGCAGTCCACCACCATGATCATGGGCTTCAGTTTCTCCGGCACCGGACAGAACGCCGGCCTCAGCTTCCCGCTGCTGAAGGACTGGTCCGAGCGTGACGCCAGCCTGTCGGCCAGTGCCGAAGTGGCGGCCTTCAACGCCCGCTTCGCCGGCCTCGCCGAAGCCCGGGTGATGGCCGTGGACCCACCGCCGATCGACGGCCTGGGCAACGCCAGCGGCTTCTCCCTGCGCCTGCAGGACCGTGGCGGCCTGGGCCGCGAGGCACTGCTCGACGCCCGCAACCAGTTGCTCTACCAGGCCAACACCTCACCGGTGATCCTCTACGCCATGATGGAAGGCCTGGAAGACGCGCCGCAACTGCGCCTGGACATCGACCGCGACAAGGCGCGGGCGCTGGGCGTGGACTTCGCCACCATCCGCAGCGCCATCTCCAGCGCCTATGGCTCGGCCACCGTCGCCGACTTCACCAACCTCGGGCGCTTGCAGCGCGTGGTGGTGCAGGCCGACGTCGGCGAGCGGATGACCCCCGAAGCCATCCTGCGCCTGCACGTACCCAACGCCAGCGGCGACCAGGTGCCACTGGCGGCCTTCGCCAGCACCGCCTGGGAGAACGGCGCGGTGCAGATCTCGCGCTACAACGGCTACCCGGCATTCAAGATCTCCGGCGACGCCGCCCCCGGCCACAGCACCGGCGAGGCGATGGCCGAACTGGAGAGGATCATCGGCGAACTGCCGGAAGGCATCGGCTACGAGTGGACCGGCCTGTCCTACCAGGAGAAGGCCGCCGGAGCCCAGGCGCCGCTGCTGCTGGGGCTGTCGTTCCTGGTGGTGTTCCTGCTGCTGGTGGCACTCTACGAGAGCTGGTCGATCCCCGCCGCGGTGATGCTGATCGTGCCCATCGGCGCCCTCGGTTCGGTGCTCGCGGTGACGTTGCTGGGCATGCCCAACGACGTCTACTTCAAGGTCGGCCTGATCACCATCATCGGCCTGGCGGCGAAGAACGCCATCCTTATCGTCGAGTTCGCCAAGAGCCTGCGCGAGCAGGGCCACTCGCTGGCCGAGGCGGCGATCCAGGCGGCGCGCCTGCGCTTCCGGCCCATCGTCATGACCTCGCTGGCGTTCATCCTCGGCGTGGTGCCCCTGGCCATCGCCAGCGGCGCGGGCGCGGCCAGCCAGCGCGCCATCGGCACCGGGGTGATCGGCGGGATGCTGACGGCGACCCTGCTCGGCGTGATCTTCGTCCCGATCTTCTTCGTCTGGGTGCTGTCGCGCTTCTCGCGCCAGCCGGCGCCCGACACCCAGGCCAACGAGGCATGATTCCCATGAACGTCCATTCCATGCAGCGGGCGCTCGCCCCGCTGGCCGCCGCCCTGCTGCTCGCCGGCTGCTCGCTGGCACCGCACTACCAGCGCCCCGACGCGCCGATCCCCGCCCAGTGGCAAACGGCGGGACAAGCCGCCGACAGCGCCTCGACCGCCAGCACCCTGGACTGGCAGGCCTTCGTCAGCGATGCGCAGTTGCGCGGCCTGGTCGAACAGGCCCTGGCCAGCAACCGCAGCCTGCGCCAGACCCTGCTCGACGTCGAAGCGGCGCGCGCGCAGTACCGTGTGCAACGCGCCGACCGCCTGCCGGGCCTGGAGGCCCAGGGCAACGGCAGCCGCCAGCGGGTGCCCGGCGACCTGAGCAGCAGTGGTCGCTCCGAAGTACAGAGCAGCTACCAGGCCGGGCTTGGCCTGACCGCCTTCGAGCTGGACCTGTTCGGCCGTGTACGCAATTTGTCCGAGGCAGCGCTGGAGGAATACCTGGCCACCGAGGAAGCCGCCCGCGCCGCACAGATCAGCCTAGTCGCCGAAGTCATCCAGGCCTACCTGAGCCGCGACGGTGCCAAACGCCGCCACGACCTGACCGAGCAAACCCTGCAGGCTCGCGAGGCGTCCCTGGAGCTGATCGCCCAGCGCCGCCGCGCCGGCACCGCCAGCGCCCTCGACTACGAGGAAGCGCGGGGCCTGGTCGGCCAGGCCAGGGCCGCGCTGGAGCGTACCGAACGCGAGTTCCGCCAGGCCGGCAACGCCCTGGAACTGCTGGTCGGCAATGGCCAACCGCTGCCAGCGGCTGCTCCTCTGGGCACTGTGCTGGTACAGGAAATCGCTGCCGGCACGCCGTCCGAACTGCTCGCCAACCGCCCCGACATCCGCGCCGCCGAACACCGCCTCAAGGCACGCAACGCCAGTATCGGCGCGGCACGGGCGACGTTTTTCCCGCGTATCTCGCTGACCGGCCTGTTCGGCAGTTCCAGCGCGGAGCTGTCCGACCTGTTCAGCGGCGGCCAGCGCGCCTGGAGCTTCGCCCCGCAGATCACCCTGCCGCTGTTCGATGGTGGCCGTAATCGCTCCAGTCTCGACCTCGCCCAGGTGCGCCGGGATTCGGCGGTGGCCGCCTATGAAGGCAGCGTGCAGGAGGCCTTCCGCGAAGTCGCCGACGCCCTGGCGCAGACCGACACCCTGCGCCGCGAGGCGGACGCCCTGCGCACCCAGGCGCAAAGCAGCCAGCAGGCCCTGCGCCTGTCGCGGGCGCGCTACCGCGCCGGGGTCGACGACCACCTGCGCTACCTGGACGCCCAGCGCAGCGACTTCACCAGCCAGACCGAACTGATCGAGGTCGAGACCCAGCGCCAGATCGCCCTGGCGACCCTGTTCAAGGCCCTCGGCGGCGGCTGGCCGGCAACGGAACGCCAGACGTCGTCGCGATAGAAGCCGGTGCGCAGCGCGGGCCCGGGAGGTGCGCCGAATAGGCGCTATGCCCAGGTCCGCGTCTGCGCATACACCGGAAACGCCCGGCACAGCGCCACCACCTGCTCGCGTACCTGCGGCGTCACCCGCTCCAGGTCGCCACGCTCCAGGGCATCCAGCACGTCGCACAACCAGCCCGCCAGGCGCTGGCATTCGGCGACGCCGAAGCCTCGCGTGGTCACTGCCGGGGTGCCGATGCGCAAGCCCGAGGTGACGAAAGGCGAGCGCGGGTCATTCGGCACGCTGTTCTTGTTCGCCGTGATGCAGGCGGCGCCGAGGGCGGCGTCCGCCTCCTTGCCGGTGTAGGGCCGGGCGGACAGGTCGATCAGCATCATATGGTTGTCGGTGCCGCCGGATACCACCGGGTAGCCACGCTGCCGCAACACCTCGGCCATCGCCCGGGCATTGGCCAGCACCTGCCGCTGGTAGGTCTTGAAGCCGGGTTGCAGCGCCTCCTTGAAGGCCACTGCCTTGGCCGCCACCTGGTGCATCAGCGGGCCGCCCTGGATGCCGGGGAAGACCGCGGAGTCGAGCTTTCGGTAGAACTCGGCGTCCTGCCCCTTGGCCAGGATCAGCCCGCCTCGCGGCCCGCGCAGGGTCTTGTGGGTGGTGCTGGTGACCACATGGGCGTGGGGCAGCGGATCGGGGTATTCCCCTGCCGCGACCAGGCCGGCCACGTGGGCCATGTCCACCCAGAAAATAGCGCCCACCTTGTCGGCGATGGCGCGCATGCGCGCCCAGTCCTTGTGCCGCGAATAGGCGGAGAAGCCGCCGATCAGCATCTTCGGCCGGGTTTCCACGGCGATGCGCTCCATCTCGTCGTAGTCCAGCAGGCCGCTGCGCGGGTCCAGGCCATAAGGCACGATGTGGTAGTGACGGCCGGAGAAGTTGGACGGATTGCCGTGGGTCAGGTGCCCGCCCTGGGCCAGGTTCATGCCCATCACCGTGTCGCCGGGGCGGGTCAGCGCCAGGAACACCGCCGCATTGGCCTGGGCGCCGGCGTGGGGCTGCACATTAGCGTAGTCGCAGTCGAACAACGCCTTGGCCCGCTCGATGGCCAGGCGCTCGGCCACGTCGACGTGTTCGCAGCCGCTGTAGTAGCGCCGCCCCGGATAGCCCTCGGCGTACTTGTTGGTGAAGACCGAATCCTGGACGGCCATGACCAGCGGGCTGGCGTAGTTCTCCGAGGCGATCAGCTCGGCGTGGTCCTCCTGGCGCAGGGCCTCGTCACGCAGCGCTTGCGCCAGCTCGGCGTCGAAAGCCTCCAGGGTCGGGTTGGGGTCATACATGCTCGGGCGCTCCTGTGCGGTCGAGGGGAGAAGAAACCTGATCGGTAGGGTGCGCAGCGCGCACCTGGACAATGAAAACGGTGCGCACGGCGCACCCTACGGCTGTGTTGGCGAGTCGGAGGCGAACAGCCGTGCCAATCGCGCCACCATGTCGTCGATCTGCGCGTCGTCGCAGACCAGCGCCGGCAGCAGACGGACGGTGTAGTCGCGGGTGACGCTGATCAGCAGGCGCTGCTCGCGCAGGGCACGCTCGACCAGCTCGCCGCAGGGTCGCCGCAGCTCGATCCCGACCATCAGGCCGAGGCCACGGATGGCGGCCACCTGCGGGTGCCCGGCCAGCTCGCGGCGAAGACCCTGCAGCAGGCGCTGGCCGAGGGCGGCGGCGCGCTCGGGCAGGTTTTCCTCGTGCATCAGGTCGAGCACACAACAGCCGACCCGGCAGGCCAGCGGATTACCGCCGAAGGTGGCGCCGTGATGACCGGGCGAAAACAGCTCGGCGGCCTGCCCGCGCGCCAGGCAGGCGCCGATCGGGAAACCGTTGCCCAGGCCCTTGGCCAGGGTGATGACGTCCGCCTCGATACCCGCGTGCTGGTGGCCGAACCAGGCGCCGGTACGGCCCATGCCGGCCTGCACCTCGTCGATCATCAGCAGCCAGTCGTGGCGGTCGCACAAGGCCCGCAGTTCGCGCAGGTAGTCCGCCGAAGCGACGCGCACGCCGCCCTCGCCCTGCACCGGCTCGATCAGCACGGCGACGATGCCGGGCGCGTCCTCGGCAACCCGGCGCAGCGCCGCGATATCGTCATAAGGCACCCGCAGGAAACCCGGCACCAGCGGCTCGAAACCACGCTGCACCGCCGGGTTGCCGGTGGCGGCCAGGGTCGCCAGGGTGCGCCCGTGGAAGCTGTTCTCCATCACCAGCACCTGGGGCTGCGCCACCTGACGGCGGTTGGCGTGCAACCGCGCCAGCTTCAGCGCGGTCTCGTTGGCCTCGGCCCCGGAACTGCAAAAGAACGCACGCTGCATGCCGGCCAACGCGCACAGGCGCTCGCCCAGGCGCTCCTGCCAGGGAATGCCGAACAGGTTGGAGGTGTGCAGCAACAGCCCGGCCTGCTCGGCGATGACCTCGGCGATACGCGGATGGGCATGCCCCAGGTTGGTCACCGCCACCCCGGCGATGGCGTCGAGGTACTCGACGCCCTGTTCGTCCCACAGGCGCGCGCCCTGGCCACGAACGAAGGAAACCGGCTGGCGCAGGTAGGTCTGCATCAGGTGGGAGCTGGGGTGTTGCATGGAGATGTCCTCGTGAAGCGGGCTGCAAGCCAAAAAATGAATTGGTTATTTCTATATGAAAGAAAGTATGTATTTACAAACGAGACAGGCCCCAGGTACGTGCCGTCTCACCCACCGCATGGATTCCCGCCTGCGCGGGAATGACGGGGGGGACGAGGAGCGCCCTGCCAACAGGCTGAAACTCCATCGCCAACCCTCCTCCGTCGTCCCCGCACAAGCGGGGACCCAGGTGCGCGGTGTCTCGACCACCGTATGGATTCCCGCCTGCGCGGGAATGACGGGGGACGAGGAGCGCCCTGCCAACAGGCTGAAACACCATCGCCAACCCTCATCCGTCGTCCCCGCACAAGCGGGGACCCAAGTGCGCGGTGTCAGCGCCAGCGCTGGATGCTCGTCAACACGGACCGCTCGGTCTGTTACACGAGGGCGTCGAGCCAGCGCCCGAAGACCGCCCGGGCCGCGTCGGGCAAGGCCGCCTCCAGCGCCTGGGCCTCGGTGCGCAGGGTGCGGGGGTCGAGGGCGGCCTGGGCCAGTTCGCAGGCATGGCCGACCAGCCACTGTTCGATACGTGCAGGGTCGGCCTCCAGGTGGCATTGCAACCCCAGCACCTGGCTGCCCAGCGCAAACGCCTGGTTGTCGCAGACCGCCGTCCCCGCCAGGCGCACCGCTCCCGGCGGGATCTCGAAGCGGTCGCCGTGCCAGTGCAGCACCGGCGTGTCGCCCAGCGCGGCCAGGGCGCTGGCCTGGCCTTCCTCGGTCAGCGTCAGCGGGGCGAAGCCGATTTCCTTGACGCCCTGGGGCCGTACCTCGGCGCCCAGTACACGGGCGATCAATTGCGCCCCCAGGCAGATGCCCAGCAGCGGCCGCTGGCTGCGCAGACGCCGCCGGACCAGCGCCAGCTCGTCGGCGAGGAACGGGTGGATCGCCTCGTCGAACGCGCCGATCGGCCCGCCCAACACCACCAGCAGGTCGTCGGCCTGGGCATCCAGGCTGCGCAGGTCGTCCAGGGTCGCATCCAGGTAGCGGACGCTGTAGCCACGGGCCTCCAGCAGCGGCGCCAGGGTGCCGAGGTCTTCGAAGTGCAGGTGGCGGATGGCGAGTGCGGTTTTCATCGTGGTGACTCCGGGTTGATGGCCCTATCGGGCCAGTAGTGGCTGTCAGGCAGGGCACGGGCGCCATAGATGGCCTGCCCTACGCGCACCACGCTGGCGCCTTCCTCGATGGCGATCTCGAAATCGCCGGACATACCCATGGACAGTTCGTCCAGGCCGATACCCGCCGGTGCCTCCTGGCGCAGCCGGTCGCGCAACTCACGCAACAGGATGAAGCACCGGCGCACCCGCTCGGCCTCGCTGGAGAACAGCGCCAGGGTCATCAGCCCGCGCACGCGCAACGCCGGAAAGGCCGCCAGGGCACGCAGGAATGGCGCCACCTCACCGGGCGGCAGGCCGAACTTGCTGGCCTCGCCCGAGGTGTTGACCTGCACGAACACGTCCAATGCGCGCCCTTCGATCTGCAAGCGGCGTTCCAGCGCCTCTGCCAGGCGCAGGCTGTCGAGGGCCTGGAACTCGCTGGCGAAGCGCGCCACCAGCTTGGCCTTGTTGGTCTGCAGATGGCCGATGACCGACCAGCGCAGATCCTCCAGATCACCCATGGCCTGCCATTTGCCATGGGCCTCCTGCACCTTGTTCTCGCCGAGCAGGCGGCAGCCCGCCGCGTAGGACAGGCGGATATGCGCCTCGTCGACGGTCTTGCTCACCGGCAGCAGGCGCACCCCGGCGGGGTCGCGCCCGACGCGCTGGCAGGCCGCCTCGATACGGGCGTGTACGGCAGCCAGGTTGCGGCGGAAATCCTCCACCGTCTCGGCCCTGGGATAGCGGCCATGTTGCGCATGCAGGGTGCCGGTCGCGCCCATGGCATCCATCGTTTGGTTCATGATTTCGCCCCCTCGCCGGATACTGCGCGGCGCGGCCAGCGCCCGTTGAGCACGGCATGGGCCAGCAGGCCGATCAACAGCCCCCAGAAGGCCCCACCAATGCCGAACAGGGTGATATTGGCCGCCGCTGCCAGGAAGGTGATCAATCCGGCCTCGCGCGACTGCGCATCGGCCAGCGCGGCGGCCAGGCTCCCGCCCAGCGTGCCGAGCAGGGCCAACCCCGCCAGGGTGGCGATAAAGGTGGCCGGCAAGGCCATGAACAGCGCCGCCAGGGTCACGCCGAACAGCCCCACCAGGATGTAGCAGACGCCCGCCGCGATACCCGCGACCCAGCGCCGGGAAGGGTCTTCGTGCGCCTCGCGGCCAGTGCAGATCGCCGCCGTGATCGCGGCGATATTGAAGGCGTGGGAGCCGAACGGCGCCATCAGCAGGGAACCGAGCCCGGTGACCGCGACGATGGGGTTGGCACTGGTCTTGAAGCCATCGTTGCGCAGCACCAGCATGCCCGGCATGTATTGCCCGGTCAGGGTGATCAGGAACAGCGGCAGGGCGACGCTGAGCAGCGCGTTGAAGGAAAACGCCGGCATCGTGAAGACCGGCGCGGCCAGCTCCAGCCGCAGCCCGGACACATCGAAGCGCCCCTGCGCCAGCAGCAGGACCAGCCCCAGCAGCAGCACGCCGACCACCGCATAGCGGGCGCTGAGGCGCTTGAACAGCACATAGGCGAGGATCAGCGCACCGGCCAGCAGCGGATCGAGGCTCACGCCGGCGAACGCCCCCAGGCCGAACTGCAACAGGATGCCGGCCAGCAACCCCGCCGCCACGCCGGGCGGGATCAGCCGGATGACCTTGTCGAAACAGCCGGACAGGCCGAGCAGCACGAACGCGGCGGCCGAGATCAGGTAGGCGCCCACCGCCTCGGCATAGGGCGTCGTCGCCAGGGCGGTGACGAGAAAGGCCGCCGCCGGCGTCGACCAGGCAGTGATGATCGGCTCGCGCCCCAACCAACTGAGCAGCAACCCGCTGACACCGACCCCGATGGACACCGACCAGACCCAGGACGCCGTCAGCTCCGGCCCGAGCCCCGCCACTTGCGCCGCCTGGAACACCAGGATGAAGGTGCCGCCATAGTTGACGATGACCGAGACCAGCCCGGCCACCACCGGGTGGACGAGGTCGGCCAGGCGCCAGGGTGCGGGTGAAGCGGGTGTGGACATGATCGGCAGGCTCCCTTGGATACAGGACGGCGGCAACGGCCACGCGTCTCTCCCGTCGAAAACAGGAAAGCGATAGCAGCCGCCAGGCTTGCTTTTATAGCGCGCAAATGGCCTGCTGTTCCCATCCACTTCAACGAAGCGATACCAGCCAATTGTTCAAACATTCGCAACTCGAATCCGTCAAAGCCTGGCTGGCCGACCCGGCCCATGCAGGCCTGCCGTTGCACGCCCGTATCCAGCGCGCCATCCGCCAGTTGATCCTCGATGGCGCCCTTGGCGTAGGACGACCGCTGCCGGCCTCGCGGGCCCTGGCACAATCGCTGGGGGTTTCCCGCGATACGGTGGAAACGGCCTATGGGCAGTTGCATGCGGAGGGATTCATCGAACGGCGGATCGGCAGCGGCAGCTTCGTGTCACAGCGCACGCAGCCGATGGCCAGCCGTGGCAAGGCGCGCCGAGGCAAGGCGCACAGCGTGTCGCAGGCCGTGCTCGGCCAACGCGGTACGGCGCTGTTCCAGCAGGGCGGCGTGCGCGACTTCCTCGCCCCCCGGCCATTCGCCCCTGGCGTGCCGGACACCCGCGGCTTTCCCCTGGCGACCTGGGAGCGCCTGCAACGCCAGGTGCTCAAGGCCCACGGCAGCGAAGCGCTGCTGCACAGCCATCCCCAGGGCATGTCGCAACTGCGCCAGGCGATCGCCGACTACGTCAACCTCGAACGCGGCGCCCACGCCACGCCCGCGCGCGTGCTGGTACTGACCAGCTCGCAGCAGGCCATGACCCTGTGCGCCCATGTGCTACTGGATGCCGGCGAGCGGATTTTCATCGAGGACCCGGTCTACCACGGCGCACGCCGCGCCTTCGAGGCCGCCGGACTGGAGTGCGTGCCCGTGCCAGTGGACGACCAGGGCCTGCGGGTGGACCTGCTGCAAGCCTCGCCGCAACCGGCCAGGGCGGTGTTCCTCACCCCTTCGCACCAGTACCCGACGGGCGCAACCCTGTCACTGGAGCGGCGGCTGGCGCTGGTCGAATGGGCCAACCGCGAACAGGCCTGGATCATCGAGGACGACTACGACAGCGAATTCCACTACGCAGGACGGCCGACCGCCTGCGTGCAGGGGCTGGACGCCCATGAACGCACGCTCTATGTCGGCACCTTCAGTAAATCGCTGTTTCCCGGCCTGCGCCTCGGCTACATGGTGCTGCCGCCGCAACTGGTGGCACCCATGACAGTGGCGCGCACCCTGCTCGACGGGCACAGCGCGCCGATCCCGCAACTGACCCTGGCGCGCTTCATGGAAGGCGGCCACTTCGGTGCCCACGTGCGCGCCATGCGTGCCGTCTATGCCGAGCGCCGCGACACCCTGGCCCGCCTGGTGCGCCGACACCTGGGGGATTTCGTCGAGGCGAAGGTGCCGGCGGGCGGCATGCAGATGCCCTGCCGGCTGATCTGCGACATCGCCGAACAGGACGCCATCGCCGCCGCACGGCGGGCCGGCATCGACTTGCAGGGCCTGTCGGAAATGCACGCCGACGGCCAGGGCCAGGCCGGCTTCTTCATGGGCTTCGCCGCCTACACCGCCGAGGAAATGGAACAGGCGACCCGGACGCTGGAACAGGCCCTGCGACGGCTACGCTGAAATGACATTTCGAGCCAACCCTCCGTAGGGTGCGCCGCGCGCACCGGCCTTCGCGCACCAACCTCCCCGCACAGGTGCGCACGGCGCACCCTGCATCAGTATCAGCTGCTTACGGATTGATCACTTCGACATAGTCGACATCAATCTCGCGCCCGAGCAGGTCGCGGTCGACTTCGCCGGTCAGGCGGACCTGGGTGTTCTCGTCGATGGTCGCGGCAGGCCAGTCTTCGTCGTCGATCTCGACGCGGATGGTGCCGGTGGCGTCGGTGAAGTCGTACTTTTCATCCTTGATGCGTTTGACGATACGACCCTGCAGGACCACGGCGCTCTCGTCGCTGGCTTCCAGCGCGGCACTGACGGTGTTGATCTGCTGGCTGCCCGGGCCGGTGTAGCCAGCTGCCAGGGCGTTCAGGGAAATCAGCGGGGCGACCAGCAGGGCAAGGGTGGTGTTTTTCATGGAAGGCTCCAGTGCTTGAGAGAAGATGGGGCCAGGATAGACAGCGAGACTGAACGGAAACTGAATCCGCGCGCGCCTATCTCACCACCGGAAGGACCCGCCGCCCGGCCAGGATCACCAGCGCCACGCCACCCAGAATCGCCAGCGAGCTGAGCAACAGGCGCCCGCTCAGGGCCTCGCCCAGCAACACCACCGCCCCCAGAGCGCTGATCACCGGTACGCTCAGTTGCACACTGGCGGCGCTGGTGGTGGTCAGCTCCCGCACCACGCCATACCAGATCGCATAGCCCACGCCGGAAGCCAGGGCACCGGCCAGGACGGCGTAGAGCAACCCGGTCGCATCCAGGCTCAGGCGCGCAACGAAGGGCAGGCACATCAACGCCGCCAGCAGGCCGGCCCGCCAGAAGTTGCGCGCAGTGGCCAGCAACGGCGCCGGCTCGCCCCGCCCACGGATCGAATAGACCGCCCAGGCCACCCCCGCCAGCAGCATCAGCGTGGCGTCCTGCCAGGAAGGCGCTTCGACACCCGGCAGCAGCATGACCACCAGCCCGCCAACCGCCAGGGCGAAACCGCCCCACTGCCAGGCCCGCAACCGCTCGCCGCACCACAGTGCCCAGCCGATCATGCTCAGTTGCACCGCTCCGAACAGCAACAGGGCTCCGGTCGCCGTGGCGAGCCCGACATAGGCCCAGGAAAACCCGGCGGCATAGCCGAACAGCGCCAGCGCCGACCGCCAATCCCCCACCCCGGCGCTTCTCGGTCGCCGCGCCAGCCGCAGAATGACCTCCAGCATCAGCGCCCCGGCCAGCAGGCGCACCAGGGTGAAGGTCGCAGGGTCTATCGAGGTGGTATCCAGAGCAGCCCGGCACAGCAGGGAGTTGCCGGCGAACGCGAACATCGCCAGTACCGTCAGCGACAGGCACTGCGAAGGTTTCATGGGAGTGGTCATACAGGCCCGGTTCTTGTGATTGTCAAAGGCGCGCACAAGGCTACCAGCCTTTTCTCTCCGACACCTTCGCATATCCCCCGAACCATGCGCTCATTGCCTGACAGCGATACTTTCATCTATTGTTGAGAACCGTTATCCATTGAAACCCCGGCACCCGATGGACGAGCAACCCACCTTCGAGCGCGACATCGAACGGCTGTACCTTGCACACAATGACTGGCTCAAGGGCTGGTTGCGCAAGCGCATGCCGGAGGCCGCCGATGCCGATGACCTGGCCCAGGACACCTTCGCCCGCCTGCTGGGTTCGCGCCGTTCGGTGCATGACCTGCAACAGCCGATGGCCTACCTGGCCACCATCGCCAACAGCCTGCTGATCAATCGCTGGCGCCGCCAGGCCATCGAGCGTGCCTACCTCGAGGCGCTCGCCGCACGCCCCGAAGCGCTGGAGCCTTCGCCCGAGTACCGTTACCTGCTGATCGAAACACTGGTCGAACTGGATGCCCTGCTGCACGGCCTGTCACCACGCATCCGCCAGGTGTTCCTGCTGTCCCAGTTCGACGGCCTGACCTACCCGCAGATCGCCGAGCGCCTGGGCCTCAGCATCGATCAGGTGCAGAAGGCCATGGGCAAGGCCTTCGCCCTCTGCTACCGCCATCTCTACGAGCAATGAGCGCCCCCAGCCAACTGCCGGCGAACATCCGCGACCAGGCCATCGCCTGGCTGGTGCAGGAGCAGTCCGGCTGCATGAATGCCAGCCAGCACGAGGCATTGCAGCAGTGGCGGCAATCCGACCCTCTGCACGAACTGGCCTGGCAGCGCATGGGCGGCATCGGCCAGCACCTCGAACGGCATCGCCCAACGCTGGGCGACGCGCACGCGCGGCAGGTGCTGCAGGCCGCGCCCTACCAGCCAACGGGAAGGCGCCAGGTACTCAAGGGTATCGTCGGCCTCGGCCTGCTCGGCGGCGCCAGTTGGCAAGTCGGCAGCAGCCAGTGGTTGCAGTCGACCCTGGCCGACCAGCACACCGCCACCGGCGAGCGGCGCGAACTGCGCCTGGCCGACGGTACGCAGCTCTGGCTCAACACCCGCAGTGCGCTGGATATCGACTACAACACCCAGCACCGGCACCTGTGGTTGCGCCATGGGGAAGTGGATATCCGCAGCGCCAGCGACCCGCGCCCCTTGCTGCTGACCACCACCGATGCGTTGCTGCGCCCCCTGGGCACGCACTTCAGCGTACGCCACGACGATGCTGCCAGCGGCAGCCTGCTGCGGGTCAGCGATGCCCAGGTCGAAGTCACGCCACGCCACGGTGGCCCGACGCAGATCATCGACGCGGGCTGGCAGGTGCGCATCCTCGCCGGCGATATCCAGCCGCGCCAGCCGGCCCGCGACAGCGACAACGCCTGGATCGAGGGGCTGATCGTCGCCGAACGCATGCGCCTGGGGGACTTCATCGCCGAACTGTCGCGCTATCGCCCCGGCATCCTGCGCTGCGACCCCGCCGTGGCGGAACTGCGCCTGACCGGCAGCTACCCGCTGGACGACACCGACCGCATCCTCGCCATGCTGCAACGCAGCCTGCCGGTCGGTATTCGCAGCCGCAGCCGCTACTGGGTCACTATCACGCCCCGGCATGCCTGAAACAGCAGCCGCAAGCAGCGAGCCACGCGTGTCGATCGCCCGGGTTCGAGGGGCACCAGAGAAAATATTTATCGCCAGGCGGCAGGTTTCTCATTCTCGATTGGCCTATGGGGAAATCCTGTCGCCACCCCTGGCCGGCAGGCCTGCCAACCACGACACGATGGACCCTGCCATGAGACACACCCCCAGCCCCCTCGCCCGCGCTATACGCGGCACCCGCCTGGCCCTGCTGGCCGGTATCGGCCTCGGCCCACTGGCCCTGCCACTGCCGGCAATCGCCGCGGAACAAGCGGCACACCCACATTTCTCGGTGCCGTCGGGCAGCCTGGACCAGGTGCTTGGGCAGTTCGGTCGCCAGGCCGGTATTCCCCTCTCCGCCAACTCGGCCCTGACCACGGGGAAAAGCAGCCCGGGGCTGAACGGGCAGTACAGCGTGGAAGACGGCCTGGCGCGCATACTCGCCAATACCGGCTTGCGCGCCACACGGCAGGCCGATGGCAGCTACCAGTTACAGCTCGATAAAGCCTCCAGTACCGCACAGACCCTGCAACTGGATGCCACGGCCATTTCCGGCAAGGCCCCCGGCTCCACCACCGAGGGCACCGGCTCCTACACCACCTGGTCCGCCAGCAGTGCCACGCGCCTCAACCTGTCGCCCCAGGAAACACCGCAATCGGTCACCGTGCTGACCCGCCAGCGCATGGACGACCAGAAGCTCGACAATATGATCGACGTACTGGGCGCCACGGCGGGTGTCATCGTGCAGAACGCCAGCGTCGGCGCCGACAGCCCCGACTTCATGGCACGCGGCTCCATCATCAATAACTTCCAGATCGACGGAGTGCCCACGTCTTCCCTGCTGAGCAATGACCTGCACAGCACCGCCATCTATGACCGCGTCGAGGTCGTACGGGGCGCGACCGGCATGATGAGCGGGCTGGGTACGCCATCGGCGACGGTCAACCTGATTCGCAAGCGCCCCACCTACGACCCGCAGGTCGGCTTCACCGCCGAAGCGGGCAACTGGGAACGCTATGGAAGTGGCATGGATGTGTCCGGCCCCCTCAACGAAAGCGGCAACATTCGGGGCCGCCTGGTCGTCGACTACAAGCATCAGCATGCGTGGGTCGATCGTTACGAGCAGGAGTCTTTCGTTCTGTACGGCATCAGCGAAATCGACCTGAGCGACACCACCCTGCTGACCCTGGGCTTCAGCCACCTGACGCGGGACAGCAACTCGCAGTTCAGGGCTACGCCGTTGTTCTTCAGTAACGGACAAAAAGTCGGCTTTGGCGCATCCGACTATAAATGGCCGAAGTGGAACCATTACGACCAGGAACTGAACAACGCCTTCGTCTCTCTCGAACAGCAGCTTGGCTCAAGCTGGAGTGGAAAGGTCGAGCTCAACTACACCCAGAATGAATACGATGCACTCCTCACGAATATCAGGGGCTCGATCGACCAGGCAACCGGCACCGGGGCAACCCTCTGGCCGGGCCGCTGGATAAGCAATTCAGAGCAACTCAGCCTGGATGCCTACGCCACGGGGGCGTTCTCTCTGTTCGGGCGAGAGCATGAACTGATCAGCGGCGTCACACTGTCCGACCTGTGGGCCAAAGGCCCCGCATATGGCCTGTCTCCCAGCTACGACAGGAATATTCCCAACTTCCTCGATATTGGCGCCATGCCCAAGCCCGACTTCATCGACTACGGGAACAACGTGCGCAATGAATTCCAGTACAGCGCCTTTGCGAGCTCCCGCTTCCAACTGACCGACAGTACCGACCTCCTGCTCGGCGGCCGCGTCATCGACTGGCGGCGCATCATGGAATATCCGGGGGCCGCCGACGTCCGCAGCCGGGAAAGCGGGGTATTCATTCCCTATGTGGGCATCGTGCAGACCCTGGACGACACCTGGTCGCTCTATGCCAGTTACACCAAGATCTTCCAGCCGCAGGAGGACTACGTCATCGAATACAACGGCACACCGCTGGAGCCTGAGGAAGGCACCAGCTACGAGGCCGGTATCAAGGCCAGTTTCAAGGATGGCCGCCTGACGTCCAGCCTGTCCGTGTTCAAGAACGAACAGGAAAACCTGGCTATCTGGAATAACGACACACTCATATACGACGTTTCGGACGCCGCCACGACCAAGGGGGTGGAACTGGAGCTCAACGGTGAACTGGCCGAAGGCTGGCAACTCACCAGCGGCTATTCCTATAGCGTGACCACTGACAAGGACAACAACCGCATCCTCTCGCGCCTGCCCCGACATAACCTGAAGACGTTCACGACCTACCGTTTGCCTGGCGCACTGAGCAAGCTCACCGTAGGCGGGGGGGTGAACTGGCAAAGCCGGATTGGCGAGGATCAGTACTGGCAAGAGAGTTATGCGCTGGTCAATCTGATGGCGCGCTACGCGATCACGGACAACCTGTCCGGCTCAGTCAACCTGAATAACGTGTTCGACAAGGAGTACTACTCGTACGTATACGCCTACGGACTTCATGGGGCTCCACGCAACTTCATGTTCTCCCTGAAGTACAGCTATTGACCTGACCGCCCATCCCGATAGAGCGGGTGATACCCGGCGTCTCGCATGCTGCCGGGTGTCACTGGTCAAGGTTGCTTGTCGCCTGCAACCTCAGTCATTGCGCTGATAGATGATCTTGCGCGTACCGCCATCGCAGCTACCGACCACCATCCCCTGGTCGCCGACGTCGGCGTTGTCGACGATCTCGAGGGTGTAGCTGGGGACGCCATTGGCCTGGATCTTCGCTTCGATCTCCGCCTTGAGTTCCTCGCAGGGCTTGGGGGCGGCGAAAGCGGACGTGGTGGCCAGGGTCAGTAGCAGGGTGCAGGTCCAGCGTGTCATGGTCGTTCTCCTTGCAAATCCGTTGCGAGCAGTTCCCGTAACCGCCCGTTCCTCTGTTCGAGTGGCATTGCCGCCAGGGATTCCACCCGTTGGTGAAATTCCCGCCAATCGCCCCGGGACTGCTCGAATATTCGGGCGAATGCCGCCACCCAGCGGTCGTACAGGCCGAAGGGCAGCAGCGTGGCATTGTTCAGCGGCTGCTGGAACCAGCGGTCGAGCCCCGGCAAAGGCTGCTCCTGATGCTCGCGCAGATGTCGGTAGGCCGTGCGCAGGCGGTCGAACTCGGTCTGTTTCAGTTGGCGCATGCGGGTTTCGTCATGGGGCTGGGCGTAGAGCCTGCGCAGGCGCTCCCGGCTGTCCAGCAGCAACTCGATCACCTGGCGGGAGGCCTCGCGGGCGGCCTGGTCGTGTTCCGGTAATCCCTGCTGCTGCCGCCACTCATGCAGCCCCTGCTGTTCGACGAAGCTGGCATAGGACTCGTTGAAGGTGGTGTCGTCACGGACATACAGGCGCTGGTGCGCCAACTCGTGGAAGATCAACCCGGCCAGTTGCTCGTCGTTGCGCCGCAACATGGTGTTGAGCAGCGGGTCGTCGAACCAACCCAGCGTCGAATAGGCCTCGACCCCGGCCACATGGGTATCGAAGCCCTGCTGCCGCAACATGGCGGCACGACCCCGCGCAGCGCCCTGGCGGTAGTAACCCTGGTAGGCGACGCATCCGGCGATCGGAAAGCAGCGCGTCAGCGGCTCCACCGAGAACTCCGGGGTGGCGAACAGGTTCCACACCACATAAGGGCGACCAAGGTCGGCGTACTGGCGGTAGCTGCCGTTGTCCGGCAGCGCCAGCCGCTCGCTGGCGAAGCGGCGCGCCTCTTGTGCATTGGCCAGGCGCTCACGCAATGCCGGGGCGGTGCCTGGGTCGTCCACCAGCGTGGCGACCGGCTGGCGCTGGCGCAGCAGTTCGAGCTGCCCCGTGGCCAACTGGCCGTAATAACTGGAGCAGCCGGCCAGCAGAATGAACAGCGACGGCAGGCAGAAGCGTGTCAGGCGCATGAGCGGATATGGCGGATATGGCATTGTGTGGTTCCGACGAAAAACGCCCTGCGAGGGTAAACCATGTTGCGCGCCTTGCTCGCCTGCCTGCTGCTGACCGGTTGTGCCAGCCCCCTGCCCGAGGCCGACCCCGGCATGGCCTGGGTCGATCTGCGCGGCCAGGTCACGGATATCTTCATGGCCGACCGGCTGGACGGCGTGCGCACGGCCGATGGCCGCTACTTCCAGGTCACACCGGGCGCCCACCGCCTGGAAGCGCGCTACGATTTCGAGGTCAGCGGCGGCGGTGGCACGAGCCTGTTCGGCGACAGCCAGTACCTGCGCTGCACGCTACTGGTACGCTACGACGCATTCCAGGCTGGCCGGCGCTATGTCTTCGAAGCCCGCTCCCTAGGCTTCCAGCCCCAGGGCTGGTTGCGTGACGAACAGGGCAAGGAGCTGGCAAAAGCCGAGGCCACCCGCTGTATCTAGCGATACACGCACCATCTTCCGAGGAGGAGAGCATGAGCAATCTTGAGCAGGTCCGTTTTTCCGCGCTGGAGCTGGCGCCCGTGCGCGATGACGGCAACGCGCGCCAGGCCCTGTACAACGCCCTGGCCCTGGCGCGGCATGTCGAGTCCCTCGGGTTCGAGCGCCTGTGGGTGGCAGAGCACCACAACATGGATGGCATCGCCAGTTCCGCCACCGCCGTGCTGATCGGCTACCTGGCTGCCGGCACCGAGCGCATCCGCCTCGGCTCGGGCGGGATCATGTTGCCCAACCATGCGCCACTGGTGATCGCCGAACAGTTCGGCACCCTGGAAGCGCTGTATCCGGGGCGGATCGACCTGGGCCTTGGCCGCGCTCCCGGCGCCGACCAGTTCACCGCCCGCGCACTGCGCCGCGACCGTCTGGGCAGCGCCGATGATTTCCCGGCGGACGTCGAGGAATTGCAGGCGCTGCTCGGACCGCGCCAGGCGCAACAGCAGGTGATCGCCATGCCCGGCGTCGACAGCCAGGTGCCGATCTGGTTGCTGGGATCGAGCCTGTTCAGCGCGCAACTGGCGGCGGCCAAGGGCCTGCCCTATGCCTTCGCCTCGCACTTCGCGCCACGCTTCATGCATGACGCGATCCGCCTGTACCGCGAGAACTTCCAGCCCTCCGCCGTGCTGGACAAGCCCTATGTGATGCTCGGCGTGCCGCTGCTGGCCGCCGACAGCGACGAACGCGCCGAGTACCTGGCCACCTCGGCCTACCAGCGCATCCTGGCGCTGGTACGCGGCCAGAGCCTGCTGCTGCGCCCTCCGGTGAACAGCATGCAGGGCCTGTGGCTACCCCACGAACAGGATGCGGTGGGCAACTTCCTCGGGATGGCCTTGATCGGCGGCCCGGAGAAGATCCGCGCACGCCTGGAGGTCCTGCTGGAGCAGACAGGGGCTGACGAGCTGATCTTCACCTGCGACTTCTACGAAACCACAGACCGCCACCGCGCCTTCGAGATCGTCGCCGGGCTGCGGCGGTAAGCGCCCGGTAGGGTGCGCCGTGCGCACCAACGCGCGGTGCATCGGTGCGCATGGCGCACCCTACGGTGGGCTCAACCGTCGCTCAGGCGAAAGCCGATTTTCACGGTGACCTGGAAGTGCGCCACCTTGCCCTGCTCGATATGCCCACGAATTTCCCCGACCTCGAACCAGTCGAGGTTCTGGTGGCTGCGGCCGGCTTCGCTGATGGCGTTCTGGATCGCTTCGTCGACGCTGTTGGGCGAAGAGCCGACAATCTCGATTTTCTTATAGATATGACTATTCGACATAAAAAATCCCTCTATTAGTGAATTGCCTGATAAAGGTCACCCAAACCAGCGGAAAGTGCAACACCCCCATCGCAGCCGCGGCGGCAGGCCGCAAGCCCCCCGAGTCAGGGCAGCAGGACCGTCGAACCGGTGGTCTGCCGTGCCGACAGGCGGCGCTGGGCCTCGGCGGCCTCGGTCAGGGGGAAGCGCTGGCCGATCTCGACCTCGATGGCACCACTGGCGATCAGTTCGAACAGTTCGTCGGCCATGGCTTGCAGGTGCGCAGGGCTGTCGGCGTAGCTGGCCAGGGTCGGCCGGGTGACGAACAGCGACCCCTTCTGCGCAAGGATGCCCAGGTTGACGCCAGTGACCGCCCCCGAGGCATTGCCGAAGCTGACCAACAGGCCACGCGGCGCCACGCAATCCAGCGAGGTCTCCCAGGTGTCCTTGCCCACCGAGTCGTAGACCACCGGGCACTTGCGCCCCTCGGTCAGCTCAAGCACGCGCTGCACCACGTCCTCGCGGCTGCTGTCGATGGTCGCCCAGGCCCCCAGTGCTTGCGCCCGCGCGGCCTTTTCCGCTGAACCGACCACACCGATCAGCCGCACCCCCAGCGCCCTCGCCCACTGGCAGGCGATGGAGCCGACACCACCGGCGGCGGCATGGAACAGCACGGTCTGGCCGGCTTCGAGACGCTGGGTCTGGCGCAGCAGGTAGTGCACGGTCAGGCCCTTGAGCATCACCGCCGCCGCCTGTTCGAAACCAATGGCCTCGGGCAGCCTGACCAGGTGCCGCGCCGGCAGGGTGTGGTACTCGCCATAGGCGCCGAGCGGGCCGGTGGCATAGGCAACGCGGTCCCCGGGCTGCCAGCCGCTGACACCTTCGCCGATCGCCTCGATCACCCCGGCGGCTTCGGTACCCAGGCCGGACGGCAGGCTGGGCGGCGCATACAGACCGTCACGGAAATAGGTGTCGATGAAGTTCAGGCCGACCGCGTGGTTGCGCACCAGCACCTCGCCCGGCGCGGGCGCCAGCGGGTCTACATCGACCTGTTCGAGAACCTCGGGACCGCCATGCCGGCTGAACTGGATACGCGTTGCCATATCGACTCCTTATCAAGAATGTTCTCGCGGGCCTGGCCCAGCCAGGGAAACCAGGCTGGATGTTATGCTTGCCGCCTGAAAATCGCACCCGCCGGCCGACCAAGGTGACCTGAGTGAACGACCGTATCGAATCCATCAAGACCTACCTGCTCGACCTGCAGGACCGCATCTGCGCCGCTCTGGAGGCCGAGGACGGTCGCGCGCGCTTCATCGAGGATGCCTGGCAGCGCCCTGGCGGCGGCGGCGGGCGGACGCGGGTGATCGAGAACGGCGCATTGGTCGAGAAAGGCGGGGTGAATTTCTCCCATGTGTTCGGTGCCGGGCTACCGCCCTCGGCCAGCGCCCATCGGCCGGAACTGGCCGGACGCGGCTTCCAGGCGCTCGGCGTGTCGTTGGTGATCCACCCGGAAAACCCGCATGTGCCCACTTCCCACGCCAACGTGCGCTTCTTCAGCGCCGAGAAGGAGGGAGAAGAGCCGGTCTGGTGGTTCGGCGGCGGCTTCGACCTGACGCCCTACTACGGCGTCGAAGAAGACTGCGTGCACTGGCACCAGGTCGCCCGCGCGGCCTGTGCGCCCTTCGGCGCCGATGTCTACCCGCGCTTCAAGGAATGGTGCGACCGCTACTTCCATCTCAAGCACCGCAACGAGCCGCGCGGCGTCGGCGGGCTGTTCTTCGACGACCTCAACCAGTGGGACTTCGACACCAGCTTCGCCTTCCTGCGCGCCATCGGCGATGCCTACCTGGAGGCTTATCTGCCGATCATCCAGCGACGCAAGTCGACACCCTTCGACGAAGCGCAGCGCGAATTCCAGGCGTTCCGCCGTGGGCGCTACGTGGAATACAACCTGGTCTACGACCGTGGCACCTTGTTCGGCCTGCAATCGGGTGGACGCACCGAGTCCATCCTGATGTCGCTGCCGCCCATCGTGCGCTGGGGCTACGACTGGAAGGCCGAGCCAGGCACGCCCGAGGCACGGCTGACCGAGTACTTCCTGCAGGAGCGTGACTGGCTCGGCGAGGCGGGCCTGTGATGGACCGTTACGGCGTCTTCGGCAACCCCATCGGGCACAGCAAGTCCCCGCAGATCCACCGCCTGTTCGCCGCGCAGACCGACCAGTCGCTCAGCTACGAGGCGCTGCTGGCGCCACTGGACGACTTCGCCGGCTTCGCCCGCGACTTCTTCCGCCAGGGCCTGGGCGCCAACGTCACGGTGCCATTCAAGGAGCAGGCCTACCGCCTGGCCGACCAGCTGAGCGAGCGCGCCCGCCGTGCCGGCGCGGTGAACACCCTGAAGAAACTCGACGACGGCCGCCTGCTCGGCGACAACACCGACGGCGCCGGGCTGGTCGCCGACCTGCTGGACAACCGTGTCGCCATCGAAGGCCAGAGCGTACTGCTACTGGGTGCCGGTGGCGCGGTGCGCGGCGTGTTGGAGCCCTTGCTGGCACAGCGCCCAGGCCGTCTGGTGATCGCCAACCGCACACACGCCAAGGCCGAGGAACTGGCCGAAGCCTTCGCCAGCCTGGGCGAGGTGTCGGCCAGCGGTTTCGATGAATTACAGGCACCGTTCGACCTGATCATCAACGGCACCTCGGCCAGCCTCGGCGGCGAGCTGCCGGCCATCGCCCGCGACGTGATCCGACCTGGCCACAGCGTCTGCTACGACATGATGTACGCCAAGGAGGCGACCGCCTTCAATCGCTGGGCCGCCGAGCAAGGCGCCGCCACGACCCTGGACGGCCTGGGCATGCTGGTCGGCCAGGCCGCCGAGGCGTTCCAGCTCTGGCGCGGCGTGCGTCCGGACAGCACGCCGGTACTGGCTGAACTGCGTCGGCAACTGATGGAGGGATGACGATGGACGTGCGTGTACGGGGCTACCATGCCCATGTCTACTTCGACGCCGACAGCCTCGAGCAGGCGCGCAGCCTGTGCGAGGAAGCGGCACGGCAGTTCCCGCTGCGCATGGGCCGCGTCCACCAGCAGCCGGTCGGGCCGCACCCCGACTGGAGCTGCCAACTGGCCTTCCGTGCCGAGCTGTTCGCCCAGGTGATCCCATGGCTGATGCTCAACCGCCAGGGCCTGACCATCCTGATCCACCCGATCACCGGCAACGACCTGCGCGACCACCGCGACTACCCGATGTGGATGGGCGCCATGCGCCCGCTGGACCTGTCGGTACTCAGCGACCGGGACGATGTGGAATACGAGCTTTGAGCTGCAAGCTGATCCTGCTGATAACGTTTCTCGATTGATGTAGTCTTGCGCGCCTATCGCCCGAGCGGGCAGGCACGACAAGGCAGGATCATGTCCCGTAGCGACTCAGCCGATCTGCTGGCAAGCTTCCAGGAGCATTACGATGACCTCCTGCGCTTCCTCGCCCGCCGCCTGGGCGATGTGGAGTGTGCGGCGGATGTCGCCCAGGACGCCTACCTGCGCCTGGCCCGCCTGCAGCCCGGCACACCGATCGATGAGCCGCGCGCCTATGTCTTCCGCGTCGCCGGCAACCTGGCCATCGACCACCTGCGCAAAGAGCGGCGCCTGGCCGGCCTGCACGCCGATGAGCTGGAGGCGGCGGATATCCACGATCCCTGCTCAGGCCCAGAAAGTGCCCTGGCCGCCAGCCAGAGCCTGGCACAACTGGATGCCGCTCTCGACCAGTTGCCCGCCAATGCCCGCCTGGCGCTGCTGCTCAACCGGCTGGAAGGGCTGACCCATACCCAGATCGCTACGCGCCTCGGCGTCTCCGAAAGCATGGTGGGCAAGTACATCGTCCAGGCCATGCGCCATTGCCATGCCTGGCGTCGGCAGAGGGACAGCCAGTGAGCGAGCATCTGACACAGGAGCAGGCGACACTCGAAGACCAGGCCATCGAGCGCCTGGTGCACCTGCACTCGGGCCGCGCCACGGCGGCTGACCGGCAGGCCTTCGCGCACTGGAGCCAACTCAGCGACGCCCACCGGGCAGCCGCACAGGGCGCCCAGTCCCTGTGGGACGACCTTCCACAAACCGAAGCAGCCAGGCACTTCGTCCCACCGGCGCCACGCCGAACACGCCGCCGCCTGCTCACAGTGGCCCTGGCGGCATCGCTGGCCATCGTAGTCGTCGGTGGCGCTCTGCTCGACCCACTGGTGACACTGCGGGCCGACCACGTCACCACCGTTGGCGAGCGCCGCCAACTGCACTTGCAGGACGGCAGCCAGCTCTGGCTGAACAGTGCTTCCGCCGTCGCCATCGACTATTCCCCGGGCAGCCGCACGGTCCGGTTGCTCAAGGGAGAGGCGTTGTTCGACGTGGCCAAGGACGCCACCCGCCCCTTCATCGTGCAGGCCGGGGATGGCAGCGTGCGCGCCGTGGGTACGCGTTTCGACGTTGACCTGCACGCTCGACACACCGACGTGGTGGTGAGCGAAGGCATCGTCGAAGTGACCTCGGGCAAGCAGACGGCCGTACGGCTGGTCGCCGGACAGGGCGTGACCTACCAGGCTGGACAACCCCTGGGCGCATTGCGCCAGGTGGACGCTCAGGACAGCACCGCCTGGCAACGCGGCAAACTGATCTTCAACCGCCGCCCGCTGGGCGAGGTACTGGCCGAACTGGAGCGCCACCTGCCCGGCAAGCTCCACCTCACCGATGACGCATTGCGCGGGTTGCGCATCAGCGGCGTATTCGAGCTGGACGACCCGCAAGCCGCGCTGCGCACCCTGGAGCAGACTCAGCCACTGAGCATCACCCGCCTGCCACTGCTGACGCTGATCCGTCCTAAACCCTGATCAGCGAGTTCACCGCTGGCGCCTGAAAAATTTTCGATCCGCCACGGCAAGGTCGACCAGGCTGTTTCGTCGTAGGCATGAAGCGCGAAGTATTCGTATTTATCGCGCCATCGCCAACCCGCACAAGACAGGGCCAACCATGCACGACCAACCCACCCGCTCATTGCGCCGCGCCATCGCCTTCGCCACCCTGCTCGGCTGCACTCTGCCTGCCCTGGCGGCAGAACAGCCAGCACGCTTCGATATCCCCGCCCAGCCGCTGGACAGCGCCCTGACCCGCTTCGCTGACCAGGCCGGGCTGCGCATCCTGTTCACCTCCGACGACGTCGCCGGCCTCGACGGCAACCCCCTGAACGGCAGTTTCCCACCCAGCCAGGCGCTGCAACGGCTACTGCAAGGCAGCGGCTACGGCTTCCAGTTCGTCGACGAAAAGACCCTGACCCTGCGCAAGCTGCAGGAGGGCAGCGGGCCGGTGGAGCTGGATGCGACCCGTATCGACAGCTCAGCGACTCCTCGGCTCATGAGCGAAGGCAGTGGCTCTTATGCATCCACGGCGGCCAGCATCATGAAGGGCGCAAGGTCCCTCAAGGAGATTCCACAGTCCGTTACCGTCATGACACGCAAGCGACTGGATGACCAGCGGCTGGATACCGTCACAGAGGCACTGGCCAATACACCGGGTATCGTATTGATCCGGCGCCCGAACGGAGGCAGTGACATCTATGCTCGTGGCTACCTGACAGAGTCGCTTCAGTACGACGGTGTTCCCATGTTGCGCTATCACAATTGGGGGAATTCACTGTCCGCAAGCGCCGTCCACCTTGATCGGATAGAGGTCCTGCGTGGCGCATCAGGGCTGCTCGAAGGTGCCGGACATCCGGCAGGATCGGTGAACCTGGTACGCAAGAGAGGGTTGGCTGACAACGCGCTCAGTCTGGAAGCACGCGCAGGCTCCTGGGATACCTACGGCACGCGTATCGATACCGGAGGCCCCTTGAACGAAACGGGCACCTTACGCTCCCGGATAGTCGTCGATTACCAGGATGGGCATTCCTTCCTCGATTCGGTATGGGACAAGGACGCCAATGCCTATGCGGCCCTCGATCTCGATGTTTCACCCAATACGGTGATTGGCCTGGGGTTCTCGTATGCCCGCCTGAATGGCAACAGCGCCTTGTATAGCGGAGTGCCCCGCTACGCGGATGGCCGTTCACTGGGTCTATCCAGATCGGCCTATCTCTCCCCGGGCTGGAACGAGGCAACTCGCCGTGAAAAGCAGACCTTCATCGACCTTGAACACAGGTTGAATGCCGACTGGAGCTTCAAGAGCACGGCCGTTTTCATCCAGGAGAGCTATGACGCCATCGAGTCCCACGCGAATGGACTGGTGGCCCTGGGCGGCAACACCGTCAGCGGGCCAGGCTTCGATTATTCGGACTCGGCAAAAAGCCACGGCCTGGACATGAACCTTACAGGAAACCTGCAATTGTTCGGCCTCGCCCACGATCTGGTCCTGGGCGGCAACTATTCCAGACAGGAACGGGACGACGGCTATAGCCAGTACTGGGGCTACGCCACCTATAACGTCTTCGATCCGAGACACAATCCGCCACGCCTTGAACAGTCGACCCCGACCGCGATCCTCGAGCAGGATACCGATACAGAACAACGCGGCCTGTACGGCATGCTACGCAGCCACCTGACAGACAAACTCACCCTCAACCTGGGCGCACGGGTGAGTTGGTACGCGTTCGACTCGGAGACGACCATATTGAATGCTGCCAGCACATCGCGCTCGTCCCTGGAAGAAAATGGCGAGTTCACGCCCTATGCCGGACTGGTGTACGCCTTGACGCCTCAGTGGTCGGCGTATGCCAGTTATACGGAAATATTCAGCCCCCAGACTTCGACCGATGCCCAGTTCAGGATACTGCCGCCCATGACCGGCATTGCCTATGAAACAGGAGTGAAAGGCGAGCATTTCGATGGAGACCTCAACACTTCTCTGGCCATCTACCGCGTGGACCAGAAAGACCGTGCTGTCACGGACTACGATGCGCCCATGGTGTGCGATGGCTGGTATTGCTCACGTGCCGCCGGGAAAGTGAGAAGCGAAGGCTTCGAACTGGAAGCCCATGGCAAGCTGACCCAGGGACTGCAAGTCAGTGCCGGTTACACCTACAACCGGAACCGATACTTGCAGGACACCGATAAAGCCCTGGAAGGAAAACCGTTCGACTATGGTCCCCGGCATGTGCTCCGCCTCTGGTCCGATTACCAGCTACCAGGCGACCAGGGAAAATGGCGCGTAGGCGCAGGCGTCAACTTCCGCAGCGAACAGAAGACGAACAGCACGACCCGATTGAATCCGGTACAGGGCAGTTACGCCATCTGGAATGCGATGCTTGCCTACAGGATCGACGGGCACTGGTCGACCCAGTTGAACATGAACAATGTGTTCGACAAGAAGTACTACTCGAACATCTCGGACAACTACTTCTATAGTCATGTCGGCGAGCCACGCAACTTTACCGTCAGCCTGCGTGGGGAGTTCTAGCCCATAGGATGGATTGAACCTGGAACGGCGGATAGCAAAAGCCCGCGATAAACGCGGGCTTTTAGGCACGGACGTCGAGGGATAGTGAGAGCCTCTTACTTCACCGGTACGACCGAACCCTTGTACTTCTCTTCAATGAACTGCACCAGGGCATCGCTGTGCAGGGCCTTGGCGACCTTCTGCAGGGCTTCGGAGTCCTTGTTGTCCGGGCGCGCGACCAGGATGTTCACATAGGGCGAGTCGCTGCCTTCGAGGATCAGCGCATCCTGGGTCGGGTTGAGCTTGGCTTCCAGCGCATAGTTGGTGTTGATCAGCGCCAGGTCCACCTGGTTCACCACGCGCGGCAGGGTGGCAGCTTCCAGTTCGCGGATCTTCAGGCCTTTCGGGTTCTCGGCGATGTCACGCGGCGTGGCGGTGATGCCGGCCTCCGGCTTCAGGGTGATCAGGCCGGCCTTCTGCAACAGCAGCAGGGCGCGACCGCCGTTGGTGGCGTCGTTGGGGATCGCCACGCTGGCGCCCTTGGGCAGCGCGTCGAGGCTCTTGTGCTTGGTGGAATAGGCGCCGAACGGTTCGATATGCACGCCGGTGACGCTGACCAGTTCGGTGTTGCGGGTACGGTTGAACTCATCCAGGTAGGGCTGGTGCTGGAAGTAGTTGGCGTCCAGGCGCTTCTCGGACACCTGCACGTTGGGCTGCACATAGTCGGTGAAGACCTTCACCTGCAGGTCGACGCCCTGCTCGGCCAGCGCCGGCTTGATGAACTCGAGGATTTGCGCATGGGGCACGGCGGTGGCTGCGACGGTCACGGTTTCCGCCGCCTGGGCGTTGAATGCAACGGCTACGGCCAGGGCCGCAAAAATCTTTTTCATCGTTCGATTCCTTGAAAGTTGGGCGAGGTGAAGTGCTGAGCGGGGTGCGATCGTACGCTCGCCCTGAAATGTCACTTGCGGGAAAAATGTACCACCAACTTGTCGCCCAGGGTTTGCAGAATCTGCACCAGCACCAGCAGCAGGACCACCGTGACCACCATCACGTCGGTCTGGAAACGCTGGTAGCCGAAGCGGATCGCCAGGTCACCCAGGCCTCCAGCGCCGACCACGCCGGCCATCGCGGTGTAGGCCACCAGGGTGATGGCTGTCATCGTGACAGCGGCGATGATGCCTGGCCGCGACTCGGGCAGCAGCGCATCGAAGATGATCTGCCGGGTACTGGCCCCCATGGCCTGGGTCGCCTCGATGATGCCACGGTCCACCTCACGTAGCGCAGTCTCCACCAACCGTGCGAAAAGCGGTGCAGCGCCGACCACCAGCGGCGGGATGGCACCTGCCACGCCCAATGAGGTGCCGACCAACTCCACGGTCAGCGGGATCATCACGATCAGCAGGATGATGAAAGGCAACGAGCGCAATACGTTGACCAGCAACGACAGCACACCATAGAACGCGCGGTGCTCGAACAACTGCCGTGGGCCGCAGAGAAACAGCAGAACCCCCAGCGGCAGCCCCAGCAACACGGTGAACAGCAGCGAGCCGCCAAGCATCAGCAAGGTGTCCAGGGTCGCCAGCCAGATTTCGAACCAGTCGACATTGACGAAGAAAGCATCCATCAACGCAGTACCTCCACATGTACGTCGGCGGCTTCCAGGCGCGCCACGGCGGCGATCAGGTCGCCGCCCACCAGCGACAGGGTGAGCTGGCCATAAGGGGTGTCCTTGATGCGGTCGATACGCCCGGACAGGATGCTGTAGTCGACGCCCGTCTCGCGTGCCACGCGTCCCAGCAGCGGCGCGTAGGTGGCTTCGCCACGGAAGGTCAGCCGCAGGATGCGCCCCGGCACCTGGGCGAAATCCGCCAGTTGCTCGTGCTCATCGACCTGTTCGTCCTCCAGCACGAAGCGCTGGGTGGTCGGGTGTCGTGGGTGCAGGAACACATCGGCCACCGTGCCCTGCTCGACGATGCGGCCGCCGTCCATCACCGCGACCCGGTCGCAGACGCGACGGATCACGTCCATCTCGTGGGTGATCAGCACGATGGTCAGTTTCAATTCGCGGTTGATCTCGGCCAGCAGGCGCAGCACCTGGGCTGTGGTCTGCGGGTCGAGGGCGCTGGTCGCCTCGTCGCACAGCAGCAGATCCGGCCCGGTGGCCAGGGCGCGGGCAATACCAACGCGCTGCTTCTGTCCGCCGGAAAGCTGCGCCGGGTACTTGCGCGCCTGCTCGCGCAAACCGACGCGCTCCAGCAACTCGGCGACCCGCCGTTCGATCGCCTCGCGCGGCCAGGCACCCGAGAGGTGCAGGGGCATGGCAATGTTGTCGGCCACGGTCTTCGAAGCCAGCAGGTTGAAGTGCTGGAAGATCATGCCCACACGCTGGCGAAAGCGCCGCAGACCCGTCGCATCGAGGGCGGTGACGTCTTCGTCGCCAACCAGGATACGCCCGCCGGAGGGCTCCTCCAGGCGGTTGATCAGCCGCAGCAGGGTGCTCTTGCCCGCGCCGGAATGGCCGATCAGGCCGAACACCTCGCCTTCTTCGATGCGCAGGTCGGTGGCATGCAAGGCCGGGATTTCCCGGCCATCGGCACGATAGGTCTTGTGGACTTGCTGGAATTCGATCACGTGCGAACCTTGTGGGTGCGTCGGCACAAAGGCGGCATTCTACTCATTACACTCAGGCCTTGCTCGTGCCGGGGCAGGCCGTCTGGGGAATTGCGAGAAGCCCCTATCCCCAGCCCTCTCCCGTAAACGGGAGAGGGGGCAAAGGCGTGTACAGCCTCAAGCCGCCTGCCGCCGTGGCGCAGCGAAGCTGAGCAGGAACAGCGCCGCCGCGCTGACCACGATGGACGGGCCGGCCGGGGTGTCCTGGTACCAGGACAATGCCAGGCCGGCACAGACGGCGACGATCCCCAGCAGGCTGGCGCCCAGCGCCATCTGCTCCGGCGTGCGCGCATGGCGTTGCGCGGCGGCGGCGGGAATGATCAGCAGGGAGGTGATCAGCAGCACGCCGACGATCTTCATCGCCACGGCGATCACCACCGCGATCAGCAGCATCAGCGCCAGGCGGATGGCCGCCACCGGCAAGCCTTCGACCCGTGCCAGTTCCTCGTGCACGGTGATCGCCAGCAGCGGCCGCCACAACGGCACGAGGATCAGCAGCACCAAGGCGCTGCCGCCGAGAATCCAGGCCAGGTCGACCGGCCCCACGGCCAGCAGGTCACCGAACAGGTAGCCCATCAGGTCGATACGCACGTCGTGCATGAAACTCAGGGTCACCAGCCCCAGTGACAGGGTGCTGTGGGCGAGGATGCCGAGCAGCGTGTCGGACGCCAGCGGCTGGCGCTGTTGCAGGGTCACCAGCAGCACTGCCAGCAGCACACAACCGACGGTGACCGCCAGGGTCGGGCTGATGTCCAGCATCAGCCCGAGGGCAACGCCGAACAGCGCGGCATGGGACAGGGTGTCGCCAAAATAGGCCATGCGCCGCCAGACCACGAAGGAGCCGAGCGGCCCGGCCACCAGTGCCAGGGCGAGGCCCGCGAGCAAGGCATTGAGCAGAAAATCAGGCATGTTTGCAGCCATCTCCATGGACGTGCGGCTTGACCGGGCCGTGGATGCTCAGGCCCGGTACGACCTCGCCCTGCAGATCGTGGCTGTGGTCATGGTGGTGGTGATAGATCGCCAGGCTGCGCGCATCCTGGCCGAACAGCTCGATGAAGGCCGGGTCGTTGCTGACCTGCTCCGGATGGCCGGAACAGCAGACATGGCGGTTCAGGCAGACCACCTGGTCGGTGGCGCTCATCACCAGGTGCAGGTCGTGGGACACCATCAGCACACCGCAACCATAGCGTTCGCGCAATTGCCCGATCAGCCGGTACAGCTCGGCCTGGCCGGCGACGTCCACCCCCTGCACCGGCTCGTCCAGTACCAGCAGTTCCGGCTCGCGCAGCAGGGCGCGGGCCAGCAGCACGCGCTGCAACTCGCCGCCGGAGACCCGTTGCAACGGGCTGTCGATCACATGCTCCGCACCGACCTCCGCCAGCGCCGCCAGCGCCCGTGCCCGATCCACCTTCGGCACCAGGCGCAGGAAGCGCAGCACCGACAGCGGCAGGGTGGCGTCCACGTGCAGCTTCTGCGGCATATAGCCGATGCGCAGCCGGGGCTTGCGCCAGACCTCACCACTGTCCGGCTTGAGCAGCCCGAGTACGCTGCGAACCAACGTGGTCTTGCCGGCGCCATTGGGGCCGATCAGGGTGACGATCTCACCCCGCGAAACCTTGAGGTTCGCGCCATCGAGCACCGCTTGCGCGCCGAAACGCACACCGACCCCTTCGAGGCGAATCAGCAGGTCGCTCATGCCGCCGCCTGACAGGCCGTGCAGAGTCCGACCACCTCGACCGTCTGGCCCTCGACGGCAAAGCCGACCGCCTTCGCCGCACCGACGATGGCTTCGGCGATCGCAGGCTGCTCCAGCTCGATGGCGGTATGGCAGTTACGGCAGATCAGGAACTGCCCCTGGTGCGGATGCTCGGGATGGCTACAGCCGATGAAGGCGTTGAGCGAGGCGATACGGTGCACCAGGCCGTTGTCCTGCAGGAAATCCAGTGCCCGGTAGACCGTCGGCGGCGCGGCGCGGCGGCCGTCCTGCTCGCTCAGCACCGCCAGAATGTCGTAGGCACCGAGCGGCTTGTGGCTGTCCCAGACCAGTTCCAGCACGCGCTTGCGCAACGCGGTCAGGCGTACCCCCTGGCGTGCGCAGACCGCCTCGGCATTGGCCAGCGCATCGTTGACGCAATGGGAGTGGTCGTGCGGCGTACAGGCCAACGGCGTCCTGGCGGTATAAGGTTTGAGCATGACAGCGCGCTCCGAAGGAGAAGGCCGTTATTCTATTACCCTTTCACTGGCTTGTGGGGCCGGTGGCTGCCGTTCGTGGGCGAGCCGCGGCTGCGCAAGCGCTCAAGCGCCGATGATTCCACCATCCGTCCTTGTGATCGCCATCACCGAGGAGCGTGGACGCCCGCCGGGCACATGGTCGGGAAAGCCGGAACCGCCCTCCTCGCCGGGATGCTGGATGCCGACGAACAGCGTCCGGTAGTCCGGCGCGAAAGCCAGGCCGGTGACCTCGCAGCCCACTGGCCCGACCATGAAGCGGCGAATCTCGCCGCTCTCGGGGTCGGCGCAGAGCATCTGGTTATTGCCCATCCCCACGTAGTCGCCGCTGTTGCTGTACTTACCATCGGTCAGCACCCACAGCCGCCCATCGCGGTCGAAACCCAGCCCGTCCGGGCTGTTGAACATATTGGCGGCATTGATCTGGCGCGAACCGGCATTCGCGCTGCCAGGGTGCGCCACGGGATTGCCGGCGATGATGAACAGGTCCCAGTCGAACGCCAATGCCGCCGCATCGTCAGCATCCTCGCGCCAGCGCAGGATCTGCCCGTAGAGGTTGTTCGCACGCGGATTCGGCCCGGCGACCGGTTGGCCATCTTCGCCGCGCTTGCTGTTGTTGGTCAGGGTGCAATAGACCTGCCCGTCGTGCGGGCTGACCGCGATCCACTCCGGACGGTCCATGCGCGTGGCACCGACCTGGCTACCGGCCTGGCGGGCGCGGATCAGCACATCGGCCTGGCTGGTGAAGCCGTTGTCTTCGGTCAGGCCGTTGCGCCCATGGCGCAGCTCGATCCAGCGACCACGGCCCTTTGGCTGGTCGCGGTCGCCATCACCGGCATCGAAGCTGGCCACGTAGAGCGTGCCGTGGTCGAGAATATCGCGGTTGGCGCGGGCATCGCCGGGTTGCAGACGGTCGCGACTGACGAACTTGTAGATGAACTCGCCCCGCTCGTCGTCGCCCATGTAGACCACCACCCGGCCATCGCGACTGGTGGCGAGCGCCGCGTTCTCATGCTTGAAGCGCCCCAGGGCGGTGCGTTTGAGCGGACGGGACTGCGGGTCGAACGGGTCGATCTCGACAATCCAGCCGTGCCGGTTGAGCTCGTTCGGATGCTGCGCAATATCGAATCGCGGGTCGAAGCGGTGCCAGTCGTTGCCTTGGCTGGCATGGGTGACGCTGTAGCGCTTCTGGTCGGCATCCAGCGACAGTTGTGGATCGCCGCTGCCGAAACAGTCGGTGAAATTTTCCTCACAGGTCAGGTAGGTGCCCCAGGGCGTCTGCCCGCTGGAGCAGTTCTGGAAGGTGCCCAGCACTTCGATACCCTGCGGATCGGCAGCGGTACGCAATAGCGCATGCCCGCGCGCCGGCCCGCTGACACCGATCGGTGTATTGCCGTGGATGCGCCGGTTGTAGCTGGAGCCCGGCACGAAGCACCACTCGCCCTGCTGGCGCCGCACCTCGATGACCGTCACCCCTTCGGCTGATTGCGCCTTGAGCACATCCTCCGCCGATTGCGGCAAGCCGCCATGGGCCAGCAGGTACTGGTAGTTCACGTATTCGTTGTTGATCGCCATCAGCGCCCGGTCCGCGTCGCCCGGCCAGGGGAAGAAACTCATGCCGTCGTTGTTGTCGCCGAACTGCTGCAACTGCTCGACGGCGCTGTTGCCACCGTCATGACGGAAGGCCGGACCGTCTTCAGCCAGCGGCTGGCCCCAACTGATCAGTACGCGGGACTGATAGCCCTCCGGCAGAACGACAGCATCGCGTGTGGAAGCAGGAAGATTGTCGAATCCCAGCAGGCGACTGCGAACGGCGCCGGCATGGGCACTCCCCAGCGGCAAGCCACCCAGGAAGAAAGCGGCGGCACCCAGGGCGCCCATGCCGATGAAACCACGGCGGGACAGGCTGGCGATGCGTTCGAGGTCGGTCGATTCTTGATCGTGCATGGCGGACTCCAAGGCTGCGAGCCGCTGACCTTAGGAGCAGGCCATGACGATTCCATGACAGCGCATATTCGCCCTGCGCAGGCCGCGCTAATGGAAAACGTATGCGCCTGTAAATGGAACTTTTGTCGCCATCATTTGTTACGATCTTATCGCTCACTAAAAAATCGCGGAAACCGCACGGATATCATGAAAAAGATCATTAAAGCCTTGCTTGGAATAAGTGTGTCACTGGCGGTGGCACTGACACTCTTCCTCTACTGGCCGCTGTACCAGCGCAGCGTGCCCCCCGCAGAGAACGAACAGCCGGTGGACGTGGTGCTGATCGGTGGCGGCATCATGAGCGTGACCCTGGCGACCTATCTGCAGGAGCTGGAACCAAGCTGGAACCTGCATCTGTTCGAGCGCCAGGACGGCGTCGCACAAGAGAGTTCGAACGGCTGGAACAACGCCGGCACCGGGCACTCCGGGTATGCCGAAATGAATTACACCCCCGAACTGGCGGATGGCTCCATCGAGACCAAGCGCGCGGTCGGGATCGTCGAACAATTCGAAATCTCGCGCCAGTTCTGGGCGCACCAGGTCGAACAGGGCCGTCTGCCCAAGCCGTCCGACTTCATCAACCCGACGCCGCACATGAGCTTCGTCTGGGGCGACGAGAACATCGAGTACCTGCGCAAGCGCCATGCCGCGCTGGTGAAGAACCCGATGTTCTATGGCATGCAGTTCTCCGAGGACCCGGAGCAGATTCGCCAGTGGGCGCCGCTGCTGATGGAAGGCCGCGATCCGGCGCAGAAGGTGGCTGCCACCTTTATGCCGCTGGGCACCGACGTCAACTTCGGCGTGATCACCAACCAGCTCACCCAGGCACTGCAAAAGAGCGAGAACTTCCACCTGGAGCTGAGCCATGAGGTGACGGCCCTGCACCAGAACGAGGACAAGACCTGGAGCGTCACCGTACTCGATATCGGCACGGGCAAGGAGCGCACCATCAAGTCGCGCTTCGTCTTCATCGGCGCCGGCGGCGCTTCGCTGAAACTGCTGCAACTGTCCGGTATCCCCGAGTCCCGCGACTATGCGGGCTTCCCGGTCGGCGGCCAGTTCCTCGCCTTCGAGGCACCCGCCATCGCCGAACGCCATGATGTGAAAGCCTACGGCAAGGCCGAGGCCGGCTCGCCGCCGATGTCCGTACCGCACCTGGATGCGCGCAAACTCGACGGCAAGCCCGTGGTGCTGTTCGGACCCTTCGCACTGCAGAGCACCAAGTTCCTCAAGGATGGCTCCTGGTTCGACCTGTTCTCCTCGGTCACGCACAACAACTTCGGCGGCATGCTGCGCGTCGGCAGCGAGAACCTGGACCTGGTCAAATACCTGGTGCAACAGGCGGCCCTGAGCGATGCGGACCGCCATGCCGAACTGCTCAAGTACTTCCCCAACGCCAAGCCGGAAGACTGGAAACTGGTGACCGCCGGCCAACGTGTCCAGGTGATCAAGCGCGACCCGCAGCAAGGCATGATCCTGCAATTCGGTACGGAAATCGTCAGCGACGCGGACGGCACCATCGCCGCCCTGCTGGGCGCCTCGCCCGGTGCGTCCACCTCGCCACCGATCATGCTGAACGTGCTGGCCAAGGTCTTCCCGCAACAGATGGCCGCCGGCTGGGAAGCGCGCCTGAAGGAAATCGTCCCGTCCTACGGACGCAACATCAACGACAGCGCGACGCTGACCAACGAAATTCGCTGGAAGACCAGCCAGGCCCTGCAACTGCCCTACCTGAACGTGCCGGATGCCGACAGCGAACAGGCCGTGTCCGCTCCCGCCGCCACGAACGAGCCGGCTATCGATGACGATGGCAGCAACAAGGAATTGCAGGCACCGTAAGGAGAGAAGAGCTGGAAGCCTGGAGTGTGGGAAGGTGTCCGTACCGTGATCTTCGGTCGTGGCACGGAACATGGCTTCTGGCTTCAAGCTGGCCCGCCAGGAAAAGTCATTTGCAGGCGTCCGAGATTGAGTTATACCATCCGTTATAACAATCTCCGGAGGCTGTAATGAAACTCAAGATCAGCGCCATCGGCAACTCTGCCGGCGTCATCCTGCCCAAGGAAATCCTCGCTCGCCTGCGCCTGGAAAAAGGCGACGAGCTGTATGTGCTGGAAACCCCCGACGGCATCAAGCTCACCCCATTCGATCCGACCCTGGCCGAGCAGATGGCCGTGGCCGAACAGATCATGCGTGAAGACCGGCAAGTCCTGCACAAACTGGCGCAGTGAGGGTTTAGCGATGATCATCTGGGTCAGTAAACAGCTGGCGTTGGCTATTCATGAGCGTCAACTGGCCGAGCATGGCGGTGCCAACGGCACACGCGATGAGGGACTGCTGGACTCTGCCCTGGCACGCCCGCAGCAGTTCCATGCCTATGGCGAACCACCACCGGATCTGGCTGACCTGGCGGCAAGCCTGGCGTATGGCCTGGCTCGCAACCACCCATTCCTCGATGGCAACAAACGCACAGCACATGTTTGCTACCGTGTTTTTTTGCAGCTCAATGATTGCAAGCTGGTTGCCAGCGATGAAGAGAAATATGCCGCGATGCTCGGCCTGGCCGAAGGCTCCATCGACGAAGCCGGCTTCGCCCAGTGGCTGCGCAGCCGCATCGTCATCGACCCACCGGCCTCCGTGCAGGAGCCGGCGGGGCAGTATGGCTGAGCGAGGCGCAAAACAGCGGGCATGCCTGCCCGCTCATCCAGGTTCGAATCAGAAGTCCCCACGCAGGGTCAGCATGTAGGAACGCGGATCGCCGAAGATATTGCCACGGTCGGTTCCAACGGCAGTCGCGTAATACTTGCGGTCCGTCAGGTTCTCCCCGGTCAGGCTGACTTTCCAGTGCTCGTCGAGCTTCCAGGAGGCGCGCGCATCCAGGATGGCGCGACCGGGAGAGCCGTACTCGTCACCCAGGGTCGTTTCGTTCACATAGCCGGACTGCGCGGAAACCCCAGCACCCAGCGTCAGGCGGCTCCAGTTTCCAGGCAGGGTATAGCTGGTGCTGACCCGGGCGAGATGCTTCGGCGTATCGATGGTCATGGCTGCGTTGCCAGCGCTGCTGGTCATGTTGTAGGTGTAGCCCGCCAACACTTCCAGGCCTGGCAGTACTTCACCGCTGGCCTCCACATCGAACCCCTTGCTGCGCTGGATGCCACCGTTGATATAGCAGGTTCCCCAGGTGTCGTTGCTCAGGCACTGGCCTGAATTGGCCTTGTCCTCGACAGAAACATCCTCGCGCTTGATGTAGAACAGCGCGAGGGAAAGATTCAGCCGCTTGTCGAGCAATTCACCCTTGATTCCGGTTTCGTAGTTCGTACCGACGGCCGGATCGAGAAAGGAGCCCCCGACATTGCGCTGGTTGCTTTGCGGTTTGAAGATATCGGCATAGCTGGCATACCAGGACCAGTTCTGGTCGATGTCGTAGATCAGGCCGGCAAAGGGCGTGACCTGCCGATGCTGCCGGGCCACGTAGTCACCACTGCCGAAGCGATTGTCGAAGTCGTACTTGTACCAACTGACACGCGCACCGAGCACCAGGCTCAATGGCTCGGACAGACGCAGGCGGGTATTGGCGTAGACACCTGCCCGCGTATCTACGTAGTCGCTGATCACCGACCAGGCCGGACGGGCCGGCTTGGCGAAGGCATGACGGTCCACATCGAAGATGTCGATCGGCACATTGATCGATACCGGTGCTCGCTTCTCGGTGATTTCCTGCTTCGACCAGTTGGCCCCCACCGTCACCTGGTGGCTACGCCCGAATGCATCGAAGCGGCCTTCCAGAAAACTGTCTATGCCGGAACTGTTGGCGCTGGTGTTGCGAAATTCGACACTGCGGAACGTAGAGCCGGCCTGGGTGACCGGATTGACCGCACCACGCGCATAGGCCAGCGCCTGGTCGAAGCCGCCTTCGGAGTGAGTCAGCGAGGTCTTGAGGGTCCAGTCATCGTTGAGGCGATGGGCAAGCTCGGTGAACACCTCATCGAGCTCGGTCTCATGCTTGTTCCAGTCCTGGGTCAATGACGTGGAGCGGGAAATATCCAGCGACTGACCATTGCTGTAGCGGGGCAGGTTGAAAATGGTATAGCCCCTGATCTCGGTTCGTTGACGCCGCACGCTCAGGGTCAGGGTGGTGTCATCCGTCAGGTCCGCCTCGACGATGCCGTACAGCAGAGGGGTTTTCGCATCCAGCCCGTCCAGGTAGGAGCCTTTGTCTTCATAGGCGGCAACGAAACGCCCGCGCAGCGTACCCGCATCATTGAGTCGGCTGCTGCCATCCAGATCCAGGCGGTAGTTATCCCAGGAGCCGGCCCGCGTGGTGATGGAGAATTGCGGCTCCGCGGTTGGCCGTTTGCGCACCAGGTTGATCGCACCGCCCGGACCACCGGCGCCCACCAGCAGACCCGCCGCTCCACGCAGGACCTCGACACGGTCATAAATGGCCATGTCAGTGGGCATCCAGCCGGTCATGTTGTAGGCCTGACCGGGAATACCGTCCATCATGTAGGCTTCGTCGTCGATATCGAAGCCACGCGACTGATATCGATGGGAACCGAAGTTACGCTGAGTGAAGGACAGACCTGGCGTCTTGGAGAGCACCTGGTCCAGGGTATTCAGGTTCTTGTCGTCCATCACCTGGCGCGTCATGACGGTGACCGATTGCGGCGTCTCGCGCAGCGATTGCACAGACTTGCCGATGCTCACGGCCCCCGTGGTGTATGAGCCCGTACCCTCGGTCGTCGCACCCTGCACCTTGCCTGAAATGGCCACCGAAGAAAGCTCCAGCGCCTCACCGGCCTCGACTGCGGGCACCAGGCTGAAGTTGCCCCCCTGGCCGGCCAGCGCTTGCAGCCCAGTCCCCGCCAGCAGGCGCGAGAAACCTTGCTCGACGCTGTAGCGGCCCTGCAGGCCCGGGCTTTGCCTGCCATTGGTCAGCGCCGCATCGAAAGAGAGCACCACACCTGCCTCATTGGCGAAGCGAGCCAGTGCCGAACCCAGCGCACCTGCGGGTATCGAGTAGGTCTGCATGCGCGTTTCGGCATGCGCCTGGCCATCATGGCCGAGCAGCGGCGCGATAAGTCCCAGCGGCAGCGCCAGGGTGACGCCGAGAATGGCGGCCGCGAGCGGCGTTCTCGCAAGAGGCTGCGAGGATGGAGTGCGTGTCATGGTTGGCTCCTGCAAAGGCCTTGTTGGCTGTTTTCAGGAGAGGTCGAACGGGCGCCTGCAAATCGACAATGGGAAATGAAAAATATTTTCAAACACGCGGGCGGACGCGCACCCAATAACGTGTACGCATCTCGACACGCACCGGCAGCGCCTGGACGATGGCGGCGAGAGCACGGTCGGTGTCGTCCAGCGGGTAGGCGCCGGACAGACGCAGGCCGGCAACCTCGTCAGCACACTCGATGAAACCTGGCCGATAGCGTTGCAACTCGGCCAGCACACGGTCCAGGCGCCAGTCGTCGATCACCAGGCGCCCCTGGCTCCAGGCGCCATGGCTCGGATCGGAGAGCCGTGGCGCAGGCAGAGGACCATCAGCAAAATCGAGGCCCATGCCGGCATCGACCCGCACTTCGGCAGCATCGGGCGCATTGCGCACGGCAACGGCATGCTGCTGGACATCGAGCGCGGTGTGATCGGCGAACTGCCGCACACTGAAGCGCGTGCCCAGAGCGCGCATCTCGCCATGGGCGCTACGCACCTTGAAGGGCCGGGGGTCCTTGCCCGTTTCGACCAGGATCTCGCCGGCCCGCAGGACGAGCAGCCGCTGCCCGGCATCGAAACGGATATCCACGGCACTGGCGGTATTCAGCGTAAGGCGAGTGCCGTCCGACAGGACCAGGCTGCGGCGCTCGCCGGTGCGGGTGCGCAGGTCGGCAAGCCAGACGGGCGCCTGCCGATACCCGCTCCAGGCCAGCCCGGAAACGCCCAGGCCCAGCACCAGCCCCTTGAGGACCGTGCGCCGCATCGGCTGCGCGACGCCACGGCCCAGGGCGCGCCGCGCCAACGGCCCGGGCAGGCCCTGCAACTCGCTCTGCAAGAGTTCCAGCCGCTGCCAGGCCCATTGATGGATGTCTGCGTGCCCATACCAGGCCTGCCATTGCTCACGGGTCCGGGCGCAATCCGGCGCGGCGCCAAGGCGTGCGTGCCACTGGGCGGCATCGCGCAGGGCCTGGCGCTGGGCCGGAAGATTCACCCTTGGGCGTCCAGGGCGAACAGCAGGCACTGTTCGGTGGCCTTGGCCATGTACTTGGTCACCGAACTGACCGAAACCCCAAGGCGCCTGGCGATCTCGGCATAGCCCAGGCCATCCAGTTGCGCCAGCAAAAAAGCCTGGCGCACCTTGGGGCCGAGGCCGTCGAGCATCGCATCGAGTTGCAACAGGGTTTCCAGCATCAGCAGGCGTTCTTCCGGCGAACAGGCCGCCAGTTCGGGTTCGAGGGCCACGGCCTCCAGGTAAGCCTGCTCCAGGCTGCGCCGACGCAGGTGGTCGACCATCACCCGCTTGGCCACCGTGGCGAGGAAGCTGCGCGGCTCGCGCAAGGGCTGGACCAAGGTCCCGGCGATCAACCGGACGAAGGTGTCATGGCTGATATCGGCCGCCTGCTCGCGATCCCCCAAACGCTGACGCAGCCAACCGTTCAGCCAGCGATGATGCTCGCGGTAGAGCGCGTCCAGCTGGGCGTGGCTCGATGTATCTGGGGGCGCAATGGACATCCCGGCTCCTGCAACGAGCTTAATAATAAGAACTCGTCGCAATTCTACTTCTGGCAGCGGAGCATTGGGAATGGTGAAGTCGACGACAGCCCGAAACAGGCGAGAAACGTACCGCAGCGAAGTAACAACCGAAGGCTGGTCCGTCAGGGTGAGCGCAGCGAATCAAGCACAGTCTACGAGTGGTAAATGAGCATGACTCGATCGCTCGCCCTCCGGTCACCCTGAAATACACTGCCCGCCAGCAGTTCTGCGAGCCGTTTCTAACGCCACGGGGCCAGCGCGCAGCAGACCGTGAACAGACTCTAAGAGCTGTACCTTATTTTCATGCTGGATTAGAACTTGCTGCGTATCGTCAACATGAAATTACGCGGATCACCATAGAAATTGTTGTACGCCGATGTACCCACCGTCGAGTAATACTTCTTATCGAAAAGATTGTTGGCATTCAGCGTAGCCGACCAGTTCTTGTCAATCAGGTAATCGAGGCTTGCACTCCAGAGCGTGTAGCCTGATTGCATGAACTTGTAGTCGACAGGATCTCCGTTGAACTGACCTGTGGCCGGGTTGTAAGGCGTAACGGACCCCGTTTTGGACGTATCACTCTGGGTAGTAACGCCCAGGCCGAGTTTCCAGTCACGCAACTCCCCTGGCAGCTGGTAAGTACCCCAGACCTTCAATAGATGCTTGGGCGTAACGCCCTCGAAGGTACTCCGTCCTTCATCGGCATCCTTGGCAGTAAGGTGGTTGTAGGTATAGCCGGCCATCAGTTGCAGGCCTCTAACAACCTCTCCGCTGACTTCTGCATCGAAACCTTTGCTGATCACTTGGCCTGCATTGAAATAGCAGCAAGTGGCATCCGCTTCGGGCGGCCCACTGTTGATACCATTCTCGTCATAGACAGCGGCCTTCTCCTGCTCCATGCGATAGAGGGCAAAGGAAGTATTCATCCGCCCGTCAAACAGTTGGCCCTTGACCCCAAACTCGTAGTTTTTCGACGTGGCAGGGTCGATCTGGACACCGTTCGAGTCGGTAAATCCCGCCTGTGGCGTGAAGGTCTCGGCATAGCTGGTGTAAGCCGTCCACTCGCCGTTCAGGTCATAGGTCAGGCCAGCGTAAGGAGTGAAAACGCCACGTTCGTGTTTTGTTCCAGGGCGGGTTGACGCGGAGTTGGCGAAGTCCTGTTTGTTCTGGTAGCTGTAGTCAGAGGCACGACCACCCAAAATGAACTTCAAGTCCTCGGACAGTGCCAGACGGACCATTCCATAGGCCGAACGACGAATCTCGGGCAGTTCCTGTTTCTTGGTGTAGGTACTGCCCTGGTCCTGCGGTGGATTCTTGCCACTCAGGTCCAGCGGCAGCCCTCGAAGGCCTGTACGCTGGACCACAGTACCCACGGTGTTGGTGTAATCGACGCCCACCAACAGGTCGTGGTGCAGATCGAACGCATCAAAACCACCCTTGACGTAGCTATTGACGGTCTTGCGTATGCTACCGCCCTTGTTAGGGAACTGGTGCCAGGTTGGGCCTGTGCCAGTAAGTGGGTCGACGCCACCAAAGAAATAAAGACCGACTGAATCGCGGTCGATATCGACATAGGAAAGGTCGGTGACCAGGGACCAGTCGGCATTCAGGTTGTGTTCGAGCTTGGCGTAGAGTTGAGTCGTCTTCTCCCGCACGGTGTTCCAGTCCGCAGTATAAGCGGTATGGCGGGATAGCTTCAGGTCATCACCATTGGTATAGCGTGGCAGGCCGGCGAAGTAGGGAACACCATCGTTGTCCTGCAAACTACCGCCTACGGTCAGGGTAGTGTCTGCATCGAGGTCGAACTCCAGCGAACCATAGGTCAGCGTGTTTTGCGTATCGACGTAATCGATGAACGACTTGCTGTCCTGGTAGGCCATGCCGATCCGAGCGCGGATATCGCCACTATCGACCAACGGTCCAGTCAGGTCGAACTCCGTGCGGTAGTTGTCCCAACTTCCGGCCGAAGTGGAAAACGTCAGTTGCTTTTCCCGCTGGGCACGTTTGCGTACCAGATTTACGGTGCCACCCGGATCGCCGCTGCTGGAGTACAGGCCATCCACGCCCCGCAGGAATTCGACATGGTCATACTGGGCCATATCCAGTTGGCTGAGCGACCCGAAACCGGCAATGGACGTTGTCAGCGGCGCCCCACCGTCGATCGTCGTGTTGGAGACAGCAAATCCACGTGAGAAAAAATTGCTCTCATTGCCCATGGCAGCCTGGGAAACACCGCCTTTCTGTAGCGAAACGCCGGTCATTTTGCTCATGACATCAGTCAGGCTACTGAGGTTCTGATCCTCGATACGCTGGCGTGTGATCACTGAAACACTATGCGGCACCTCACGAACGCCACTGGCAATCTTGCTGCCCACGGCCGTTGCTCCAGTCGCATAGCTACCGGTTCCCTCAGTAGTCACCCCAAGCTGCATGCCTGTGACATTGGTCGCCCCAAGCTCCAATGCATCGACATTGTCCACCGCCACCTCCAGCGCATAGTTACCGCCGGTATTGATCGCTTGCAGACCGGTACCGGCCAGAAGGCGCGCCAGCCCTTCGCCCACGGGATAAGTGCCGCTGAGGCCGGGACTGCGCTTGCCCGCCGTCAGGCGCGAGTCCACCGACAGCAGAATGCCCGCCTCGCTGGCGAAGCGGTTGAGCGCCTGGTCGAGGTTGCCGGCGGGAATGGCATAACTACGGTTCTGTTCGGCACTCGCCGGTTGTGCCTGGACGGTCGCAGCCAGCAACGGGCTGGCCGCGAGCAGGCCGGCGAACAGTGCGCGGGTAATCGAAAGGCTCAATGTGGAGCGGTGTAAGACGGGCAGGTGCGGCATTCTGGATATCCTCTTAAGAATGCTTCTTGGTTGGTTTCAAGAGGAATCCCGCGCGAGCCGGCAAAACCGACAATGGCTTTTGAAAAAGTTTTTAGCGGCACGCTTCAAGCCGCAAGTGACCGCGGGCGGTGCACCTTCAGAGATTTGCGGCTTGGTGCTCACCGCTGTTTCACGGTCACCCAATAGCGCGTCAGGCGATGCACCTCGACCGGCAGTGACTGCTGCAAGGCGACCAGCACACGGTCGGTGTCAGCCAGAGGGAAGACTCCGGTCAATGGCAGATCGGCAACCGCAGGATCGCAGCGCAGTACACCCGGGCGATGGCGTGACAGCTCCTGGAGAAAGTCGCCCAGCGGCATGCGCTCGGCGATCAGCTTGCCCTCGCTCCAGGCAGCGGCGTTCGGGTCGGCCTGGCCAACCGCCGCGTTGTGATCGGCAGAAAACCAGCGGCGCTGGCCTGCCAGCAGGCGCGACGGCGCGGCGTGTCGGGGACGCAGCTCCAGTTCGCCCTCGTAGAGTTCGACCTGACTACCGCCGTCGACTTCATACACGGAGAAACGGGTGCCCAGGGCCTGAATCTCGCCCGCCGCCGTTTCCACGATCAATGGACGCCCGGCGGCATCCCGACCACTGTCGAGCAGCAATTGGCCCGTGAGCAACTGGATGCGCCGCTCGCGCTCGCTGTAGCGGATATTCACCGCACTGCCGCTGTTGAGGCTGAGGCGGCTGCCATCGGCCAGCGTGCGTTGCAGACGCTCGCCCGTGCCGCTGCGCAGGTCGGCCATGGCCTCGCGCCAGGGCAGTTGCGCATGCGCCAGATAGCCGCTGCCGCCCGCGACCAGCAGCAGGCTGAGCAGTTTCAGGGTCTGCCGCCGGCGGGCATCGGGCTGCTCGCGCAACACCGCGCTGGCGGTATGGGCGGGAACACCCGCCAGGGTGCCCTGCAAGTGTTCCAGGCGCCGCCAGGCACGCACGTGCTCGGGATCGGCCGCCTGCCAGTCGATGAAACGCTGGCGCTGCTCGTCGTCCAGTTCGCCGCCCCATTGCAGCATCAGCCAGTGGCTGGCCTGCTCGACGATGGCGGGGGCAATGGGCGCGTCGGCAGCTTTCATTCGGCGTAGAGCACCTGATAGCAGGCGGCGATGGCGCGCAGCATGTACTTCTGCACCGAACTGATGCTGACCTGCAGACGCTCGGCGATCTGTGGATACGTCAGCCCCTCGAACTGCGAGAGCAGGAAAGCCTCGCGCACCCGGGCCGGCATGCCATCGAGCATGGCGTCGATCTGCATCAGGGTTTCGATGACCAGGGCGCGGGTTTCCAGCGACGGGCTGTGCGCTTCCGGCTGGGCCGCCAGGGTGTCGAGGTAGGCCTGCTCGATGCGCTGCCGGCGCCATTGGTCGATGACCAGGTTGCGCGCGATCTGCGCCAGGAAGCGGCGCCCTTCGCCATGCTCGGGCATGCGCCGGCTCGCCAGCAGGCGCAGGAAGGTGTCATGGCTGATATCCGCCGCCTGCTCGCGGTCGCCCAGGCGCTTGCGCAACCAGCCTTGTAGCCAGCCATGATGATCGCGGTAGAGGCTGTCGAGGCGTTGCCGCGATGAAGGAGGCGGAGAGCTGGACACCCGGATTCTCCCGGGCCTGGCCCGATAAGGATAAGAATTGATCGCGATTGTAGGCGGATGGCCCTGGTTTGCAAACGGCCTGTGCGCAAGAGCCGATGGATGCCCACAGGCCCGGTTCATCGCAGAGTGTGCAATTGCCTGCGCTTCCATCAGCGCTATAGAATGAGAACGGTTTCCATATCAGAGTGACACCGTGTCCAGAACCGCCCCCAGCAAACTGGGCTTCTTCTTCAGCGACCATCACCGATGGCTGCTGCAGCATGTACAGCGCCGTCTGAACAATCGCGCGGATGCCGAAGACACCGCCGCGGAAGCCTTTTGCCAACTGCTGGCCTCACGCGTCGACCCGGACAGCATCGAACAGCCGCGGGCCTACCTCTCCACCATCGCCCGCCGGCTGATCTTCGACCGCCAGCGCCGCTGGAAGCTCGAACAGGCCTACCTGGAACGCCTTGCCCTGCTTCCCGAGGCACTCGCCCCTTCGCCGGAAGAAACCGCGCTGCTGCTCGAAGCGCTGCTCAGCATCGACCGCAGCCTCTGCGGCCTGCCGCGCGTGGTCAAGCAGGCCTTTCTCTACAGCCAGCTCGATGGCCTCAGCTACCGTGAGATCGCACAGCGCCTGGACGTTTCCGAACGCACCGTAGGTCGTTACATGACCCAGGCATTGCGCCAGTGCTACCTGGCGGAACCGGCGCAGTGACGCTCGATACCGCTGCCGAACAGGCCATCGAGTGGATGGTGTTACTGCGTTCAGGCTCGGCGGACGCCGAAACCCTGGCGGGACTCGAAACCTGGCTGGCCGCCAGCCCGGCCCATGCCGAGGCCTGGCAACACCTCCAGCAACGCCTGGGGTCGCCTTACGACACCCTGCGCCGCCATGGCCAGGGCGAAGACGCCCGCGCCGTGCTGCTGCGCCCCCACACCTCGCGGCGCAACCTGTTACAGGCCCTCGCCGGTGTGGGCCTGGTTGGCGGCGGCCTGTGGCTGGCGGCGGGCAGTCGCCCTGGCCAGGCGTTGCTGGCCGACTACAGCAGCGCCACCGGCGAGCGGCGCAACGTCACGCTGACCGACGGCAGCCGTCTGTTTCTCAATGCCGCCAGCGCCGTCGACGTGGACTTCACCCCCCGGCAACGGCTATTGCACCTGCGCCACGGAGAGCTGGTGGTGCAGGCCGCCGCCGATCCGGCACGCCCCCTGCGCGTACTGACCGCCGAGGGCGAGACACGGGCGCTGGGAACCCGCTTCCTGGTGCGCCAGGAGGCAGGCGCCACCCGCGTGGTGGTGTTGCAGCATGCCGTGCACATCAGCAATACCAGCGGCCAGGCCCTGGAACTACGCCAGGACCACGCGGCGCTGCTGCGCCCTGGCAGCATCGAGACGCTGCCGGAGCAGAACTACCGTGCCGACTGGCTGCAAGGTCGACTCAGCGTGCTGGACGAAACGCTGGAGTCCGTCATCGCATCGCTGCGCCCCTACCGCCACGGGCTGATCCGGGTCGACCCACGTGTCCGCCCCTTGCGTGTACAAGGCGTGTTCCCGCTGGACGACAGCGATCGCACCCTGCTGGCCCTGGCCGAAACGCTGCCGATCCGCATCGAACACTACGGCCCCTGGATCACCCTGATCAGCCCTCGCGCCTGAGCGGAAAGCTTCGAGGGTAGGTTTACGGCCTCCTTCCATTTGGGTCGTTCGTTCCGGAGAAAGCGCCTTGCATAGCCATCGAGACGAATATACGATTCATATACATTCCATATATTCGAGATTGACATGGGCATTGTGAACATCGACGACGACCTGCACGACCAGATACGCAAGGCGAGTGCCGTGACGTGTCGATCCATCAACGCGCAGGCGGCCTTCTGGATCAAGGTCGGCATGCTGTGTGAAATGAATCCGACGCTGACCTTCAATGAAGTCGTCGTGCAGGAGCTTCGGGCCGCTGGCGTCGAAGCCCAGGCTGTCAGGGCGCTTTGAGATGACCAAGCGCCCGGAGGAAATCGCACTGCTGGCAGAGTCGGGACGACTGCTGGCGAGCGTGTTCGGCTACCTGGATCGGTTGAACCTGATCGGCATGTCGACCCTGCAAGTCAACGACATGGCTGAGCACTTCATCGTGAACGAACTCAAGGCACGCCCGGCGAGCAAGGGGCAGTATGGATTCGCCTATGCCCTGAACGCCTCGCGTAACAACGTCGTTTGCCACGGTGTCCCATCTGCCACGGAAATCCTGCAGAACGGAGACATCGTCAACTTCGACATCACGCTGGAAAAGAATGGGTTCATCGCCGATTCCAGCAAGACGTACCTCATCGGCGAAGTGTCCTTGCCGGCAACGCGGCTTGTGCAGGTGACCTACGAAGCCATGTGGAAAGGCATCAACGCCGTTCGCCCAGGCAACCGGCTTGGCGATATAGGCCATGCCATCGAGCGCCACGCCCGACAAAACGGCTACTCCGTCGTGCGGGAGTATTGCGGGCATGGCATTGGTCGTGAAATGCACGAACCACCCGAGGTGCTGCATTGGGGCCGCCCCAGGACCGGGCTGCTATTGCGCGAAGGCATGGTGTTCACCATCGAGCCAATGATCAACCAGGGACGTGACGCCGTCCGCACCAAAGGGGATGGCTGGACTGTCGTCACACTGGACGGGACGTTGTCCGCCCAATTCGAGCACACGGTGGCCGTGACGCGAGACGGTGTGCAGGTCTTGACGCTCAGACCCGAAGAAAGGCCGACGGGCTGAAGCAACCCGGCAGGAAAGCCTCTGCGGCGTGCGCAGAAAAAACATTCCCATCCGTGTCCGGTTTTCATTTCTCATTTCACCTATCTCCTGAAAGCACGCATAACAGGAGAGCTTCATGCACAAGCCCTGGCCCCTCGCCATCGCCCTATCACTGGCCCTGCTCGGCCCCACCGCCCATGCCACCGATGCGGCGGAAGTCCGCCAGCAGGCCGTCGCATTCAACCTGCCGGCCGACAGCCTGGCCAATACCCTGAACGCCATCGCACGCCAGACCGGCCAGGTCATCGCCCTCGACCCGGCCCTGGTGCAAGGCAAGCAGGCCCCGGCCATTCGCGGCAACTTCTCGCCCCTCCAGGCCCTGCAACGCGCACTGGACGGCAGCGATCTGGAACTGCGCGTCACCGGCAGCGGCAACTTCAGCGTCCAGCCCGCCAGCAGCGGCGGCAGTGCCCTGGAGCTGGGCGCCACCAGCATCAACAGCGGCCTGCTGCTGGGCGCGACCAGCGAGGGCAGCGGCTCCTATGCGGCGCGCGCCGTCAGCATCGGCAAAAGCACCCAGACACTCAGGGAAATCCCGCAGTCGGTCAGCGTCATGACCCGCAAGCTCATGGATGAAAAGAACCTGACCAGCCTGGAACAGGTCATGGCCAAGACACCCGGCATCACCTTCGGCCAACGCAACTTCGGCGCCCACGTGTTCCAGTCACGCGGCTTCGTGCTCGATGAAAGCAGCTACCTGATGGACGGCGTCCCGGGGCAGGCCTACACCGTGACTGGCTGGCTGCCGCCGGACACGGCGATCTACGACCGTGTCGAAGTGCTGCGTGGCGCGGCCGGCCTGCTGGTCGGTGCCGGCAACCCCGGTGGCGCGGTGAACCTGGTGCGCAAGCGCCCGACGGCGACCCCGCAATTCTCCATCACCGCCCGCGCCGGCTCCTGGGACAACTACCGGCTCGACCTGGATGGCAGCGGTAGCCTGAATGACGCGGGCACCCTGCGTGGACGCCTGGTCACCGCCTACGAAGACAAAGGCTCCTACCTGGACGAGAAGAAATCCCGGACGCCGCTGCTGTACGGCATCGTCGAAGCGGACCTTGGCAGCGACACCACGCTGACCCTGAGCCTGCGTCGCCAGACCGGCAAGATCAACGGCTATTCGATCTTCGGCCTGCCGCGCTACAGCGATGGCACGGCGCCGAACATCTCGCGCTCCACCGCCCTGGTGCAGGACTGGAACAGCCATGAAACCCGCATGAACGAAGCCTTCGCCGAGGTCGAGCACCGCTTCAACGACACCTGGAGCAACAAGACCTCGCTGACCTACTCGGACGGTGGCTTCAAACAGGCCATCGCCTATGCGCGCGGGCCTCTCGACCCGGTCACTCATGCGGGCTCGACATTCCGCGGCGTGCAATTCCGTCACCTTGACGTGAAAAGCATCGGCGCGGACACCCACTTCGAAGGCAACTTCGACGCCTTCGGCCTGACCCATCAACTGGTCCTGGGCGCCAACTGGTCCCGCCAGAACGTGACGGACAAGATGGCCGACATCTTCTTCTCCAGTGCCGACCGCGTACCGGTGAACATCTTCGACGTCGATCACCATGCCTTCGCCAAGCCGGCCCGACCGGCCTGGACCTCCGTCACCGACCTGGTCGACGAACAGTCTGGCATCTATGCCAATACGCGCCTGCGCCTGTCCGAACCGCTGAGCCTGGTGCTCGGTGCGCGCGTCAGCTGGTACAACTACGACTTCAAGTACAAGATCGGCGCTGGCGACTACACCACCAAGGAAAGCGGCCAGTTCACGCCGTTTGCCGGCCTGATCTACGACCTCGACCAGAACTGGTCCTGGTACGCCAGCTACTCGGACATTTTCCTGCCACAGAGCCGCTACCGCGATATCGGTGGCTCGCCGCTCAAGCCCGCCATCGGCGCCAGCTATGAAACCGGCGTCAAGGGCGAACTGTTCGACAAGCGCCTGAACCTCGCCCTCGCACTGTTCTACGTGAAGCAGGAAGACGTCTCCCAGGCGGATGACGAGGCCTACGCGGCAGGTATCCGCTGCACCGGCAACGACGCCTACGGCACCTGCTACAACAACGGCTCCATCCAGCGCAGCAAGGGCTTCGATGTGGAGGCCAGCGGCGAACTGCTGCCAGGCCTGCAAGTCATGGGTGGCTACACCTTCAACATGACACGCCAGAACAGCGGCGGCCCGGTGTCCAGCGAAACGCCCAAGCACCTGGCGCGCCTGTCGACCAGCTATATCGTTCCCGGGAGCCTGGAACGCCTCACCGTGGGCGGCGGCGTTTCCGCGCAATCGCGTTATGAGAACGAAACCTCGACCGGTCGCAAATACGGTGCTTCGGGCCGTGCGATCTGGGATGCCCGGGTCGCCTGGAAACTCGACCCGCACTGGCAGGTCAGCCTGACCGGGGAAAACCTGTTCGACCGCAAGTACTACATGTCGGCGGATGGCCTGGACCGGGTCAACCTGTTCGGCGAACCCCGCAGCTATGTCGTGACGCTGCGCGGCGACTTCTGACGCACTGGCAGGACGGGTGTCGCGCTGCGGCGCCCGTCCGCGTTCCGCCAGGGCCATTTCGGTTATCCCCACCGCTGCGTGCATAATGGCGCCGTCCCATAGGCGCACCGGCATGACCCTGACGCACACACCCATTTCCAGGCGCCCCCGCTGGCGCAACCTGGCGTTGCTCGCACTGCTGCTGGCACCGTTGCTCTGGCCCGTGCAACGGCTGGCCGAGCGTTACTACGTCAACGAGCTGACCGAGCAGAACCGCCAGACCCTCGACCTCTACGTCGCCAACCTGCTCGGCACACTGCGCCGCTATGAAGTCATGCCCCGCATTCTCGGCGAGCTGCCGACGATCCGCGCCGCGCTCTACCAGGCCGACGACCCGCAGACCCTGGACCAGGCCAACCGCCGCCTGAACGAACTGCGCAAGGAAACCGGCGCCGACGTCATCTACCTGATGGACACCGAAGGCTACGCGCTGGCCTCTTCCAACTGGGCCGAATACGACAGTTTCGTGGGCCGCAACTTCTCCTTCCGGCCCTATTTCATCGAAGCCCTGGAAGGCAAGCTGGGGCGCTTCTTCGGCCTCGGCAACACCTCCGGCAAGCGTGGCTACTACTTCGGCTCGGCGGTGCGCGACGGCGAGCGCATCCTCGGCGTGCTGGTGGTCAAGGTGGACCTCGACCACACCGAACGGCTCTGGGGCAACACACCGGAACGACTCCTGGTGACCGACAACTTCGGTGTCGTGATCCTTACCTCGCAGGATGCGTGGCGGTTTCGCGCCAGCCGTGCGCTGGACTTCGACGAGCGCGAGCAGATCGCCTTCAACCAGCCCTACCCGACCCTGTCACCGCAGGACCTGACGCTGGACATCAACCGCTGGCTGATCCAGAGCCACGAGTTGCGCGAGATCGACTGGACCGTGCGCATCCTTGCGCCGATGTCCATGGTCGAGCGCCCCGTGCGCACGGCGGTCGCCATCGGCGGCGCCACCCTGCTGGCGTTGCTGCTGTGGCTGGGGCTGCTGATGCAGCGTCGGCGGCACTTCATCGAACGGCTCAACCTCGATGCCCAGGCGCGCCAGCAACTGGAACAGCGGGTGCAGGAGCGCACCCGCGACCTGGAGTCCCTCAACAGCCGCCTGAAAACGGAAGTGCTGGAACGCGAACACACCCAGCAGGAGCTGGTGCGCGCCCAGGACGAGCTGGTGCAGGCCGGCAAGCTCTCGGCGCTGGGCACCATGTCCGCCAGCATCAGCCATGAACTGAACCAGCCACTGGCGGCGATCCGCAGCTATGCCGACAACGCCGGCGTACTGCTCGACCACCAGCGCAACGACGAGGCCCGCGACAACCTGCAACGCATCAGCGAGCTGACCGCACGCATGGCCTCGATCATCGCCCACCTGCGCGCCTTCGCCCGCCGCGATCGTCATGCACCGGAGCGGGTGGCGCTGCAACCGGCCATCGACGATGCCCTGGCGCTGCTGGCCAAGCGCCGCCAGTCGATGGGCGTCGAACTGATCCGCGACCTGCCCGAGGCCACGCTCTGGGTGCAGGCCGGAGAAACCCGCCTGCGGCAGATCCTCTCCAACCTGCTGGCCAATGCCCTCGATGCCCTCGGCGAACGGCCATTGCCACGGCGTATCTGGCTCAGCGCCGGCCAGGTGGACGACGGCGTGCGGCTGGTCCTGCGCGACAACGGCCCCGGCTTCAGCAGCGAAGCCATCGCCCGCGCCCGCGAGCCTTTCTTCACCACCAAGACCAGCGCCCAGGGCCTCGGCCTCGGCCTGGCGATCTGCGATACCCTGGTGCGTGCGCTGGATGGCGAACTGGAGTTCTCCAACCACCCCGAAGGCGGCGCCCAACTGACCCTGCGGCTGCGTCTGGCGCAACCGGCAACGGCCTTTCCCACCGAGGATTATCTGCAATGAGCGACAGCCCGATCGACAACCAGACCCAGGTCGTGCTGATCGACGATGACCCACACCTGCGCAAGGCCCTGAGCCAGACCCTCGACCTCGCCGGACTGAAGGTGGTCAGCCTGGGCGACGCGCGCGGCCTGGACGGCAGCCTGCCGGCGGACTGGCCGGGTGTGGTGGTCAGCGACATCCGCATGGCCGGCATCGACGGCATGCACCTGCTGGAACAATTGCAGGCCCGCGACAGCGAACTGCCGGTGCTGCTGATCACCGGCCATGGCGATATCCAGCTGGCGGTGCAGGCCATGCGCGCCGGCGCCTATGACTTCCTGGAAAAACCCTTCCCCAGCGATGCGCTGCTGGAGAGCGTGCGCCGTGCCCTGGCCCTGCGCAAACTGGTGCTGGACAACCGCAGCCTGCGCCTGGCGCTGGCGGACCGGCAGCAGTTGTCCGCCCGCCTGCTGGGCCAGTCCACCGGCATGCAGCGCCTGCGCGAGCAGATCGGCGCACTGGCCGGAACCCAGGCCGACGTACTCATCCTCGGCGAAACCGGCGCCGGCAAGGAGGTGGTGGCGCGCGCGCTGCACGACCTGTCGAGCCGGCGCAACGGCCCGTTCGTCGCCATCAATGCCGGCGCACTGGCCGAATCGGTGGTGGAGAGCGAGCTGTTCGGCCATGAGCCGGGGGCGTTCACCGGCGCGCAGAAGCGCCGCATCGGCAAGTTCGAATTCGCCAATGGCGGCACGTTGTTCCTCGACGAGATCGAGAGCATGAGCCTGGAGGTGCAGGTCAAGCTGCTGCGCATGCTGCAAGAGCGCGTGGTCGAGCGCCTCGGCGGCAACCTGCTGATCCCGCTGGATATCCGCGTGATCGCCGCGACCAAGGAGGACCTGCGCCAGGCGGCGGACCAGGGCCGCTTCCGCGCCGACCTCTATTACCGGCTGAACGTCGCGCCGCTGCGCATACCGCCGCTGCGCGAGCGCAATGACGACACCCTGGTGCTGTTCCAGCATTTCAGCGAGGCGGCGGCGGAGCGCCACGGCCTGGCGAACCGCGAGCTGCGCCCGGAGCATCGGGCCCAGTTGCTGTTGCACAACTGGCCAGGCAACGTCCGCGAACTGCAAAACACGGCGGAACGCTTCGCCCTCGGCCTGGACCTCGGCCTGGATGACGCGGTAGGAGAGCCTGCCGAGGCGCTACAAGAGAGTGCCGGCAACCTGGCCCGCCAGGTGGAAGCCTTCGAGCGCAGCCTGATCGCCGCGGAACTGGCCCGCCCCCATGGCTCCTTGCGCAGCGTCGCCGAATCCCTGGGCCTGCCACGCAAGACCCTGCACGACAAACTGCGCAAGCACGGACTCAACTTCAACGAACATGGCGGAAGCTCGCCGCCCGAAAACGACTGATTGGCGGAAATCCGCCAATCAGTCGCCGGAAAAGGAGGCTTCTCCCTGATTCCGCCAAGGCACCAGGGCGCATTCCAGAGCGATTTTGTAGCCAGCCTATAAAAACACTACCTATCGTCTTCGACGAAAGTCTAAGCCCTCGCCATTTGGCATAGGCATTGCTCTAGGGATCAGCCTGATCGGAGCACAGCGGCCATCATTCCGATATTCGGGGTCAGCTATCCGTTCACTGCCGAGTCGCCTCGAAGGCGCCTCACACCCAACAAGAGGAACACGATAATGTTCAAAATGACTGCCAAGGCGCTCGCTTGCGCCCTATCGCTGAGCATCGCCGGCATGGCCCAGGCGGCCGAGCCGATCACCATCAAGTTCTCCCACGTGGTCGCCGAGCACACGCCGAAAGGCCAGGGCGCCGTGCTGTTCAAGAAGCTCGTCGAAGAGCGTCTGGCCGGCAAAGTGAACGTCCAGGTCTACCCGAACTCCTCGCTGTTCGGCGACGGCAAGGAAATGGAAGCGCTGCTGCTGGGCGACGTGCAGATCATTGCCCCCTCGCTGGCCAAGTTCGAGCATTACTCCAAGGGCATCCAGATCTTCGACCTGCCGTTCCTGTTCGACAACATCGACGCGGTCGACCGTTTCCAGAAGAGCCCAGAAGGCCAGTCGCTGCTGACCTCCATGGAAAGCAAAGGCATCACCGGCCTGGGCTACTGGCACAACGGCCTCAAGCAACTGTCCGCCAACAAGGCCCTGCGTGAGCCGAAAGACGCCCGTGGCCTGAAGTTCCGCGTACAGGCTTCCGCCGTACTCGACGAGCAGTTCAAGGCGCTGCGCGCCGCACCGCGCAAAATGAGCTTCGCCGAGGTCTACCAAGGCCTGCAGACTGGCGTGGTAAACGGTGCCGAGAACCCCTACTCGAACATCTACAGCCAGAAAATGCACGAAGTGCAGAAGTACATCACCGAGTCCAACCACGGCCTGCTGGACTACATGGTCATCACCAACACCAAGTTCTGGGACGGTCTGCCGGAAGACATCCGCACCGAGCTGAGCGCCATCCTCAACGAGGTTTCGGTCGAAGTGAACCGCCAGGCCGAAGAACTGAACCAGGCCGACAAGAAGCGCATCCTGGAAGCAGGCACCACCGAGATCATCACCCTGACGCCCGAGCAGCGTGAAGAATGGCGTAACGCGATGCGCCCGGTATGGAAGAAGTTCGAGAAGGAAATCGGTGCTGACCTGATCAAGGCTGCCGAAGCCAGCAACCAGGCCAACTGAGTCGGAGCCAGGAGCCTTCCAGGCTAACGACTCCGCTGGAGAGACCAGCCGCTGCCCTCGACGGCATCGGCTGGTCTCCTCGTTCATCAAACCCCGGATAACGGGTCTTTCCACTCGGATCTGTACGAAAAGCATCTACGCTCGAATGAACCTGGCGGCTTTTCGTACCAATCCCAAACCCGGCTTCACTGGAGATTATCCATGCATGCTATCTCCCGCGTCTGGAACAACCTGGAGGAATGGCTGGTCGCCTTCCTGCTGGGCGGCATGACGCTGATCACCTTCTCCTATGTGGTGTTCAACAACCTCTATACCGTTTTCTATTCCCTGGGCGACTCCATGCCGTTCGGCGAAGATCTGTTCTTCGCCATCGGTGACGGCATCCTGTTCCTCGCCCAGGAAATGACCTGGAGCGTGGCCTTGACCAAGGCCATGTTCGGCTGGCTGATCTTCGTCGGTCTGGCCTGGGGTGTACGCATCGGCGCGCACATCGGCGTGGACCTGCTGGTCCGCCAGTTCAGCCGCGACGTGCAACGCCTCGTCGCCATCGTCGCCCTGATCGTCTGCCTGGGCTATACCGCGCTGATGGCCTACTCCAGCGAGCAATGGGTGGCCACGCTGTTCTCCGCCGGCATCGGCGCCGAGGACCTCGACCGTTTCGGCATCCAGCAGTGGCATATCGTGATGATCGTGCCCATCGGTTTTGCCCTGATGTTCGTGCGCTTCCTGCAAATCTTCATCCGCGTGCTGCAAGGCAAACAATATGGCCTGGGCCTGCACAGCGAGGCTGACGATGCACTGAAACTGGCTGATCAGGGCGCTACCGCGGAGCAAAAACAATGACCATCGCGTTTCTCTTCATCGCCCTGTTCGTGCTGATGTTCATCGGCATCCCGGTGGCGATCTCCCTGGGTCTGTCCGGGGCAATGACCATCCTGTTCTTCAGCAACGACTCCGTACGTTCGCTGGCGATCAAGCTGTTCGAGACCAGCGAGCACTACACGCTGCTGGCGATTCCGTTCTTCCTGCTGTCCGGTGCCTTCATGACCACCGGTGGCGTGGCCCGCCGCCTGATCGACTTCGCCAACGCCTGCGTCGGCCACATCAAGGGTGGCCTGGCTATCGCAGCCATTCTGGCCTGTACGCTGTTCGCCGCGTTGTGCGGCTCTTCGCCTGCCACGGTGGCTGCGGTCGGCTCGATCGTAATCGCCGGTATGGTGCGCTCCGGCTACAAGCAGGAGTTCGCCGCTGGTATCGTCTGTAACGCCGGTACCCTGGGCATCCTGATCCCGCCATCGATCGTCATGGTGGTCTACGCCACCGCCACCGAAACCTCGGTCGGCAAGCTATTCATGGCAGGTGTGGTTCCGGGCCTGCTGCTGTGCCTGGTGTTGATGGTGGCCATCTACATCATCGCCCGCATCAAGAACATGCCGTCGCTGCCGCGTGCGTCCTTCAAGGAAATACTCGAAGCCGGGCGCAAGGCGATCTGGGGCCTGCTGCTGATCGTCATCATCCTCGGTGGTATCTACTCGGGCATGTTCACCCCGACCGAAGCCGCTGCCGTAGCCGCTGTCTACGCGGCCTTCGTGGCGATCTTCATCTACAAGGACATGACCATCCGCGAATGCCCGAAGGTATTCGTCGAGGCTGGCAAACTGAGCGTGGTGCTGATGTTCATCATCGCCAACGCCATGCTGTTCGCCCACGTCCTGACCACTGAGCAGATCCCGCAGTCCATCACCGCCTGGGTCGTCGAGCAGGGCTTCACCCCGATCGAATTCCTGCTGGTAGTGAACATCGTGCTGCTGGTCGCCGGTACCTTCATGGAGCCGTCGGCGATCATCCTGATCCTGGCGCCGATCCTGTTCCCGATCGCCATGCAACTGGGCATCGACCCGATCCACCTGGGCATCATCATGGTGGTGAACATGGAAATCGGCCTGATCACGCCACCAACAGGACTCAACCTGTTCGTCACCTCAGCGGTCACCGGCATGCCGTTGACACGTACCATCGTCGCCGTGGCGCCGTGGGTACTGGTGATGCTGGCGTTCCTGGTGTTGGTCACCTATGTGCCGTTCGTCTCCCTGGCCCTGCCGAACTGGCTGGGTATGTAAGACGCGACACTGGAACAAAAAGACCCGGCCTTGGCCGGGTCTTTTTGTTCATGGGCGGGAGAAACGCCAGACGAGGGATCAGAACGGCTGGATGGCGCGCCGCCGGAACCAACCGGTCAGGGCCAGCCGGTCGACCGAGGTCGGCAGCACTTCATGGAGGACCTCGCCAGACATGAACACCACCAGGCTACCGGCCAGCGGCGCCACATCCAGAGGGCCCTGGGCGAGGTGCATGCGCATCTCACCGCCGTGCTCCGGCTGCCAGTCGTGGTTCAGATAGAGCACTGCCGTGACGGTACGGCTGTCATCGTCACGAAAGCGGTCGAGGTGAGGCTTGTAGAACGCCCCCGGCGGGTACAGGGCGAAGTGGCATTCGAACTCCTCGAGGCCGAGGAAGAACGCCTGGTTCAAGGCCTGCCGGAGTTCATCCATGGTCGCCAGGTAACGATCGCTGATGGCGGCCTGGCCGGGGTCGAGCCAGTCGATCTGATCCCCGCGAATCCCTTCCATCACCGCCACCCCCTCGCCCCTGCCGATGCCTGCGGGTGTGAGCGAACCTTCGCGCTCCCGACGGCGGCACTCAAGGACAAGATCGTGGGTCATATCTTCGCGAAGGAAGTCTTTTTGCAGCGCAAAGCCCCGGTTGGACAGCTCATCGATGATCGAGGTGAATGGCAAGGACGTCGCTCCTGAGAATAGGCTGGAGTCTAACCTGCCATATCGACAAACAAGCACCCGCACCACGAAAATAACCCACCCCCCATACAGGATTCGTCATGCGCACGCTCTTCACTTTCCTCCTGCTGGCCTTCAGCCTGCCCACCCTGGCCGATACCCACGCCACGCTCTATGCGGCGGCCGGTTGGCCCGAGCAGCGCCAGCACTTCAGCGAAACCCTCAACAGCGTGCAGCAGCGCTACAAGGACACGCTGCCGCCGGCAGTTTTCCAGGCACTGGTCAACAACAGCAACCAGCGCTTCGAACCCTCGGCCATGGACAGCAGGGCACAGGCGGCGCTGCGCCAGAACCTGCCCGATGCGCAACCGGCCCTGGCGTTCTTCGAATCGGAGCTTGGCCGCAAGATCGTCCAGGCCGAAGTGCTGGCGACCCGCCGTGACCAGTTGAACCGGCATGCCAACGGGTTGCCACGCATGGAGGCCGGCAGCAACCGGCAGTTGCTGATACGCCACCTGGCCCAGGCGATTCCCGCCAGCCAGGGCGCGGCGGAAGTCAGCCTGGCGCTGGCGGGCGTCGCGGCCGACAGCCTGAGCCAGATGATGCCGGGGCTGCTGGGCGGTGGCCAGACACAAGGCCTGCTGGAAAGCCAGCGGCAACGCCTGACGCAACAGGTGGAGGCTGATATCGACAATACGCTGCTGTACGTCTATCGCGAGTTGTCCGACGCCGAGTTGCAGGAATACGTCGACTTCGCCCAGTCAGAGGCTGGCAAAGCCTACTACCAGGCCACCTTGCAGGCCCTTCGCGCAGCATTGAAAACCGCGCCCTGACCGGCGGGAGGCTACTCTACAGCCCTAGCAACAGCAGCCAGAACGACAAGGTAATCAGCGAGCCCAGCGTGGAGAACAACACCACACGCGACACGCGGGCCGCTTCCCGGCCATGCAGCTCGGCCAGCATGAACGGCCCCGTCCCGGTCGGCAACGCGCTCAACAGTAACGCGGCCTGTACCCAAAGCTCGGGCAACGCGAACACCCGAGCGGCCAGGTACCAGGTCAGCACGGGCTGGACAAAGAGCTTCAGGAACACCAGCGGCCACACCCCCGTGACACGGACCGAAGGCTGCGGACGCGCCAGGAACAACCCCAGCGAAACCAGCGCACAGGGTGCGGCGGCAGCGCCGAGCAGCTCCAGCGACGTATTGACCCCCGTGGGCAATGCCAGGCCACCCGCGGCCCAGGCACTGCCCAGCACTGGCGCGATGACCAGGGGATTGCGTAGCAGCGATCCCACGACCGTCGACAGCATATCCCGTATGCGCCCGCCGCTGTGCAGGCCGACCTCGACGCAAGCCAGGGCAATCGCAAACAGCACGCAGACCACCACCAGCGACGCCACCAGCGCCGGCAGCAAGGCCTCCTGCCCCAGGATCAGCAGGCACAACGGAAAGCCGACGTAGCCCGTGTTGGCATAGGCCGCCCCCAGGCCGTCCAGGCTCGCATCCACCAGGGACTGGCGCTGCAACAGGCGGTAGACCAGGGTAAAGGCGAATACCCCCAGGCACCCGATGCTGAACGCCGCGATAAACCCCGGCTGCCACACCTCTTTCCAACTGGCGTTGGCGGTGATGCTGAACAACAGCGCCGGCAACCCGAGCCAGACCACGAAGCGGTTCAGTTCCGACGCGGCGGCAGGCCCGAGACGGCCCGTCCGGCTGCAGACGAAACCCAGCAGGATCAGTGCGAAAACCGGCAATACGACATTGAAGACCGAAGACATGGAGAGCCTGTAGCAACGAAGCGAACGGGGCAATCTACTGCAAAACGACAAGGGTCTGCACGTGCCAGCACTGCAGGTGCGCGCGGCGCACCCTACCTCGCGGACCGATAGTGGATACGTGCGTGCGACTAGCGCCCCAGCCGCTCGCTGAGGAACGCGAAATACCGACGACGCAGCGCTTCATGCTCATTGGCCAGGTGATGGCGCGCATCAGGCAGGCTGAGGATCTGCGGCGCATTGAACTTGCTCTGTAGCACCGGCAGGTTGTGGCGCCAGTCGACGGTCATGTCCGCCTCGCCCTGCACGATGATCGGGCTGTGGCTGCTCGCAGTCGCCGCTTCGATACGTGGAATCCAGCGCGCCAGCGCGCCGACCCAGGCCGTGGGCAGGACATTCGGCTGTAGCGGATCGCTGCGTTGCACGAACGCGAGAAAATCCGCATCACCGGAATTTTCGCTGAAGGTACGCGGTATCTTTTCCACGAAATGCCGCAACATCGCATAGCTCAGCCGCGACCAGCGCCAGGCGCGCGGCCTGACCAGCGGCGCCAGCAGGATGCTTTCCCCGGATACCCGTTGCTCCGGCCGGCTGAGCAGGCGATCCAGCACGATTGCCCCTCCGGTACTCTGCCCGAGCAAGTGCCAGGGTTGCGGCAAGTCCAGCAGGGCCGCCTGCGCCAGCAAGCCATCCAGCACGGCCTGGTACTCATCGAATTCGTTGATGCTGGCCCGCGCCCCACTGGACAGGCCATGCCCCGGCAGGTCGCAGGCCAGCACGGCGAAGCCCATCGCCAACCCCCATTCGAGAACATGGCGATAAAGGCCCATATGGTCGTAGTAGCCATGCAGGATCACCAACGTGCCCCGTGGCTGTTCCGGCCACCAGGCCTGGGCGACCAGTTGGTACTGCGCAACGGCGAAACGCCACAAACGGCTCTGCACGGCGGGCTGCTCAAGGCCGTAATACGCCTGGTACTGGCGGGCCAATGGCGACAACTCGCCCGCCTGCTCCAGAACAGGCAGGCTGTCACGCAAGAGATCGGGCTGGATTCGTTCGGGCATGGGTCTTTTCTTTCCGATACAGGCGGGCCGATATTCAGCTTTAAGGCATGACATGGCAAGCTGACGCTCATCGACACGCTCCAACGGGCGCGCCGACGCTGCATCCTTTCGAAGACCGCCAGCATGACTGCGGGTAATACCATGTCCACGCGCAACAAATATCTTTTCATCGGCCTGGCCTGCCTGGTCTGGGCCATCGCCATGTTGCTCGCCTACCAGTGGTATCAGGCACGCTACCTGCGCCCTTTCGACCAACGTACCGAGATATTCTCCGGTGAGGCGCTGGCACTGCCCGACGCGATCGCCGGCCCCGGCCCTGTCCGCGTCGTGCATTTCTGGGACCCGGCCTGCCCGTGCAATGTCGGCAACCAGCAGCACCTGGCCGAGCTGCTCGCGCACTACGCGGACAAAGGCGTCGACTTCTACGTGATACAGAAGCCTGGCACCCAGGGCAGCCTGTCACCCCAGTTGTCGGGCCTGAAGCCGCTGCAAGGGCTGCCCGGCTCAGCCGAACTGCCAGCCAGCCCGGCCGTGGCCATCTGGAACAACGACGGCCAGCTCGGCTACTTCGGCCCCTACAGTGAGGGCGCAGTCTGCAATGCGAGCAACAGTTTCATAGAGCCGATCATCAGTGCCCTGTTGCAGGGGCGTGACGTCCAGGCCACACGGGCGCTGGCCGTGGGCTGCTTCTGTGACTGGAACGCGCCAGGCTAAAGCCGTGAGGACACACTTGACCCGGACATGAAAAATCCCCGCCTTCTGACGAAGAACGGGGATTCTTGTTACTGGCGAAATCCTTGGGGATCAGTCAACCAGTTTCAGGGTGCCGCGCATGATGGAGAAGTGGCCCGGGAAGGAGCAGAAGAAGGCGTATTCTTCGCCAGCAGCCAGCTTGGCAACGTCGAAGGTAACGCTGTCGCTCTCGCCACCGCCGATCACTTTGGTGTGCGCCAGGACACGAGCGTCGGCGTCATTGACGTAGTTCTTGTCCAGGCCCTGGGCCATGCCCTCGGCGGAGACCGGCTGGAAGTCGCCCGCTTTGGTCAGTACCCAGTTGTGACCCATGACCTGCTTGGGCATGGTGCCGGCATGTTTCAGGTTGACGGTGAATTCCTTGCAGCTCTTGCTGACATCGATGTTCTTGACGTCCCAGGTCATCTGGTCGGTACCGGTAACGGTCACAGAGCAATCGGCGGCGAATGCAGGGACAGCGGCCATAGCCAGAACGGATGCAACGAGTACTTTACGAATCATGGCAACTCCTAAGGGTTTGTTGTGGGTGAATCGATAACAGTCGCCGAATCTCTCTCGCTCGGCTTCACATACGACGATGGGGCTTTATCTGTCACCCGCCTTCGCCTTGTTTCTCGACCGGTTCATCCGACCATCAACGGGTTTCGCCTGCTTTGATACGTGTCAGCAACACAGCAGATTCTCATACGCTTTTCTCATTATGCCCGTTGCCCAGGTACGTGCCACTCCCTCACAGGTAGCGATTGACTACGCACTTGGTGCCGGCTCCAGCCTTAACAGGCCGTTGAAAAACTACCTGCATTGCCATCGCTGCGTTAAAAACAGGCTCGAAATGCTCATTTACCACTCGTAAACTGCGCTTTCTCGCCTATTTTTGCCTTGCGCTGGCGGCTTCGGCTACGTTTTTCAACGGCCTGTTAACGAATCAACGGCTGCAACTGTTCGGCCAGTTGCTCGACCTTCAAAGGCCCACGGATGAAACCCCGCTGGCGACCGTCCGGCCCGATGATGGCCAGGTTGCCGCTGTGGTCCACCGTGTAGTTCTCACTCTTGCCATCGGCCGGGATGAAGGGAATGCCGACCGAGTTGGCCAGCTTCTGGATATCGGCCAGGGGACCGGTCAGCCCCTGGAAGCCGGACTTGAAGTAGCTCAGGTACTGCTTGAGCTGCTCCGGCGTGTCCCGCTGCGGGTCGACGCTCACCAGTATCGGCTGCAACCGCTCGGCGAGTTCTACCGGCAGCATCTCCTTGACGCGACGCAGGTCGACCAGGGTCGTCGGGCAGATATCCGGGCAGAAGGTGTAGCCGAAAAACAACAGGCTCCAGCGTCCGGTCAGTTGATCGACCTGGACCGCCTCACCATCCTGGTTGATCAGGGACAGTTCCGGCAGCGTTCGCGCTTGCGGCAACAACACGATACCGGCCTCGACCAGCCGCGCCGGATCGAGATCGGCGGGTCGGTCGAATACCCTGGACAAGGCCAGGCCGACGATCAGTGCGACCAGGGCCAGAGAGATGAAAACCGTTTTCTGGATGCGTGTCATGCCCCGTCTCGAATCTCGAACATTTGGAAAGCCGGATAGTGATCGACCTGAGGCGCAATGAACAGCATCAACCGGCATGCAGCGCCGAATTTTCAGGTCCCCATTGCCGCATGCGTCCTGTTGTCACGGCATGAAAAGCCTCTGCATCAGGCCTGTAAATGACGGATGAACGTCATCGCCTCGACCAGGCGCCGCTCCACTTCGGAGGAAGGAATACTCAGGGACAGCGCGATCTGCTCTATCGACAATCGCTCCCGTGTGCGCAACAGAAATACCTGGGACATATCCTTGGGTAACGCGATCAGCGCATGCTCTAGCGCAACCCGGGCCGTGCAGCGCTCAGCGTACGGTGTCTTCATGTGCAAGCCCTGGTTCGCGTTGCAAAACGTCTCCAGTGACTTGCCATACCCGCTCCAGTTCCTCGAAAGCGGCTTTGTTGCGTACATCGGCCTTCACCCAGTCAATGAGTTCCTGCAGATGGGCCGGCTCTTCGGGCTCCCCCGTGACGGCCAACAATAGTTCGGCGGCCTTTGCGAAGCGCTCGTCATCTACCATGTGACTGTCCCGATCCATAATGACTTCCTCTGTTACTTTTAGCTAATATGGAATTTGCAATTCAATCTACAATAACTGGCCAACCTTTATCCAGCCAATAAATATTTCCATCATTGACACCCTCCGTTCAGAACAGATTCAACTGCTGCCCCGGTGGAGAGAAACGGCTGCTATCCAGCGCCCAGGCCTCGTCGCGACGCGAAAAAGCCAGGCGTTTGCAGGCCAGGCGAAAACGCTGGGCCAGTAACTCGGCGAACACACCCTCGCCACGCATACGACTGCCGAAGCGGCTGTCATACACCTGGCCACCCCGCGACTGCCTTATCAGGCTCATCACATGCCCGGCTCGCTCGGGAAAGTGCCTGTTCAACCAGTCCTCGAACAACCCGGCCACCTCATGGGGCAGGCGCAGCAGGATATAACCCGCCGAGGCGGCTCCTGCCGCATGGGCAGCCTCCAGCAGATGCTCCAGTTCCATGTCGTTGATCATCGGGATGACGGGGGCGCACATCACACCAACCGGTACACCGGCCTCATGCAGCCGTTCGATGACCCGCAAGCGCGCCGCCGGGGAAGCCGCGCGCGGCTCCAGGATGCATTTGAGCGGATTATCCAGAGTCGTGAGGCTGACGGCCACACTCACCAGGCGCTGCTCGGCCATGGCCGACAGAAGGTCGAGATCACGCAGTATCAACGAACTCTTGGTGATCAGATGCACGGGGTGGCGAAAGCGCAGCAGCACTTCCAGGGCCTGGCGGGTCAGACGCTGTTCACGCTCCAGTGGCTGATAGGCATCGGTGTTGATACCCAGCGCAATGGGGCTTGGCTGGTAGCCGGGGCGGCTCAGTTCTTCCTCCAGACGCTCGGCCAGGTTGCTCTTGGCGATCAGGCGGGTTTCGAAATCGAGCCCTGGCGAGAGGTCCCAATACGCATGGGACGGTCTTGCGAAGCAATAAATACAACCGTGCTCACAGCCACGGTAGGGGTTCACCGAACGGTCGAAACCGACATCCGGGGAGCGATTATGGCTGATCACCGAGCGGGCCTGCTCGAAGCGCACCTCAGTGGCCTGGCAGGCCGGGACGTCCTGCTGCCAGCCATCATCGAAACGCTCGCCATGGGTAGGCGCGAACCGGTTGGAAGGGTTGCAGGCCGTACCACGGCCTCGCGGCGTAGAAATACTGTCCAAGGCCATGCTCCGATACTGTATATAAAAACAGTATCAGATCATGAAAATTACCATTGAGGAAGCCGTCACGAAATCGCGATGCGACTCAGAACAGGTGCTCAGGGCTGTTCGGGCCTCTGCGCATAGCGCTGCGCCAGCACCGCGCAAACCATCAACTGAATCTGGTGGAACAGCATCACCGGCAGGATAATCAGGCCGATGCCCCCGCCCGCGAACAACACCTGGGCCATGGGCACCCCGGTGGCCAGGCTTTTCTTGGAGCCGCAGAAAAGAATGGTGATGCGATCTTCCAGGGAAAACCCCAGGCGCTTGCCCAGCCAGGACGTGATGAGCAGAGCCAGGGCCAGCAGCAGCGTACAGGCGAACAGCAATGCCGCCAGGGTCGACAGCGGCAATTGCTGCCAGATGCCTTCGATCACCGCTTCACTGAACGCGGTATAGACCACCAGCAGGATCGACCCCTGGTCGACGTACCTGAGCCAATTTCGGTTGCGCTGCACCCAGCCACCGATCCAGCGCCGCATGATTTGCCCGGCGATGAACGGCAACAGCAATTGCACGACGATCTTGCCCACCGCATCCAGCGTCGAGCTGCCCTCGCCCTGTGCCCCCATCAGCAGCAATACCAGCAGCGGCGTCAGGAAGATGCCGATCAGGCTGGAGGCCGCTGCGCTGCAGATGGCCGCCGGAATATTGCCGCGAGCCAGCGATGTGAAGGCGATCGCCGACTGCACCGTGGCAGGCAGCGCACAGAGATAGAGGATGCCCAGGTACAGCTCGGTCCCCACCAAGGGTGCCAATACAGGCTTGAGCAACAGGCCAAGCAGCGGGAACAGGATGAAGGTGCAAGAGAACACCAGCAGGTGCAGGCGCCAGTGGCCGGCACCGGCGATGATCGCGTCGCGCGACAGCTTGGCGCCATGCAGGAAGAACAGCAGTCCGATCGCCAGGTTGGTGATCCAGCCGAACGCCACCGCGGTCTGCCCGGAACAGGGCAGCAGCGAAGCGATGCCAACCACGGCGATCAGCGTCAATGTGAAGTTATCGGGCAAGAGACGGGGACGGGCCATACATATTCATCCAGGAGAAACGAAATCACAGGGAACCAGGCGTCCCCTCGCTAGCGACCCGACAATCTACCCTGAGTTGCCCCGGTCGACTAATACTCCGGCCCTTTTTCTCCTGAAACGACTCAATCCGTATGGCGTTCGAAGACCGCATGCACCAGCCCTGGCGCCAGTCGGTTCTTGAGCCAACGAATACGCGACAGCAGCGACAGGATGGGCATATAACGCGGCCAGGGCTCGGCGTAGGTCAGGCACTCACGCAGCCGAAGGCCCTCGACCTGGGCGATGAATGCCGGCAACTCCCCCAGCTCGATGCCCCAGGGCATCGGCGGCGCCGTATAGCGTGGCGTCGGCTGCCAGCCCTTGAGCGTCTTGCGGGAAAACCATGGCGGGATGGTATCGAAGAACAACTCGCCCTGCCCCAGGCGCGCGACGATGGCTTTCAACAGCGCCAGCACCTGCTGCTCCTCGAAATACATGAAAAGCCCTGCGGCACTGATGAAGACCGGGCCGCTCTGCTCGCTGACGATCCGCTCCAGCCAGGCATGGTCCAGCGCCGAACACTCGACCAGGTAATTGCGCGAGGACTCGGGCAGTAGCCGACGGCGGATGGCGATGGACTCCGGCAAGTCCACGGAGTACCAGTCGACACGGCCATTGTCGACGCGCCAGAACTGGGTCTCCAGGCCTTCCCCCAAGGCGACCACCGCACCTGAAGGGTGACGCTTGAGGAAATCCCGAACCCGTTCGTCGGCATAGCGGGAGCGAATGGCATGGGCGGGATGGGGCTTGCCGAAATGGCCACGGAAGTCGTAGTTCAAACGCCGCACCAGCCCCTCGCCAAGAGGATCATCCAGCAAGGCATCGCCTCCCTGTGAATGACGTGAACGGTTCCAGACCGTCATCAGCATGGTTTCCGGAACCCCCTGAAGCTCCGGCGTTATCGGCTGTTGTACCGTCATGACGAATATCCCCCGTCCGTGTGCGATCACCTCCCCTCGAGGTGACGCCCCACACTTAACGAAAGATATTCTCATATGAGAAATTAGTACATTAAGTTTTGTTCACCCGCCGAACGCACCAGCCGGCATAACCTTCGCCAGCCTGGCCTTGCGCCTCGATAAGGCTTTCTCCTGCCAGGACCCTGGCGCGCCAGAACAGCAGCATGTCCGTGGCGAAGAAACCATCGCAGCCTTTCATGACATCGGCCATGGCCTGGGCCAGGGGATGCCAGTGTGGTTGGATCGCAGCCAGCAACTGCGCATCGATGCGGGTGAAGTCCTCGCCATGGAAAGCCGCGTCCTGCCAGCGTCGGACCCAGGCGTTCTCCTGCACGGCCTGGCGCCACTGCCCGGCCAATATGCGCTGGCGCTCAGCAGTGACCCGACGAGACCGATAGAGGGCAACCAAGGCCTGTGGCTCATGCATGGACACCGCCCGGCGCCTGCCAACCGAACTGTCGCCGGTGCCGCAGGCCACTTCCCACAGGGCGGTGTCCGAGTCGAGCAGCACCTCCGCCACACGCGCCAGCAGCAATTGCTCGGAAGCGCTGTCGCCATGCCAGACGGTTACCGAACGTTCTTGCCGGGGCAGACCGGCCAGCCATTGCGCATCCTCGCTCAGGGACTCATCGAGCTTCGGCAACGGCGGCATCCCGGCAGGCCAGACGGTACGCCAGAACTCGGCCCGCACACGACAGGGCGGCAGGTCTGTATCGTGCAGAGGCCCGACCGCCAGGTCATCGCGCAAGACCCGCAAGGCTGACCGCGCGCCTTCAGCTCCGAGAACGAAGGACACGCCTTCCACCGCTGCATCGCCACACACCAGGTGCCACATACCGCCCCCTTCCCTTATCGACGGAACAGCTTGGCCAGCGAGCCATGACGCTCACGCACAAACGCTCGGCGCCTAGGGTTTCTTCAAGCGTGGATTGGGGAAGAACTGCACCGTCTGCACCGCAGGATCGGGAGCCTTGGGCTTCAGCGCGCTGATATTGACCCGGGTCGGCAGCTCGCGTGGCACCGAGTTGCCACGCTCATCCAGGGTATCGCTGTAGCCGCACTCGACGCATTCGCGGTGCGGTACACCATCCACGTTCCACATGCGGATGCAATCCGTCGCACTGCACGCCGGGCACACCGCACCGGCGATGAAACGCTTGGACGTGACCACCGGTGCTTCGCTCATGCCGCTTCTCCGCTCAGCCCCAGGTGGCGTAGCAAGGCATCGGTGGAAGGCTCGCGGCCACGGAAATCGACGAACAACACCATCGGCTCCTGCGACCCACCACGGGCCAGGATCGCCTGGCGGAAGGCGCGGCCGGTATCGGCATTGAACACGCCCTCTTCCTCGAATTTCGAGAAAGCATCGGCAGACAGCACCTCGGCCCACTTGTAGCTGTAGTAACCCGCTGCGTAACCGCCCGCAAAGATGTGCGCGAAGCTGTTGGGGAAGCGGTTGTAGGCCGGCGGACGCAGCACCGAAACCTCGTTGCGAATGGCTTCGAGCACCTCCAGCACGCTGCGCCCATCGCCATGACTGGCATGCAGCTCGAAGTCGAACAGCGAGAACTCCAGTTGCCGCACCATCATCAGCCCGGACTGGAAGTTCTTCGCTGCCAGCATCTTCTCCAGTTGCGCCTGGGGCAGCGCCTCGCCGGTCTGGTAGTGGCCGGAGATCAGCGCCAGGCCTTCCGGCTCCCAGCACCAGTTCTCCATGAACTGGCTGGGCAGTTCGACCGCGTCCCAGGCCACGCCATTGATACCCGAGGCGCCAGCGTGTTCGATCTGGGTCAGCAGGTGGTGCAGGCCGTGACCGAACTCATGGAACAGCGTGGTGACTTCGTCATGGGTCAGCAGCGCCGGCCGCTCGCCCACCGCCGGGGTGAAGTTGCACACCAGGTTGGCCACCGGGCTGACCAGCTTGCCTTCGGCATCGCGGCGCTTGTCGCGGGCACCGTCCATCCAGGCACCGCCGCGCTTGTTGGCACGGGCGTAGAGATCAAAGAAGAAGCGCCCTACATGCGCACCGTTTTCACGAATTTCGAACAATCGCACATCCGGGTGCCAGCCATCGAAACCTTCCAGCTCGTGGATCTCTATGCCATACAAGCGTTGCACGATGGCGAACAGTCCCGACAGCACCTTGTCGATCGGAAACCAGGCGCGCAGTGCTTCCTGGTTCAGGTCATAGCGTTGCTGACGCAGTTTTTCCGAGTAGTAGCCGACATCCCAGCTTTGCAGGTCATCCACGCCATGCTCGGCGACGAACGCCCGCAGTTCGGCAAGGTCCTGCTCGGCGAACGGCTTGCTGCGCACCGCCAGGTCGCGCAGGAAACCCAGCACCTGGTCGGTGGAGTCGGCCATCTTGGTCGCCAGCGACAATTCGGAATAACTGCCGAAGCCCAGCAGCCTGGCCAGTTCCTGGCGCAGATCGAGTAACTGCTCCATCACCGGACCATTGTCGAACTCACCGGCATTCGGCCCCTGGTCGGACGCCCGCGTACTGTAGGCGGCATAGACTTCCTCGCGCAGGGCGCGGTCGTCGGCATAGGTCATCACTGCGTAGTAGCTGGGAAACTCCAGGGTGATAAGCCAGCCCTCAAGGCCCTTGGCCTGTGCCGCCTGTTGCATCTGCGCCCTGGCCGAATCGGTGATGCCGGCCAATTGCGCTTCATCGGTGACGTGCTTGCTCCAGGCCTGGGTGGCATCGAGCAACTGGTTGGAGAAACGGCTGGCCAGTTCCGCCAGCTTCATCTGGATCTCGCCGAAGCGCTGCTGCTCGGCCTCAGGCAGGTCGATACCGGACAGTCGGAAGTCACGCAGCGCATGCTCGATGATGGTCTGCTGCGCCACATCGAAACCCGCGGCCTCGGGGCTCTGGCTCAGGGCCTGGTAGGCCTCGAACAGCCCACGGTTCTGCCCCAGTTCGGTGTAGTAGGCCGACAGCTTGGGCAGGCAGGCCTCATAGGCGCTGCGCAGTTCCTGGCTGTTGCAGACGGCGTTCAGGTGGCTGACCGGACTCCAGGCCCGCGCCAAGCGCTCGTTCAACTCGTCAAGGCCAACCACCAGGGTGTTCCAGTCCAGGCTCGCCGCCGGACGCTGCAACAGCGCCTGCAAGGCAGCGCGGTTGTCACTGAGAATGCTATCGACCGCTGGCTCGACGTGCTCCGGGCGAATCTCGGAATACGGCGGCAGGTCGAAGCGTTGCAGGAGAGGATTGTTCAGGCTCACGTCAGGCACCCAACGGAATGAATGGCAAGAAACTGCGACCTTGGGATGTAGCAGCCACTGAAAACACTGGCGAAGGCACACCGGTAGTTTTCAACAGCCTGCTAGGATGTAGGTCCAGCCGGCAGGCCATCATCTTAAATACAATCGGCCTTTCGCGCAGCCTGGGAGGAGACAAAGGTGACAATTCGCAGTTTTCGAGGCATCACCCCTAAGCTGGGTGACGGCGCATTCGTCGATGCATCGGCCGTGGTACTGGGCGATGTCGAACTCGGCGCAGACAGCTCGGTCTGGCCGCTGACAGTGATTCGCGGCGATATCCACCGCATCCGCATCGGTGCCCGCAGCAATATCCAGGACGGCAGTGTGCTGCACATAACCCATGCCAGCGCCTTCAATACCGACGGTTTCCCCCTGACCATCGGCGACGAAGTCACCGTGGGCCACAAGGTCACCCTGCATGGCTGCACCCTGGGCAACCGGGTGCTGGTCGGCATGGGCAGCATCGTGCTGGACGGCGCGGTGGTCGAGGACGAAGTGATGATCGGCGCCGGCAGCCTGGTGCCCCCCGGCAAACGCCTGGAAAGTGGTTACCTCTACGTCGGCAGCCCGGTCAAACAGGCCCGCCCGCTGAGCGACAAGGAACGGGCCTTCTTCAGCTACAGCGCGGACAACTATGCACGGTTGAAGGATCAGTACCTGGCCGAGGGTTATGACGCGAGTGAATGACCTGAAAGAACGCTGAAGTTCCACGTGGAACCACGCTTTCAAGATAAATAACAACAGTGTACGGAGAGACGCCCCAAGCGCCTCTTCTACATAAAATCGTCAATTCAGGGTCAGCTTGATCCCGAATCCGACCAGGCACAGCCCTGCCAGCTTTTCCAGCAATCGCGAGATACGTGGATTGGCCCGCATGCGTTCCGCCAGGAAGTGGGCACTCAGCACCACCACCAGACCATAGAGAAACGTGAGTACGGCAATGGTCGCCGCCAGGAAGGCGAAAGTCTGCATACCCTGGTGGCGCACCGGGTCGATGAACAGCGGGAAGAAGGCCATGTAGAACACGATGGCCTTGGGATTGAACAGGGTGATGATCAGCGCCTGACGCAGGTAGTGGCGAGCCTTGATGTTCAGTGTCGGCGCCGCCCCGGGTTTGGCCAGCAGCATGCGCAGGCCCAACCAGATCAGGTAGGCCGCGCCCAGCCATTGCACCAGGTGGAAGGCCGCCGGATAGGCCTTGAGCAGTGCGGCGACACCTGCCACCGCCAGCCACATCAGCACCTGGTCGCCGAGGATGATGCCCAGGGTCGAGGCCAATCCACCGAGAATCCCGCCCTTGCTGGTGGACAGGATCAGCGCCAGGTTTCCCGGCCCCGGGATGGCCAGCAGAAGGATGAAAGCCGCCACGAAGGCACCGTAGTCCGTCACACCGAACATATTTCCTTTCCCTCTCTATCGCCCACCTTCCGCCCCTGCACGGTGAGGCGCATCAGAGCGTTCAGGTGCGCACGGCGCACCCGCATGCAGCGTCACGTTATCGTGAATTCAGCTCTTTTTGCCGGACTTGGTCGGACGCTGCCAGCCTTCGATATTGCGCTGACGACCACGACCCAGCGCCAGGCCATCGGCCGGCACATCCTCGGTGATGGTGGAGCCAGCGCCAGTGGTCGAACCACTGCCCAGGACCAGTGGCGCTACCAGCGAACTGTTGGAACCGATGAAGACATCTTCCCCCAACACGGTGCGGTGCTTGTTGGCACCGTCATAGTTGCAGGTGATGGTGCCAGCGCCGATATTGCTGCGCGCACCCACTTCGGCATCGCCCAGGTAGCTCAGGTGGCCAGCCTTGGCACCCTCGCCCAATACCGCGTTCTTCAGTTCGACGAAGTTACCGACATGGGCCTTGGCCCCCAGCACGGTGCCGGGACGCAGGCGGGCGAAAGGACCGCAGTCCGCACCCTCGCCGACCTCGGCACCTTCCAGATGACTGTTGGCCTTGATGATCGCGCCTTTGCGCAGGGTGCTGTCCTTGATCACGCAGTTAGGCCCGATCTGCACGTCATCCTCTATCACTACACGCCCTTCGAGGATCACGTTGATATCGATGGTCACGTCACGCCCGACGCTAACATCGCCGCGTACGTCGAAGCGGTAGGGATCGATCAGCGTAACCCCTTGTGCCATCAGGCGATTGGCCAGGCGTTGCTGGTAGTGGCCTTCCAGTTGCGAGAGCTGGATGCGGTCATTGGCGCCCTGCACTTCCATCGCATCCTCGGCCTTCTCGGTGGCCACCACCAGACCGTCCCCCACCGCCATGGCGATGACGTCGGTGAGGTAGTACTCGCCCTGGGCATTGCTGTTGGACAGACGACCCAGCCAGTCGCCCAGCCGATTGCCCGGAACCGCCAGGATGCCGGTGTTGCCCTCGCGGATCAGCCGCTGCTCGGCCGTGGCGTCCTTGTGTTCGACGATGGCCGTGACCACGCCGGACTCGTCACGCACGATGCGGCCATAGCCGGTCGGGTCATCCAGTTCCACCGTCAGCAGGGCAAGCTGCTCGCCACCCACTTTCTGCAACAGGCGCTCCAGCGTGGGTTGCTCGATCAGCGGAACATCGCCGTAGAGGATCAGCACGCGCTCGGCCGTCAGTGCCGGCAGGGCCTGGGCCACGGCATGGCCGGTTCCCAGTTGTTCGGCCTGCAGCACGAAGTTCAGGTCATCCGCCGCCAGACGCTCGCGTACGCTGTCGGCGCCATGGCCAATCACCACATGGATGCCCCGTGGCTGCAACTGGCGAGCCGTATCGATCACATGGCCGAGCATGGACTTGCCCGCAACCGGGTGCAGTACCTTCGGCAGGCTGGAGCGCATGCGGGTGCCCTGGCCGGCGGCGAGGATGACGATATCGAGGGACATGGAAACGATCCTGTACGGTTTCTGAAAAAGAAAAAGGGTAGCCAAGGCTACCCTTTTACTCGTGCAAGGTGAAACGGACGGGCGATCAGCCGCGGCCGTACTTCTTGCGCAGGTGCTCGATGGTGCGCAGTTGCGCAGCGGCTTCGGCCAGACGAGCTGCGGCGGAGCCGTAGTCGAATTCCGCACCCTTTTCATTGAGCGCCTTCTCGGCGGCCTTGACGGCAGCCTGTGCAGCGGCTTCGTCGAGATCCTTGGCACGTGTAGCAGTATCGGCCAGGACCTTGACCATATTCGGCTGGACTTCGATGAAGCCACCGGAAATATAGAAGATCTCTTCCTCACCACCCTGCTTGATCACACGCACGGGACCCGGCTTGAGATCGGTCAGCAATGGCGCGTGGCCTGGCAGAATACCCAGGTCACCCAGATGACCATGGGCAACGACCATTTCCACCAGTCCCGAGAACAGCTCTTCTTCCGCACTGACGATGTCACAGTGGACTGTCATAGCCATAGTATTGCCTCGGTAGTCGGCCCCGACGGGCGCTCATGCGCCGCCAGGCCCGGATCGGCGCCCGCGAACGGGCGCACCAGTTACAGTTTTGCAGCTTTCTCGATGGCTTCGTCGATACCGCCGACCATGTAGAACGCCTGCTCCGGCAGGTGATCGTAGTCACCGTTGAGGATGCCGGCGAAACCACGGATGGTTTCTTTCAGCGGAACGTACTTGCCTGGCGAACCGGTGAAGACTTCGGCCACGAAGAACGGCTGGGACAGGAAGCGCTGGATCTTACGGGCACGGGATACCAGCTGCTTGTCGGATTCCGACAGCTCGTCCATACCGAGGATCGCGATGATGTCCTTCAGTTCCTTGTAACGCTGCAGGACGTACTGAACGCCACGAGCGGTGTCGTAGTGCTCCTGGCCGATCACCAGCGGGTCCAGCTGACGCGAGGTGGAGTCGAGCGGATCGACCGCCGGGTAGATACCCAGGGAGGCGATGTCGCGGGACAGAACCACGGTGGCGTCCAAGTGGGCGAAGGTGGTCGCCGGGCTCGGGTCGGTCAAGTCATCCGCAGGTACGTATACGGCTTGTACCGAGGTGATCGAGCCGTTCTTGGTGGAGGTGATGCGCTCTTGCAGAACGCCCATTTCCTCGGCCAGGGTCGGCTGGTAGCCCACTGCGGACGGCATACGACCCAGCAGCGCGGACACTTCGGTACCGGCCAGGGTGTAGCGGTAGATGTTGTCGACGAACAGCAGAACGTCACGGCCTTCGTCACGGAACTTCTCGGCCATGGTCAGGCCGGTCAGTGCCACACGCAGACGGTTTCCTGGTGGCTCGTTCATCTGGCCATAGACCAGGGCGACCTTGTCCAGAACGTTGGAGTCCTTCATCTCGTGATAGAAGTCGTTACCTTCACGAGTACGCTCGCCCACGCCAGCGAACACGGAGTAACCGCTGTGTTCCATGGCGATGTTGCGGATCAGTTCCATCATGTTGACGGTCTTGCCGACACCGGCACCACCGAACAGACCGACTTTACCGCCCTTGGCGAACGGGCAGACCAGGTCGATGACCTTGATGCCGGTTTCCAGCAGGTCGTTGCCGCCAGCCTGTTCGGCATAGCTCGGCGCAGCGCGGTGGATGCCCCAACGCTCTTCTTCACCGATCGGACCGGCTTCGTCGATTGGGTTGCCCAGTACGTCCATGATCCGGCCCAGGGTGGCAGTGCCAACCGGTACGGAGATGGCAGCGCCAGTGTTGCTGACGTCCAGGCCACGCTTGAGGCCTTCGGTCGAACCCATGGCGATGGTACGGACGATGCCGTCGCCCAGCTGCTGCTGGACTTCCAGGGTGGTCTCGGCGCCGCTGACTTTCAGGGCGTCATAGACGTTCGGCACCAGATCGCGCGGAAATTCCACGTCGATAACGGCGCCGATGATTTGAACGATACGTCCGCTACTCATGTTTGGTTCCTCTGAATATTTGAACCGTTCTTAAACCGCGGCAGCGCCGCCGACGATTTCCGAAATTTCCTGCGTGATCGCAGCCTGACGGGCCTTGTTGTACACCAGTTGCAGATCCTTGATGAGATCGCCGGCGTTGTCGGTCGCGTTCTTCATCGCGATCATGCGGGCCGCCTGCTCGGCAGCGCCGTTCTCGACCACTGCCTGGTAGACCTGCGACTCGATGTAGCGCACCAGCAGTGCGTCCAGCAGTCGTTGCGGGTCCGGCTCGTACAAGTAGTCCCACTGGCCCTTCGGCGCGGTCTGATCGTCTTCACCTGCGGCCAGAGGCAGCAACTGATCGATGCTGGGCTTCTGCACCATGGTGTTGATGAACTTGTTCGACACCAGGTAAAGGCGATCGATACGCCCCTGGTCGAAGGCATCCAGCATGACCTTGACGCTACCGACCAGGTCATTCACCGACGGGGCTTCGCCCAGTTGGCTGATTGCCGCGACCACATTGCCGCCGAAACTGCGGAAGAAGCTCGCGCCCTTGTTACCGATCACGCACAGGTCGGCTTCGACATTGCTGTCGTGCCACTGCTTCATGTTCTTGATCAGGGCCTTGAACAGGTTGATGTTCAAGCCACCGCACAGGCCACGGTCGGACGATACGATGATGTATCCGACACGCTTGACCGGGCGCTCGACCATGAAGGGATGGCGGTATTCCGGGTTGGTATTGGCCAAATGGCCAATCACCTGACGGATCCGCTCCGCGTAGGGACGGCTGGCAGCCATGCGCTGTTGTGCCTTGCGCATCTTGCTGACCGCCACTTTCTCCATGGCGCTGGTGATCTTCTGCGTGCTTTTGATGCTCGCAATCTTGCTGCGAATCTCTTTTGCGCCTGCCATTTGACACCTATCGGGTTAAGCAGGCGGGAACCTTGCGGTTCCCGCTGCGGCTTACCAGGTTTGGGTGGCCTTGAACGACTCGATACCGGACTTGATGCCAGCGTCGATTTCGTCGTTGAAGTCGCCCTTTTCGTTGATCTTCGCCAGCAGAGCGGCATGCTCGTGCTGGAAGTAGGCGATCAACGCCTGCTCGAAGGCACCGACCTTGGCCACTTCGATGTCCTGCAGGAAGCCACGCTCGGCGGCATACAGGGACACGGCCATTTCGGCGATGGACATCGGCGCATACTGCTTCTGCTTCATCAGCTCGGTGACGCGCTGACCATGCTCCAGCTGCTTGCGGGTCGCTTCGTCCAGATCGGAAGCGAACTGGGCGAAAGCCGCCAGTTCACGGTACTGGGCCAGCGCGGTACGAATACCACCGGACAGCTTCTTGATGATCTTGGTCTGAGCGGCACCACCCACGCGGGATACCGAGATACCGGCGTTGACGGCCGGACGGATACCCGAGTTGAACATGGCCGATTCCAGGAAGATCTGACCGTCGGTGATCGAGATCACGTTGGTCGGAACGAACGCGGAAACGTCGCCAGCCTGGGTTTCGATGATCGGCAGAGCGGTCAGGGAACCGGTCTTGCCAGTCACGGCGCCATTGGTGAACTTCTCGACGTACTCTTCGGAAACGCGGGAAGCGCGCTCCAGCAGACGGCTGTGGAGATAGAACACGTCGCCCGGGTAGGCTTCACGTCCTGGCGGACGGCGCAGCAGCAGGGAGATCTGGCGATAGGCAACGGCTTGCTTGGACAGATCGTCATAAACGATCAGTGCGTCTTCGCCGCGGTCGCGGAAGTACTCACCCATGGTGCAACCGGCATACGGCGCCAGGTATTGCAGGGCAGCGGACTCGGAAGCCGAGGCAGCGACGACGATAGTGTTAGCCAGGGCGCCGTGTTCTTCCAGCTTGCGAACCACGTTGGCGATGGTCGACTGCTTCTGACCGATGGCCACGTAGACGCAACGGATGCCACTGTCTTTCTGGTTGATGATGGCGTCGATGGCCAGAGCGGTCTTGCCGATCTGACGGTCACCGATGATCAGCTCGCGCTGGCCACGGCCGACCGGGATCATGGCATCGACCGACTTGTAGCCGGTCTGTACCGGCTGGTCGACCGACTTACGCCAGATCACGCCAGGCGCGACTTTTTCCACCGCGTCGGTGGCCTGGGCGTTTACCGGGCCCTTGCCGTCGACGGGGTTGCCCAGGGCATCGACCACACGACCCAGCAGTTCCGGACCGACCGGTACTTCCAGGACGCGGCCAGTGCACTTGGCGCTCATGCCTTCGGTCAGACCCTGGTAGCTGCCCAGGACCACGGCACCGACGGAGTCCTGCTCCAGGTTCAGTGCCATACCGTAGATGCCGCCAGGGAATTCGATCATTTCGCCGTACATCACATCGGCCAGGCCGTAGATGCGAACGATGCCGTCGGAAACGCTGACGATGGTGCCCTCATTACGGGCTTGAGCAGACACATCGCTCTTGGCGATACGCTGCTTGATGATTTCACTAATCTCGGAAGGATTCAGTTGCTGCATGCCATGACCCTCAAATCAGGATTTCAACGATTCGGCCAACTGGCTCAGTTTGCCGCGGACCGAACCGTCGACAACCACGTCACCGGCGCGGATAACCAAGCCGCCGATAAGAGCAGGGTTAACGACCTGCTGGGGGTTGACGGTACGATCTAGCCGCTTCGACAGGGCGGCAGCCAAAGTTTGGAGTTGCTCGGCGCTCAGCTCGAAAGCCGTCTGCACCTCGACGTCGATTGTCTTGTCGGCCTCGGCCTTGAGTTCCTCGAACAGCGTCCGAATGGTCGGCAACACAGCCAGGCGATCATATTCACCCAGCGTATTGACGAAATTGCGGAACGCTTCATCGGTGGAGTCGCCGAATGCGTCTACCAGCGTCCTGACCTTTGCTTCACTGGTCAGACGCGGGTTTTTCAGCAGTTCGGCGACTTCCGGGACTTCAACGGCGATCGCAGCCAGGTTCAGCATGCCAGACCAGGATTCGGTCTGGCCGCCGGCGCTGGCGAACTCGAAAGCGGCTTTCGCGTAAGGCCGGGCAAGCGTCTGGGTATTGATCATCGCTTGCCTCGCTTAGAGTTGGGAGGCCAGTTTTTCGACCAGATCATTGTGCGCCTTGGCATCCACCTGGGATTCCAGAATCTTCTCGGCACCCAGTACGGCCAGAGCCGCTACCTGAGAGCGAAGCTGATCCTTGGCACGATTCACTTCCTGTTCGATTTCTGCGCGGGCGCCGGCGACCAGTCGCTCGCCTTCGGCACGTGCCTGTTGCTTGGCTTCTTCAACGATCGCGTTAGCCTGCTTGTTAGCCTGCTCAAGGATCTGGGCAGCTTGCCCCTTGGTCTCACGGAGGGTGTTGGTCACCTTCTCCTGAGCCAGTTTCAGGTCTTGCTGCGCACGGCCTGCGGCGTCCAGCCCTTCAGCGATTTTCTTCTGGCGTTCCTGCATGGCCTTGGTAATAGGCGGCCATACGAACTTCATGCAGAACCAGACGAAAATAGCGAAGGCGAACGTTTGACCGAACAGCGTCAAGTTAATGTTCACAGCGATTTACCTCGTGCTATCTCGTTCGACGCGGTTGTCAATTCCACGGCAACGGGGCTCGCCAGGCGAACCCCATCAGGAACCGGAAAATGCTTAGGCAGCGACAACGAAGATGAGGTACATCGCGATACCAACACCGATCATCGGTACGGCGTCGAGCAGACCAGCCATCAGGAAGGTCTTGGTTTGCAGCTGAGGAGCCAGCTCGGGTTGACGAGCGGTGGATTCCAGCAGCTTGCCACCCAGCAGGGCGAAGCCGATACCGGTGCCCAGGGCACCCAGACCGATCATGATGGCGGCAGCGATGTAGACGAGTTCCATGTAAAGCTCCTGAAGCTAAGGGGGGTTTAGGGTTTTAGGTTAGTGCGTTGATGCGTTTTCAGTGATGTTCTTCATGGGCAGAGCTGAGGTACACCACCGTCAATACCATGAAGATGAAGGCCTGCAGCGGAATCACCAGGATATGGAAGATCGCCCAAGGCACATTCAGGGTCCACTGCACGTAGAACGGCAGCAGAGCGATGAGGATGAAGACCACCTCACCGGCATACATGTTGCCGAACAGACGCAGGGCCAGGCTCAGCGGCTTGGTCAGCAGACCGAGTATCTCGAGGAACAGGTTGAACGGAACCAGCGTCCAGTGGTTGAACGGTGTGAACGACAATTCCTTGGTGAAGCCGCCGATGCCCTTGACCTTGATGCTGTAGAACAGGATCAGGATGAATACGCCGAGGGACAGGCCGAAGGTGCCGTTCGGATCGGCGGTGGGCACGATCTTGAACGCCGGCAGGCCGAGCAGGCTGGCGATGCCCGGGATGTAGTCGACCGGGATCCACTTCAGGCTGTTCATCAGGAACACCCAGACGAAGATGGTCAGGGCCAGGGGAGCGATCAGGGTGTTGCGGCCGTGGAAGGTGTCCTTGACCACGCCTTCGACGAAGTCGACGCACATCTCGACGAAGTTCTGCAGCTTGCCCGGAACACCGGCGGTGGCAGCCCTGGCGGCGGCACTGAAGACCAGTATGAAGATCAGGCCCATGAACAGCGACCAACCCAGGGTGTCCAGGTGAACCGCCATGAAGCCCATCTCGCGAGCCTCGAGGCCGGTCTGGGCGATGGTCCAGGTAGCCTGGTCGAGGACGGTGCCATCCGCACGCTCGTAACCCGCAGGCAGCTTGCCATAGGTCAGGTTTTGCAGGTGATGCTGGATATATTCAGCCGGGGTACTCGCCATAGATGCCTCAAATGCTCAATGCTTCGGATTATTTTTCAGCAGGAGTGCACCTGCGCCCACACCCAGAACCAGCAGATAGCCGGCAAAAAGAGCAAGCGGCTCAAGAGGCCTCACTCCAACGAACACCAGCGCAAACAACGCTGCTGCAAGAATCTGTTTCCCCATTTCCCCAGACCAGAAGGACTGGATGATCGCCCCGGTCGAACGTGCGCCAAAATAACGAAAGGCCTTGTATGCGAAATACACGTTCGCCAACAGTGCAATCGATCCGCCCAGCAGGACCGAGTAACCAGCCGTCAAATCAAACGACAGACCGGCCAGAATCGCCGCCACCACGGTGGCCAGCATCTGCATCCGTATCACACGGAAAACAGGCAAGCGATGGAGAGGTGTTCTGTTGCGTATTTTCACCGTGTATCCATCACTGCGCAGTGTTTTCACCGCAGTCAAAAAAGCGCGGCGAGTATAGGAGCAGCCCAACCCTGGTTCAACCTTCCGGTAGTAATTTGCCAGGACGGCTACATGGTTTTTTGTTTCAGCGGATGTGTGCCAGTACACCTTGCAACTCATCCAGGGAAGCGTAGCTGATCACCAGCGTCCCCTTCCCCTTGCGGCCATGGCGAATCTGCACGGGAGAGCCCAAACGCTCAGCCAATCGCTGTTCCAGCCGTACGATGTCAGGATCGCTGGCAACCTGCTCCTTCTGCTGCGGCTTGTCGCTCAGCCACTGGCGGACCAGGGCTTCGGTCTGCCGCACGGTCAGCGCACGTGCGACAACATGACGCGCCCCTTCCACCTGCCTTTCCAGTGGCAGGCCCAGCAAAGCCCGCGCATGACCCATTTCCAGATCACCATGGGACAACAGTGTCTTGATCTCTTCCGGCAGGCCGATCAGGCGCAGCAGGTTGCTGATAGTGACGCGCGACTTGCCCACGGCATCGGCCACTTGCTGCTGGGTCAGCTGGAATTCCTGCTGCAGGCGCTGCAACGCTTGCGCCTCTTCGATCGGGTTGAGGTCCTCACGCTGGATGTTCTCGATCAGCGCCATGGCAATGGCCGCCTCGTCGGGCACTTCGCGCACCAGCGCCGGGACCTTGTCCAGCCCGGCCAACTGGCTGGCACGCCAGCGCCGCTCACCCGCGATGATCTCGAAACGCCCGGCGCCGATCGGACGCACCACGATGGGCTGCATCACGCCCTGGGCCTTGATCGACTGTGCCAGCTCTTCCAGCGCCTCGGGGTCCATGTCGCGGCGCGGCTGGTACTTGCCACGCTGCACCAGTTCCAGCGGCAGTTGCTGCAGCTCGCGGCCATCGGCCTTGCGAGCATCTTCCTGCAGGCTTGCGACCGCATTTCCCCCTAGCAGGGCATCCAGTCCGCGTCCCAGACCTCGTTTCTTGGTTGCCATGAAAATTCCTTATGCGCGGGCCTTGCGGGCCTCGCTGCGTTGTCGGCGTGACAGTTCGCCTGCCAGCGCCAGGTAAGCCAGTGCGCCTTTCGACTGCTTGTCGTACACCAGGGCCGGCATGCCATGGCTCGGCGCTTCGGCCAGCCGTATGTTGCGCGGAATCACGGTGTCGTAGAGCTTGTCGCCGAAATGTTCGCGGAGCTGCTCGGATACATCGTTGGTCAGGCTGCTGCGCGGGTCGTACATGGTGCGCAGCAGTCCCTCGATCTTCAGCGCCGGATTGAGTGCCTGGCTGATGCGCTGGATCGAACTCATCAGGTCGCTCAGCCCTTCCAGGGCATAGTATTCGCACTGCATGGGGATGATCACGCCATCCGCCGCGGTCAGGGCGTTGACCGTCAGCATCGACAGCGACGGCGGGCAATCGATCAGGATGTAGTCGTAGTTGTCGCGCACCGCCGCCAGGGCTTCTCGCAACCGATGCTCACGGGCAGGCAGCTTGAGCAGTTCGACTTCCGCAGCCGTCAGGTCGCGGTTGGCGGGCAACAGTTGATAACCGCCATGTTCCGAATACTGCATCGCATCGATCAGGTTGCATTCGCCGATCAGCACATCGTAGATCGAGTGCTCCAGGTGCAACTTATCCACACCACTGCCGGTCGTCGCATTGCCCTGTGGATCAAGGTCGATCAGCAGCACATGACGACGGGTGGCCACCAGCGAGGCGGCCAGGTTGATGCAAGTGGTGGTCTTGGCGACACCGCCTTTTTGGTTGGCGATGGCGATTACTTTGCCCATGGCGTTCAGTGCCTGTCCGATTCGCAAGTGCGGCGCAGTATCAACAGATGGCGCTGCCCTTGGCAACCTGGAACCTGCAGCAGGTGGCAGGCTTGCAGATTGAAATCAGCCGGCAGGGCCTGCAGTTCATCGCTCGGATGAACGCCCTTCATGGCCAGCCACTGGGTATCTACATCCCCGAGGTGACGGGTCCACTCGGTGAAATCGTGCAGTGAGCTGAATGCCCGGGAGGTGATCCCGCTGAACGGCTGTTCCGGACGGAAGGATTCGACACGACTGTGGATAACTTCCAGATTGGCGAGTTTCAGCTCCAGTTTGACCTGGGTGAGAAAGCGCGTCTTCTTGCCGTTCGAGTCCAACAGCGTGAAGCGCCGTTGTGGAAACAGGATCGCCAGGGGAATGCCGGGCATTCCGCCACCACTGCCGACATCCAGGATATTGTCCCCGGCGGCGCGAACGTACTCGACGACACTGAGGCTATCGAGCAGATGCCGCGATACCATCTCGTCGGGGTTGCGCACCGCCGTCAGGTTGTAGGCCTTGTTCCACTTGATCAACAGGGCCAGGTAGCCGAGCAGGCGCTCTTTCTGCCCATCGTCCAGGGCAACGCCAAGCTGCTCCGCGCCCTGCGACAGTTCCAGGGCATGTCGTTCGGTCACGCTACTCATAGACTTTGCAACTGTGCGACACCACGCTTCTTCAGATTGACCAGCAGCAGGGAGACGGCGGCCGGTGTCACGCCAGGCACGCGTGAAGCCTGCCCGAGGGTTTCCGGTCGTGCGCTGCTCAGCTTGTGCTGGATTTCCTTGGACAGCCCGCTGATCGCGGCATAGTCGATATCCTCCGGCAGGCGGACATTCTCGCTGGCCCGCAGCCTGGCGATTTCGTCCTGCTGGCGGTCGATGTAGCCGGCGTACTTGCTGCGGATTTCCACCTGCTCGGCGACCTGCGGATCTTCCGCTCCAGTACCGGTCAACTCGATCAGCGCGGCATAGTCGATTTCAGGCCGCGACAGCAGGTTCTGCAGGCTGTATTCATGGCTCAGCGGCGTACCAAACCGTGTGGCAATCGCATCGCCCTGCGCTGTGTTCGGCTGCACCCAGGTGCTTTTCAGGCGTTGTTCTTCGAGTGCAATGCCTTCGCGCTTGCGTTCGAAAGCCGCCCAGCGCACATCGTCCACAAGGCCCAACTCCCGGCCCTTCTCGGTCAGGCGCAGATCGGCATTGTCCTCGCGCAGGATCAAGCGGTATTCCGCCCGCGAGGTGAACATGCGGTACGGCTCCTGGGTTCCCAGGGTGATCAGGTCGTCCACCAGTACACCGATGTAAGCCTCATCGCGACGTGGACACCAGGCTTCCCGGCCCTGGGCTCGCAGCGCGGCATTGCAGCCTGCCAGCAGGCCCTGGGCGCCGGCTTCTTCGTAACCGGTGGTGCCGTTGATCTGCCCGGCGAAGAACAGCCCCTGGATGGCCTTGGTTTCCAGACTGTATTTCAAATCGCGTGGGTCGAAGAAGTCGTACTCGATGGCATAGCCCGGACGCACGATATGGGCGTTCTCCATTCCCCGGATGCTCTGCACGATCTGCAGTTGCACATCGAAGGGCAACGAGGTGGAAATCCCGTTCGGGTACAGCTCGTGGGTGGTCAGGCCCTCGGGTTCGATGAATACCTGATGGCTGTCCTTGTCGGCGAAGCGGTGGATCTTGTCTTCGATCGACGGGCAATAACGCGGGCCGATGCCCTCGATCACCCCGGAGTACATCGGTGAGCGATCCAGGTTCGAAGCGATGATCTCGTGGGTGCGCGCGTTGGTATGGGTGATCCAGCAACTGACTTGCTGTGGATGCTGTTCTTTCGAACCGAGGAACGACATCACCGGGATCGGTGTATCGCCTGGTTGCTCGGTCATTGCCGAGAAATCCACCGAGCGACCATCGATTCGCGGCGGTGTCCCGGTCTTCAAGCGTCCGACACGCAGTTGCAGCTCACGCAAACGCTTGGCCAGGGCGATGGACGGTGGGTCGCCAGCACGTCCACCGGAGTAGTTCTGCAAGCCGATGTGGATAAGTCCGCCGAGGAAGGTGCCTGTGGTCAATACCACGGAATCGGCGAGAAAGCGCAGTCCCATCTGGGTAACTACACCTCTGACCTGGTCCTGCTCGACGATCAGGTCGTCAGCGGCTTGCTGGAATATCCACAGGTTGGGCTGGTTTTCCAGGATTTCCCGTACGGCGGCCTTGTAGAGAATGCGATCAGCCTGGGCACGGGTCGCACGAACGGCCGGGCCTTTGCGGCTGTTCAAGGTGCGGAACTGGATTCCACCCTTGTCGGTTGCCACTGCCATGGCACCACCGAGTGCATCGATTTCCTTGACCAGGTGGCTTTTGCCAATGCCACCAATTGCAGGGTTGCAGCTCATTTGCCCGAGTGTTTCGACGTTGTGCGAGAGCAGCAGTGTTTTCACGCCCATGCGCGCAGCGGCCAATGCTGCCTCGGTACCGGCATGACCACCGCCGATCACGATCACGTCAAAACGGGAAGGGAAATCCACCACACACCTCGGGCTTTTTATCGGGAGCGGAAGTATAGGGACTTGCCTGCGACTAAAGAAGGGCCATGGACAAAAAGTGACCAGACGGCCTGGCGGTCAGCGGAGTGGGGAAAGTGAACATAGAAAAATAAGAAAGAATTTATTCAAAGCTTATTTTTATGATTATGTATGGTCAGCGGCTTTTCTGTGGATAAGTAACCTGAGGCCTTGTACAGAAGGTCTTTCAGAGAATGATAAGTCTGTGCCCTGACTGCGGCTTTCCGGTGGCATTCCCGTCGAGAAGCTGTGCATAAACAAGTGTGTTATGCACAGGCGCCTTCGGGCACGAGTTTTCGACAGGGTTATCTACCTGGCTCAAGGGGACTTTTCCACAAAGCTCAGGCCGGACGATCATCATCAGTCCGGCCCTGGTATCTCCAATACTCAGCTGCCTGGCATGGCCAGGTAGCCAGGCAGTGCCTTGATGCGCTCGATCCAGAGGCCTATGTGTGGATAGGGCGAAATATCCACTGCACCTTCCGGTGCCAGGACTACATACGGATACACCGCACAATCGGCAATCGTCGGCCTCGAAAGGGCGAGCCAGTCATGCCGTTGCAGATGGTTTTCCAGCAAGCCGAGGATACGGCTGGAGCGCGCCAATGCAGTGGCCTTGTCCAGGGTGTAGCCGAACTTGTCCACCAGGCGTGCAGCACACGGGCCGTTCTGGATTTCATTGGCGGCAGTGGACAACCACTGGACGATTTCGGCCTGGAGAGAGGCTTCCTGCGGCCACCAGGCCGCCCCACCATACTGTCCCGCCAGGTACACCAGAATGGCCTGGGAATCGCGCAGTATCCGCTCGCCATCGACCAGGATCGGTAATTCCATCCACGGGTTGAGGTCGCTCAGAGGTGCCTGCTTGTGTTCTCCCGCCAGGAAGTCGACGGCGACCAACTCCAGGTCGATATGGGCCAGGGCGGCGAACAGCCTGACCTTGTAGCAGTTACCGGACAGTTCGAGATCATAGAGCTTCATGGGGCTTCTCCTTATTGTCTATGTTGTCTATCAATTGATTGAATTCGAGGACATTGCCATCCGGATCGCGGATGAAAAGCGCTATTCGGCGCGGACCTATCGCTTTCGGTCCTTCGGTGATGCGGATGCCCCGCGCTTGCAGCCAGGCCTGCAAGCATTCCAGGTCATCCACGACGAAGGCCGGATGAGTCATGCCGGGCAACTTGATCGGAGCATCCAGCAGGACGTTATGGCTCCCTGGTTGGCGTGCGCCATTGAAGATCAGGTTGATCCGCACACCGTCGGAACTCAGCATCTCGTTGGCTTCAAGGCCCGGGAAGCTGATGTTTTCCCTGAAGCCCAGGCTGGTGTAGAACGCCAGGGCCCGCTGCCGGTCGCTGACACGTATGCCTATGTGATCGTAGGCGAGGATGCGTGATGGATTGGTGTGGATGTCATCCATCACGGCTGGTGCTGTCTGTTGCATCTGCGCTGCCTTGCAATCGTTGTCGATAGCGGACAGTCTCGCCCCGGATAGACTCGCGACCAATGCCGCACGGCTGACAACAGCATTGCGTTCTATGCACAGATAAGGAGCCTGGATGGACCGACTCAAAGCCATGACGACTTTCGTCGCCATCGTCGATGCGGGAAGCCTGAGTGCTGCCGCTACTAAGCTCGGTCAATCGCCGGCGGCTGTCGTGCGTACCCTCGCGGCACTGGAGAAACATCTGGGCGTACGCCTGCTCAACCGGACGACCCGACGCCTTGCACTGACAGACGAGGGCAGCGAGTACCTGGCCTGGTGCCAGCGCATCCTGGCCGAGTTCGAGGTCATCGAGCAGGCGTTCGATGCCCGCTCCCATCGGCCGGGCGGGATCGTGCGAATGACCGCGCCCGTAGCGTTCGGCCATCTGCATGTGGTGCCCCTGGTGAACCGCTTCCTGGGCATCGACCCTGCACTGCGTATCGAACTGACCTTGCTCGATCGAACGGTTGACCTTCTGGAGGAAGGGCTCGATCTGGCGGTCCGAATCGGCCACCTGCCAGACTCGTCGATGATCGCCCGACCGGTGGGCAAGACCCGTCATGTCACCTGTGCCAGCCCCGGTTTTCTGGAGCGCACGGGCGAGCTGTCCTCCCCTGATGACCTGGCGAGAACGGACTGCATCGTCTTTTCCGGTCATGGAAGGCGTTGGGAGTTCCTGCGGGAGCAGTCTCCGATCACTGTGGAGGTCACTCCCCGGCTGGTATCCAATCAGGTGCAGGCCGTGAGGCTGGCCTGCGAGCAGGGGATAGGCGTTGCGCGCCTGCTGCATTACCAGGTCGCCGAAGCTCTGGCTGATGGCCGACTGACCCGCGTGTTAGCGCATTTCGAACTGCCGGATGTCCCCATCCAGCTGGTCTACCCCCACTCTCGCCTGCTATCGCCACGGGTACGGCGTTTCATCGACTGGGCGGCACCACTGCTGAGTCAGTCCATTCCAGAGCCGAGCTGATTGTTGCTCGGCAGGACTGTCACTTGCCGATGCAGAAACTCGAGAAGATGCGCCCCAGCAGGTCATCGGAACTGAAGGCTCCGGTGATTTCGCCCAGCGCCTGTTGGGCCAGACGCAAGTCTTCAGCCAGCAGTTCGCCGGCGCCGGCCTGGGTCAGTTGGGTGTGGCCATGTTCGAGGTGGCTGGCTGCCTGGCGTAATGCATCGAGGTGGCGGCGGCGGGCGCTGAAACCACTTTCAGCCGTCTGTTGATAACCCATGCATTGCTTGAGGTGCTCGCGCAGCAGCTCGATGCCGTCTCCCGAACGGGCCGAGAGCCTGATTGTGGCTTGGCCATCGGGTTGTTGCTGCAAGCCTGTCGGCTCGCCGGAAAGGTCGCTCTTGTTGCGGATGAGGGTGACCCTGGAGGCGTCGGGACGCACATCGGGAAACTCTTCCCACAGTGCCTGCTGGCCATGTTCCCCGTCGGCACAGGCATCGATCACCAGCAGAATGCGGTCAGCCTGCTGGATAGCCTGCAAAGCACGCTGCACGCCGATCTTCTCTACCTGATCGCTGGTGTCGCGCAGGCCCGCGGTGTCGATGACATGCAGCGGCATGCCATCGATGTGGATATGTTCACGCAACACGTCCCGGGTGGTGCCGGCAATATCGGTGACGATGGCGGTTTCGCGGCCTGCCAGGGCGTTCAACAGGCTGGATTTACCAGCATTCGGTCGACCGGCGATCACCACGTTCATCCCGTCGCGCAGCAGGGCGCCCTGGCCAGCTTCGCGTTGTACGCTACCCAGCGACTCGCGTACGCCATGCAAGAGCTGCAACACGTGGCCATCGGCAAGGAAGTCGATTTCCTCTTCGGGAAAGTCGATGGCCGCCTCGACATAGATCCGCAGGCGTATCAGCTCTTCCGTCAGCTCATGCACACGCCGGGAAAACTCCCCTTGCAAGGAGCGCACGGCATTCAGTGCAGCCTGGGTGGAACTGGCTTCGATCAGGTCGGCGATCGCCTCTGCCTGGGCCAGGTCCAGTTTGTCGTTGAGGAAGGCACGTTCGCTGAATTCACCTGGTCGGGCCAGGCGGGCGCCCAGTTCGATGCAACGGTGCAGCAGCATGTCCAGCACCACCGGGCCACCATGTCCCTGTAGCTCCAGCACATCCTCTCCGGTGAACGAGTGGGGCCCGGCGAAGAACAGCATCAGGCCTTCGTCGAGGACATCGCCCTCGTTGGAGTGGAAGGGACCGTAATGGGCATGACGCGCCACAGGCTCGCGGCCTGTCAGGGTGATGGCGATCGAGCGGGCGCGTGTGCCGGATACCCGCACGATGCCCACCCCTCCACGACCGGGAGCGGTGGCAATCGCGGCGATGGTCTCGGTGACTGTGGACATGCTTTTTCCCCTATAGCAAAACGCCCCTGGGCAGGGGCGTTTTGGGATTGTTCAGTGATCTACCCGATCAGGCCGCCTGGGCAGCCCGCTCGATCTTGCGGGTAATGTACCACTGCTGTGCGATGGACAGGATGTTGTTGACCACCCAGTACAGCACCAGACCTGCCGGGAACCACAGGAAGAAGAAGGTGAAGATGATCGGCAGCAGCTTCATCACGCGAGCCTGCATCGGATCGGGCGGCGTGGGGTTGAGCTGCTGCTGGATGAACATGCTGACGCCCATGATGATCGGCAGGATGAAGAACGGATCCTTGATCGACAGGTCGGTTATCCACAGCAGCCAGGGCGCCTGGCGCATCTCGACGCTTTCCAGCAGTACCCAGTAGAGGGACAGGAACACGGGCATCTGCACGAGGATCGGCAGGCAACCACCCAACGGGTTGATCCGCTCCTTCTTGTACAGCTCCATCATCGCCTGGGACATCTTCTGGCGGTCATCGCCGAACTGTTCCTTGAGCGCCTGCATCTTCGGCGCAACGGCACGCATGCGCGCCATCGACTTGTAGCTGGCCGCCGAGAGCGGGAAGAAGATCAGCTTGATAACCACGGTCAGGGCGATGATCGACCAGCCCCAGTTGCCCAACAGGCCATGGATCACTTCCAGCAGCCAGAAGATCGGCTGGGCGAGGAACCACAGCATGCCGTAGTCGACGGTCAGGCGCAGTCCCTCGGACAGGGATTCGAGCTTGTCCTGGATCTTCGGACCGGCATAGAGCTTGGCACCGGTTTCGCCTTGGGCGCCGGCGGCAACGGTCACGGCCGGACCGGTGAAACCGATGATGTAGTTGCCCTGGTTGTCCTTGCGTGTCTGTACCTGGTGGGTGCCATCCTTCGCAGGAATCCAGGCGGTGACGAAATAGTGTTGCAGCCAGGCGACCCAGCCACCTTGCACTGTTTCCTTGAGCCAGGCATTGGGATTGCCTTCGCGGCGCTTTTCGTCCTGTTTGTCGATGTCTTTCATCGACACTTTCTTGTAGGGCTCTTCCGCTGTCCACAATGCGGCACCCAGGTAAGTGGCGGTGCCGGTGGCGGTGCTGGAGGACGGGTCGCCGCTGCTGTCGCGCTTGAGCTGACCGAACAGGTAACCGTTCCAGGTCTTGTCGCTCTGGTTGTCGATCAGGTAGCGCACGTCCAGAACGTACTCACCGCGTTCGAAGACGAAACGCTTGGTGTAGCTGACGCCATCGGCGCTGTAGGTCAGGTCGACGACCAGTTGCTGCTCGCCGTCGGCCAGTACGTAGCTGCTCTTGGCCGTGCTGTAGAGCGGGCGTCCTGCGGCTGCCTGGTCCGGACCATCGCCGATCAGACCGCTTTGTGCTTCGTACAGGCGCTCGGCACTGCGTTCGAACAGCTGGAACGGTACGTCGGGACGATCCTGGCGACGTGGGTATTGGGGGAGTCGCAGGTCGACGATATCGCCGCCGCGAGGATCGATGGCCACGTCCAGGACGTCGGTCTTGACACGAATCAGCGCATCATTCGCTGCAGTCGAACCGACAGGCAGTTCGTCAGCCACTTGCTGCCCCGGAACCGAAGGCAGGTCACCTTGTTGCTGGGTATTGGCAACAGGCGTTTGTGGCAGGGAGTTGTCTGTGTCGGCTGGACGGAGCTGGGTCGTTTCCGCAGGCAATGCCGCCTGCCCGTAGTCCTGGTTCCACTGCAGAACCATCAGGTAGGAAACGACTGCCAGAGCAACGAGCAGAATCGAGCGTTTGATATCCATGGTTACTTGGCCGTCGAAGATGAATTGGAAGTTTTATGAGAAGGCACAGGATCGTAGCCGCCGGGATGCCATGGATGACACCGAGCGAGCCTACGTACGGTCAGCCAGCCACCACGAATGACACCGTGTGTCTCGATGGCCTCATAGGCATAACAGGAGCAACTGGGATAGAAGCGACAATGGCTCGCCATCATAGGACTGATAGCGTACTGGTAGATCCGGATGGGGATTAGAGCCAGTTTGCGCATGAGGTCACTCTTCGGGATTCGCAGAGCGATCGCGTGACAAGCGTTTCCAGAACTTGTTGAACTGTCGGGAAAGCTCGGGGTTGTCCATGTCGGCCAATCCCTTGCGCGCGATGATCACTACATCCCAACCGACCAGGCCTGTCTGTTGCAGGCGGAAGGTTTCACGTATCTGCCGTTTGATTCTGTTGCGTTCGACCGAGAGCTTTACGCTCTTCTTGCCGATGACCAACCCCAGTCGGGGTCGCTGCAGGTCGTTCCTGCGAGCCAGCAACAGGACACTCCTGCCCGGCAGTTTCGCGGAAGGGGAGTCGAAGACTGATTTGAATTGGCTTGGGGTCAGCAGACGCTTGTCCCGACCGAAGTCCCGACTCACCACCGGTTCCGCAATGATCAGACGGTCAGACGCTTACGGCCTTTGGCACGACGGCGGGACAGAACAGCGCGACCGTTCTTGGTGGCCATACGGGCACGGAAGCCATGGGTGCGAGCGCGCTTGATGGTGCTGGGTTGGAAAGTGCGTTTCATGATGCGTTTACCTGGTAATCCACTCGAGCCGGAATGGCCCGCGCTTAAAGAGACCGGCGATTGTAGAGAAGCCGAAGGGTCAGGTCAATTTCCAACCAGCGCGATGTTTCACCTTCGTCCATGAGGCTTCGGGTAGATATGAATAGAAGAAAAGAATTTAAAGTCTTTTCTGATACAGCTTTTATGTATTAGCAGAAGAATATCTGTGGATAAACCTATGCGGGCCTTTGTTGACGAGGCTATCAGCGAAAAGAAACCCGGTTGGAAAGCCGTGTTCTTCTGGTGGAATGTAGGGGGACAGCCTGTGGGTGGATTGCCATTTTATCCACAGATGGTGATATAGGCGTTTTCTTCACAGGCTTTTGCAGAGCCTTCAGCCTGACTTATCAACAGTGTTCCTGAGCCCCAGGCGGGTTGGAATGAAGGGATATTTTCAGTACACGCCGAAAAATCTTCCTGCAAGTTGGACGGGTCTCAGGGGATTTGTGGATAACCGTGTCGGGCATGGATACAATGTCGGTCGTTTTCAGGCCAGGCCCAGAGTCGATAGGAGCGTCCGTGTCGGTGGAACTTTGGCAGCAATGCGTAGAACTCCTGCGCGATGAGCTGCCGGCGCAACAATTCAACACATGGATTCGTCCACTGCAGGTCGAGGGTGATGCCGACGAGTTGCGGGTCTATGCACCCAATCGCTTCGTGCTCGACTGGGTCAATGAGAAATACCTCACCCGCTTGCTCGAGCTGCTGTCCGAGCGCGGAGAGAGCGGGCTGGCCCCTGCTCTGTCCCTGCTGATCGGCAGCAAACGTGCTGCAGGTGTCCAGGCTGCACGCTCACCAGCCCCCGTTGCTCCTGCTCTTGCTCCTGTCGTGGCCGCTGTCGCAACCAGTGTCGCCGAGACTGTCAGTGTTCAAGAGGAGCCCGCTCCGGCGCCCAAGGCCGCTGTCGAGCGCACGGTGCAGGTAGAAGGTGGACTCAAGCACACCAGTTACCTCAACCGTACCTTCACGTTCGAGAATTTCGTCGAAGGCAAGTCGAACCAACTGGCCCGCGCAGCCGCCTGGCAGGTCGCCGATAATCCCAAGCATGGCTACAACCCTCTGTTCCTGTATGGCGGCGTTGGCCTGGGCAAGACCCACTTGATGCATGCGGTGGGCAACCATCTGTTGAAGAAGAACCCCAATGCCAAAGTGGTCTACCTGCATTCGGAGCGCTTCGTCGCGGACATGGTCAAGGCGTTGCAGCTCAACGCCATCAACGAATTCAAGCGTTTCTACCGCTCGGTCGACGCATTGCTGATCGACGATATCCAGTTCTTCGCCAAGAAGGAGCGCTCCCAGGAGGAGTTTTTCCACACCTTCAACGCGCTGCTCGAAGGTGGCCAGCAGGTGATTCTCACCAGCGATCGCTATCCCAAGGAAATCGACGGCCTGGAAGAGCGGCTCAAATCGCGCTTCGGCTGGGGACTGACGGTGGCCGTTGAACCGCCTGAACTGGAGACCCGAGTCGCGATCCTGATGAAAAAGGCCGACCAGGCGAAGATCGAGCTGCCCCATGATGCAGCCTTCTTTATTGCCCAGCGTATTCGCTCCAACGTGCGTGAGCTCGAGGGGGCACTCAAGCGGGTGATCGCCCACGCCCATTTCATGGGGCGCGACATCACCATCGAGCTGATCCGCGAGTCGCTCAAGGATTTGTTGGCATTGCAGGACAAACTGGTCAGCATCGACAATATCCAGCGCACGGTCGCCGAGTACTACAAGATCAAGATTGCCGATCTGTTGTCAAAGCGCCGCTCGCGTTCAGTCGCGAGGCCGCGTCAGGTCGCCATGGCGCTGTCCAAGGAACTGACCAACCACAGTCTTCCCGAGATCGGCGATGCCTTCGGTGGCCGGGACCATACGACGGTTCTGCATGCTTGTCGTAAAATTGCCGAACTCCGCGAAATAGATGCGGATATTCGGGAAGATTACAAGAATTTGCTACGTACACTGACAACTTGAATAGAGCACCCATTTAACAGGCAAGGGATCAGACCATGCATTTCACCATTCAGCGCGAAGCCTTGTTGAAACCTCTGCAACTGGTTGCCGGTGTCGTCGAACGCCGGCAGACGCTGCCGGTTCTTTCCAATGTGCTGCTGGTCGTAGAAGGGCAACAGTTGTCCCTGACCGGCACCGACCTGGAAGTGGAACTGGTCGGGCGTGTGTCCCTGGAGGATGCCGCCGAGCCGGGTGAAATCACTGTCCCCGCGCGCAAGCTGATGGATATCTGCAAGAGCCTGCCGAACGATGCCGTCATCAGCGTTCGCCTGGAAGAGCAGAAGATCATCATCAAGTCCGGTCGCAGCCGCTTCACTCTGTCGACTCTGCCAGCCAACGACTTCCCGACTGTGGAGGAAGGCCCTGGCTCCCTGAATTTCAGCGTTCCCCAGCACAAGGTGCGACGCATCATCGAGGGCACCAGCTTCGCCATGGCGCAGCAGGATGTCCGCTACTACCTGAACGGCATGCTGGTCGAAGTCTCCAGTGGTCAACTGCGTGCCGTCGCTACCGATGGTCACCGTCTGGCCATGTGTTCGATGCAGGCCGAAGGTATCGAGCAGGTTGAAAAGCACCAGGTCATCGTACCGCGCAAGGGCATCCTCGAACTGGCGCGTCTGCTGACCGACCAGGATGCTGAAGTCGGTATCGTGCTGGGCCAGCATCATATCCGTGCGACCACGGGAGAGTTCACCTTCACCTCCAAGCTGGTGGATGGCAAGTTCCCTGATTACGAGCGCGTATTGCCGCGTGGTGGCGACAAGCTGGTGGTTGGCGATCGCCAGGCACTGCGTGAAGCGTTCAGCCGCACTGCGATCCTCTCCAACGAAAAATACCGTGGCATTCGCCTGCAACTGGAAAATGGCTTGCTGAAAATCCAGGCCAACAACCCGGAGCAGGAAGAGGCCGAGGAAGAAGTGGCGGTTGATTATGCCGGTGCTTCGCTGGAGATCGGTTTCAACGTCAGCTACCTGCTGGACGTGTTGGGTGTGATCAACAGCGAGAAAGTACGTCTACTGCTCTCTGACTCCAACAGCAGTGCGCTGGTCCAGGAGTTCGATAACGATAACTCGGCCTATGTCGTCATGCCGATGCGCCTGTAATCGTTCTGCATGGCGCTCAGCCGTCTGTCCGTCACCGGTTTGCGTAACTTGCAGCCGGTGACCTTGACCCCCTCCTCTCGCATCAACATCCTCTACGGCGACAATGGCAGCGGCAAGACCAGCCTGCTGGAAGCCATCTACCTGCTGGGCATGGCCCGCTCCTTTCGCAGTCACAAGCTGACACCGCTGATTACCCATGAGCAACCTTCCTGCACCGTGTTCGGACAGGTCGGGCACTCTGCGCTGGGTATTTCCCGTGATCGCTCCGGCGATGTGCGCATTCGTATCGATGGCAACAATGTCCGTTCGGCGGCCGAACTGGCCGAGGCACTGCCGCTGCAATTGATCAACCCGGATAGTTTTCGACTGCTGGAAGGCTCGCCAAAGCTGCGTCGGCAGTTTCTCGACTGGGGTGTGTTCCACGTGGAACCTCGCTTCATCAAGGCGTGGCAGCGGATGCAGCAGGCCCTGCGGCAAAGGAACTCGTGGCTGCGTCATGGTACACTTGACGTTGCTTCTCGCTTGGCTTGGGATCATGAATTGAGCCTGGCCAGCGATGAAATGGATGAGTACCGCAGGGCTTATATCCAGGCGTTGAAACCGGTTTTCGAGCAGGTGCTGAAGGCATTGCTCGAACTCGATGGCTTGACCCTGAGTTACTACCGGGGCTGGGACAAGGAGCGCCCTCTGGCGGATGTCCTGACGGCCTCCTTCGAGCGTGACCGGGCTTTGGGCTATACCCAGGCCGGACCGCAGCGGGCTGATCTGCGTTTGCGCATCGGACACCATAGTGCTGTGGATATATTGTCGCGAGGTCAGCAGAAGCTGGTGGTCTGCGCCTTGAGAATTGCCCAGGGGCATCTGGTCAGCGCCGCACGTCGTGGCCAATGTGTCTACCTGGTGGATGATCTGCCATCGGAGCTGGATGAACAGCACCGACAGGCACTGTGCTCATTACTCGAGCAGCTTGAATGTCAGGTTTTCATAACCTGCGTGGATTCGAAGTTATTGCAGGACGGCTGGCTGGAAGATACGCCAGTCTCAATGTTTCACGTGGAACATGGAAATATCATCCAGGTCCACGACCCTTTGGGAGCGAAGGCATGAGCGAAGTTCACACGTACGATTCCTCCAGTATCAAGGTCCTCAAGGGACTGGATGCCGTACGCAAACGCCCCGGTATGTATATCGGTGATACCGACGATGGTTCGGGCCTGCACCATATGGTGTTCGAGGTCGTCGATAACTCGATCGACGAAGCACTGGCCGGCCATTGCAGTGATATCAGCATCACCATTCATACCGACGAGTCGATCACCGTTCGTGACAACGGTCGTGGCATTCCCGTGGATATCCACAAGGAAGAAGGTGTTTCCGCTGCCGAAGTGATCATGACCGTGCTGCATGCCGGCGGGAAGTTCGACGATAACTCCTACAAGGTTTCCGGCGGTCTGCACGGCGTGGGTGTATCCGTGGTGAATGCCCTGTCGTCCGAGCTGCAACTGACCATTCGCCGTGAGGGCAAGGTCTGGGAGCAGGTCTATGAGCATGGTGTGCCCAGGGCTCCCTTGGCTCCGGTTGGCGATACGGACACGTCTGGTACGCAGATTCACTTCAAGCCTTCGCCCGAGACGTTCGCCAACATCCATTTCAGCTGGGACATCCTGGCCAAGCGCCTGCGCGAGCTGTCGTTCCTCAATTCCGGCGTTGGCATCCTGCTGCGCGACGAGCGCACGGCCAAGGAAGAATTGTTCAAGTACGAAGGTGGTTTGCGTGCCTTCGTGGAATACCTGAATACCAACAAGACCACCGTCAACAACGTGTTCCACTTCAATGTGCAACGTGACGATGGCGTGGGTGTGGAAGTCGCCCTGCAGTGGAATGACAGCTTCAACGAGAACCTGCTGTGCTTCACCAACAACATTCCGCAACGGGATGGTGGTACGCACCTGGCTGGCTTCCGTTCGGCGCTCACGCGCAACCTGAACCACTATATCGAGCAGGAAGGCCTGGCCAAGAAGCACAAGATCGCGACCACGGGCGACGATGCCCGAGAAGGCCTGACGGCGATCATTTCGGTCAAGGTGCCAGACCCGAAGTTCAGCTCGCAGACCAAGGACAAGTTGGTCTCTTCCGAAGTGAAGACCGCTGTCGAGCAGGAAATGGGCAAGTACTTCGCTGACTTCCTGCTGGAAAACCCCAACGAAGCCAAGGCCGTGGTCGGCAAGATGATCGACGCTGCCCGTGCCCGTGAAGCGGCACGCAAGGCACGTGAAATGACGCGTCGCAAGGGTGCCCTGGATATCGCCGGGCTGCCTGGAAAACTGGCTGACTGCCAGGAAAAAGACCCGGCGCTGTCCGAACTCTACATCGTGGAAGGGGACTCCGCGGGCGGCTCTGCCAAGCAGGGACGTAACCGCAAGACCCAGGCGATCCTGCCGCTCAAGGGCAAGATCCTCAACGTCGAGAAGGCGCGTTTCGACAAGATGCTGTCCTCCCAGGAGGTCGGTACCCTGATCACCGCGCTGGGTTGCGGGATCGGTCGCGAGGAATACAACATCGATAAACTGCGCTACCACAACATCATCATCATGACCGATGCTGACGTCGACGGTTCGCACATTCGTACCCTGTTGCTGACCTTCTTCTTCCGGCAGATGCCGGAGCTGATCGAGCGCGGCTACATCTATATCGCCCAGCCGCCGCTGTACAAGGTCAAGAAAGGCAAGCAGGAGCAGTACATCAAGGACGACGAGGCCATGGAAGAATACATGACCGCCTCGGCGCTGGAAGATGCCAGCCTGCACGTCAACGAGAGCGCTCCGGGCCTGTCGGGCGCGGCGCTGGAGAAGCTGGTCAACGACTACCGTGCAGTGATCAAGACGCTGCAACGCCTGTCACGGCTCTACCCGCAGGACATCACCGAGCACTTCCTCTATCTGCCCGCGGTGTCGGTCGAGCAACTGGCCCAGCGTGAGGCCATGCAAGGGTGGGTCGACCAACTGGACATCCGTCTGAAAACCTCGGAGAAGTCCGGCCTCAGCTACAAGGTGAGCCTGCGTGAAGACACCGAGCGGCACATCTGGCTGCCGGTGGTGGAGCTGGTTTCCCATGGGGTTTCCAACTATGTCACCTTCAACCGGGATTTCTTTTCCAGCAACGACTACCGCACGGTGGTGCGTCTGGCCGAAGCGCTGAACAACCTGCTGGAAGAGAATGCCTACGTCCAGCGTGGCGAGCGCAAGAAACCGGTGAAGAGCTTCAAGGAAGCATTGGACTGGCTGATGGGCGAGAGCACCAAGCGCCACAGCATCCAGCGCTACAAGGGGTTGGGCGAGATGAACCCGGACCAGTTGTGGGAAACCACCATGGACCCGGAAGTCCGTCGCATGCTCAAGGTGACCATCGAGGATGCCATCGGCGCCGACCAGATCTTCAATACCCTGATGGGCGATGCGGTCGAGCCTCGGCGCGACTTCATCGAAGCCAACGCACTGGCGGTGTCCAACCTGGACTTCTGATGCGGCATGGCCCATGAAGGGTGCACGATTACGAATGGGGCATTTCCATAAGGGAATGCCCCATTCGTCTTTTCAGGGACGGGATTTCGAGGGAAGTGGTGTTTCGCCGAGAGACGCCTGGGGCTCGTCAGAGCGCTTCGATGACGTCCTGTGTTCTGGGCGTGACCAGATCCAGGCAGCGCCACAGGCCATGCCGAGTGCCGCAAACAGGATGGAAGGACGGTGGTCGACGGTCAGCAGCATGATCAGCAGAGCGATGAGCATGCTCAGTGCAGAGGCCAGTTTGGTCTTGCGAGTGATGATGCCGCCATCGCGCCAGTTGACCAGCAGAGGGCCAAACAACCGATGATTCTCCAGCCAGGCACTGAGGCGTGGCGAGCTGCGCGAGGCAGCCCAGGCCGCCAGCAGCACGAATTCGGTGGTGGGCAACCCTGGAAGAACCACGCCCAGCATGGCCAGACCGATGCTCAGGTAAGCGACGATCAACCATAGCCAGCGCAGTCGTCCAGGGTGTGGCCGGGTGGGCGGCGTATCAGGCAAAGCAGCGTTCCAGGTGAACGGTGAAGCGCTCGAATGCAGCGCTTGCCGCAGCTTCGGCCAAACGCTCCTGTTCGGTGCTCAGCACGATGTCATCCAGCGCGGCGACGAAGGTTTTCCAGCCTTGAGCCCGCCCTCCTTCTGGCTCGCCGAGGTGGCGCGCACCGAAGCTTTCGCTCAGGCCCAGTGCCGGCATGCGCTTGAGCAGGAACGCCGCACCGAGCTTGGAACCTTCGGAAACGAACAACCAGGCCAGTGCTTCGCTGACGTCCATTTTGCGTGTGCGAATGCTTTCGTCGCCCTCTGGTACCGGGTGCCCGAGATCGGCCAGGTCCAGGCGCGTCTGTTCGACACGGCAGCGCTTTTCCAGTCCCGGGACAAGGGCCGCGAGGTCTTTGTCGGCGTAGAGCTTTTCCAGGTCGTACTGGAACAGGTACTGGGCCGCGACGAAACGAGCGAAACGCTCGGTGCTGGCGAAGGGATCGTGGTTCTTGACCTGGTTGTCGAGGCGGCTGTGCGGCTCGTGGGTCAGCGCATTGAGGCGTTGCGATCGAAGCGTGTGAGACGGTGAAGGTTGCTGGGCAGTCATGCAGGTGTTCTCGTATCAGTCGGTGGCGATGGGTCCATCTCCAATAGAAGACGAATCAGCCAACCGGATTGAGTAAAAAAACTTGTTCGCACCGGCACGGCAAGAAACTGCCGCGATGCCGGTGTTAGCCTCGTCATTGATGACAAGCCGGTGTTGTTCAGAAGCGGTACTCGATAGCAGCCTGTGCCGTTCTGCCCCGCCCAAGGGTGTAGAAAAGGCTGTCGGCGATATTTGCCAGAGTGGTACTCAAGGTTCTGACTGAAATCTAGCTGGTGGCCATGTTGTAGAAGAACTCCAGACCGTAACGGGCATAGTCAGGACTGTGTGGAAGTTGCCATGGCGAGAGTATTACTTTTATTTAATGTTCGCGTGTTACCCCTGAGCGGCCAGTATCGATGCGGGTTGGTAGCGACTTCGCTAGTTCCCTGAGTATTTCTTTAACAAGGATGACTATCGTTTGTATTGATGAGGATTTAGCATCGCGCCTCCATCCCTGCCCTGGAGCCTGACGGGTGCCGACTCAGTTGCCCCTGGAACGTATCTACCTGAAGCACCGCCAACTGCTGCTGCAGACCTTGCAGCGGCTGGTGGGTAATCGGGCAATCGCCGAGGAGTTGGCCCAGGAGGCTTATATCCGTGTCCTGCAGGCCATGCGTGAGCGGCGTGTGGAGTTCGTGGAGTCGTTCCTGTACCAGACGGCCCGCAACCTGGCGCTGGACCACCTGCGCAGTGTCCGGCGCAAGTCCCGTGTACTGGTCGATGATGTCAGCGAGGTCAGCCTGAAGGAAGTGCCGGCAAATGATCCCGAGCTGTCCGACGTCCTGGCCAGGCGACAATTGATCGCTAAGCTGCAGAAGGCATTGGAGCAACTGACGGAGCGGCAGCGGGAGATATTCATCCTCAGCCGTGCACAGGGCTGGCGCTACCAGGAGATTGCCGACCACCTTGGCGTGTCCCCGAGTACCGTGCAGAAGGAATTGAAGCTGGCCAGTGCTATCTGTGTGGCGATCCTGGCCCGTGAGAAAACGACAAGGAGCACCCGATGAGTGCTTCGGACAGACATGACCAACCGATGAACGACAGCGCTATTCCCGAACCTATCCTGCAGGCCGCCATCGCCTGGACGATTCGCCTGGACGATCCCACCATCGATGACGCCGAACTGGCGTGTTTCAGCCAGTGGCTCGAGCAATCCGATGCCCATGCGCAAGCCTTCCATCTGGCCAGTGATACCTGGCAAGGCGGAGAAGTCGCCGAGGTTGCACACCTACTGCTGGCTGCCGGAGGTATCAGCCATCTGCCACGACGGCCCCGGGCTCGTCCGCATTGGCGCAAGGGGATGATGGGGCTGGCTGCAAGCCTCTTGCTGGTTATCGGTGGGCTATGGCAGAGCGACCTGCCCCTGCGCTGGCAATCCGACACCTGGGCGGGGGTCGGCAAGCGGGAGGAGGTGCGCCTGGCAGACGGTACCAAGGTCCTTCTCAATACCCAGAGCGGCCTCGCTGCGCACTTGTCCCCGTCGGTACGCGATGCACGCCTGACGAAGGGAGAGGCTTTCTTCGATGTGGCCCGGGATGCCGGGCGTCCATTCGTGTTGAGGGTTGGAAAGGAGAGAGTGCGGGTGCTGGGTACGGCGTTCAATGTCCGCTACCGCGAGGGCCGGCTGCAGGTCAGTGTGCGTGAAGGTCATGTGGAGGTGGAAAATGCCGCCGGCCATTTCGAGCATTTACTGGCAGGGCAAGCACTTTCCATCGGCCCTGACGGCGCCTTGCGGCGCCTGCCCACGTCAGCATCCGATTTTGCCTGGGTCGATGGACGCCTGTCCTTCGAGAATCAGCCGCTGAGAGAGGTCCTGGACGAGCTTGGCTACTACTACTCGGGATTGATCGTTCCGCTCGATGACGATGTGCTGGACCTGCCGGTCAGCGGCAACTACCGGATGGATGATCCACAGCGGGTGCTTGCGTCCCTGGCCGAGATTCTCGGTATTCGTCTGCGCAACCTGGGGCCCTGGGTGATATTGCTGGGCTGATTAAAGTTTTACGCGCTTTTTTGCGGGCGTCGTCTTGTTCTCCGAAGAAAACAATTCTCATTGCCGTCAGGTGGTGAGCCAGGGCCTTGCCCATTGGAGGAAAGATGTCTGCCCATTTCACTATCCAGTCAAGATCATTCCCTTTCAGGCCGTGCCTGCTGGCCCTGGCGTTGAGTTGCTCGGCTATGGCCAGCGCTTACGCGGCAGAGCCGGCTGCACAGTACAGCTTCGCCATCGCCGCACAGCCATTGACCCAGGCCCTGAATGCCTTCGTCCATGTCACAGGGCAGGAGCTGGCCTACCCGGCCGCCCTGGCCAACGATCGGGTTTCTTCGGCTGTCGAGGGAGACATGCCGGCCTGGCAGGCACTGCAAACCCTGCTGCAAGGTACCGGCCTGGTCTTCCGGCAGGACAATGCCCGGCAGGTGATCACCCTGGAGCCGGCGTCGGTCGAGAGTTCAAGCGCGTTGCAGTTGGATGCCACGACTGTGCACGGTATTGGTAACGGACTGGAGGCTGGCCAATGGGTCTATGGCCAGCCCCGTTCGGTCAGCGAGATCGACCGCAAGCAACTGGACGACCGCCCCGCTCGCCATGCGGCGGACATGCTGGAGCAGACTGCCGGTGTCTACTCCTCGGTCAGCCAGCAGGACCCGGCGCTGTCGGTGAACATTCGTGGTATCCAGGACTATGGCCGGGTCAACATGAACATCGATGGCATGCGCCAGAACTTCCAGAAGAGCGGCCATGGCCAGCGCAACGGGCAGATGTATATCGATCCCGAGCTGATATCGAGCGTGGTCATCGACAAAGGCCCTTCGAGCGCGATGGGCGGTGCTGGAGCCATTGGCGGCATTGCCACGTTCGGTACCCTGACGGCTGACGAGTTTCTGGAGCCGGGCAAGGAAATCGGCGGCAAGCTGAAGTTGGGCGGTGGCGACAACGGTACTCACTTCATCGGCAGTGGCGCCTTCGCGGTTGGCAACGAGATCGGAGATATCCTGCTGGCGGCGAGTGAACGCCATATGGGGGACTACTGGCCTGGTAACCTGGGCAATATCGGCGACATTCGCACGGCGGTAGGCACGCCGGAGAACACGGCACAGGCCCAGAAGAACCTCAAGAACAGCCAGGTCACCGATTCCGGCTATACCATGCGCTCCCACCTCCTGAAGGCGGGCATCAACCTGCCACAACAGCAGCGAGTACAGTTCAGCTACCTGTCGACTTCGACCAAGTCGCCCAACCCGAGCATGATCACGCAGGTTGGCGACATTACCGAACTGGGCTGGAAAAGCTCCGGATTCAGTGACACCGACTCCAGCAGCCTGGCCCTGGACTACAGCCTGTCGCCCGAGGATTCCGCCTGGCTGGACCTGAAGGCCAAGCTGTATTACGTCGACACCGACGATGACTCCGACACTTACCGTACCAGCGCTTCGGTGGATAACAGCTACCAGACGCAAACCCGGGTCCGCACCTACGGTTTCCAACTGCAGAACCACAGCTACCTGCAACTGACTCCGCAGCGGCAACTGGATGTCGACTACGGGCTGGAGTTCTTCTACGACAAGGCGACCAGCGACTCCAGCCGCACCCAGGTGGTGAATGTCACGCCGGGCGGCAATCGCAGCATGGCCAGCCTCTTCTCCCGCTTGAGCTATGAACACGATGGCTGGCTGACGCTGGAGGGTGGCCTGCGTTATGACCGCTACCGCTTGCGGGGCGATACCGGGATGGAAATCGTCACCTTCCCGTATACCCAGGAAAACCCTTGCGTCGCCCGGCGGTTGACCGGCTGTCCGACCGTCAGGGCCTGGACACCCTGGGACGTGGACGCCAAGGAGGGGCGCTTCTCGCCGACCTTCGCGCTTGCAGTCAAGCCGGGCGTCGAGTGGCTGCAACTGTTCACCAGCTATGGCAAGTCCTGGCGTCCACCGGCATTGACCGAGACCCTGACCACCGGTAGCGCTCACTCCAGTTCCACGCAGTACCCGAATCCCTGGCTGGACAGCGAGCATTCACGCAGTTGGGAAACGGGGGTGAACGTTCAGTTCGATGGGTTGCTGACCAATAACGATCGCCTTGGAGCCAAGCTGGCGTGGTTCGATACCCGCGTGGACAACTACATCAATCTGGAGATCGATCGGGTAAAACCCGGTGTGTTCACTGCCAGTTCCGGCAATGCCGCCTATGTCAACAACCTGCTGGCCATGCGCTTTCGAGGCCTGGAGTTCCAGCTTGATTATGACGCCGAGCGCATCTATGGCGCGTTGAGTTACACCCGCATGGTTGGCAGCAACAGCTCTTGCAGCATGCCGGCCTGGATGGGGGGTGTCATCGTGCGGGAGAGTGAGCCAAACGCCAGTGGCACCAACAACTACTACGCTGGCAACTCGGAGTGGAATGGTTTTGTTCGTTGTGATTACAACACCCTGTTCGGTTCCGCCGCCTATCTGCCAGGGGATCGTGGTTCGCTGACCCTCGGTAGTCGCTGGTTCGATCAGCGCTTGGATGCGGGGCTTATCGTGCGCTACAACCGTGGGCATCAGGACGACTCCACGGTCAACAGTTCAGGTGGGAACGGGGATTTCTATGTGGCTGACTGGCCCGAATACACGCTGGTCGACCTGTATGCCTCCTACCGCCTGAGCAGCCAGTTGAAACTCAGTGCCTCGGTGGAGAACGTGGGTAACCGGGCCTATATCGTCAACTACGGTGATTCCGTTTCCTACACCCTGGGCCGTGGTCGTACGGTCCAGGGCGCGCTGGAGTATCGCTTCTAGAGGGCTGGCGAGCGGGAGAGCGGCTGTCGGAGTCCGCCCTCTTGCACCATTGGTGAAGGCCTGTGATCAGAATCGATATTCGAGCATCCCGGTCAGGGTGCGGCCACGGGCCAGGGACAGGTTGTTGGCATCGCCCATGGCCACGAAGTAGGCCTGGTCGGTGACGTTTTCCATGGAAAGGGCCAGGTTCAGGCTGGAGGTCATCCAGTAGCTGGCATAGAGGTCGTAGACCTCGTATTGCGGCCACAAGGCCTGGTCGATCTGGGAATAGGTCTGGTTGTCGAGGTTGGCGCCATTGCCTTCGCTGTAGCGTAGACGTGCCCCGACATCCAGGGTGTTGTCGAAGAAGCGCATGCCCAGGGTCAGCGAGCCACGGTCCGCCGGCATGTAGCTGGCACTGCCCATGATCTGTCCGCACTGGACGAAGTTGTTCAGCACGTCGTTGGGCACATTGTTGTAGACCGGTACCGGGCGAGGGCGCCCAGGGACGATCGCCGTACCGACCTGAACGCGTTGGTCTGCACCACCCATGTAGAACTGATTGGAGCAGAACTCGTTACTGCCGATCATATGGGTGTAGCTGAGGTTGCCATAGAATCGCCCGGCATCGTAATCAAGGCTGTATTCGACGCCGCGAAAGCGTGTTTCTTCCAGGTTGTTCTGGTAGGCGCTGCGCCCCATCGAGGTGTTTGCCGCAGTCAGGCCCGGTACGTCGACGTTGATGTCCATGTAAGAGAAGTCATCGATGCGCGTATCGAAGTAGGCGACCTTGGCGCCGAAGCGGTCGCCATTCACCAACAGCGATTCCTTGAAGATGTTGAAGCCTGCCTCCCAGTTATGCGAACGCTCCGGCTTGAGGAACGGGTTGGGGTAGACCGACTCGGCACCGCCGCCGCCGTGGGGGCGTCCGGACATGAAGGCCTCGGTCACCGCTGGTGGCCGCCAGCCTTCGCCCCAGCGGGTATAGAGCTGCAACCAATCCAGCCCCGGCTTGATGGCGATGCCTAGCGTCGGCGAGAAACGGCCCTCCTGTTGATCCACATCGTAGACCAGTGCCGTTGGGGCATAAGGCGTACCACTGACATATTGCGTGCGCGGCGCCATCCATACGGTCAGTCCGGTCATGCCTTTCAAGCGGTAGCGGTCATAGCGCAGGCCTGCATCCAGGGTCAGCCAGTCGTCGTACTCGTACTGCAAATTACCGAACAGGCTGGCCATGGTGCGCTCGCCTTTTGGCGTTGCTCCGACGATATAGGGCAAAACCGTCTCGTAGGTCGCAGCCGTGCGATTGGTTTTCGGGCGGAAGGTATCCTGGTAGATCTCGCTGCCGTAGTTGGCAGTCAGTTGGCCGTTCTCGCTCAGTTGGAAACGCGAGGTGTTGTCCAGTTGCACGCCCCACGTGTCGGTCTGGTAGCGATCGTCGTAGTCGGGATACCAGTTGCCGCTGCCTATCGACGCAGTACTGCCGGCATTCCAGCGATCCTCACGGGTGGTTACGAAGTACAGCTTGGCCTTGAGGTCAATCAGGTCGTCGTCCGGCGTGTAGCTGTAGTCCAGGGCGACATTGCGGGCCTTGATATCGCTGGCTTGGGAGCGTTGATAGTAGAAGCTCTGATAGTCACTGGCATGCCAGGTCCAGGCGTTCTTGCTGTCAGTATCAATCTCCATGTAGCTGAGCTGCAGGCGTTGATCCTCTGGCAGATTGAGACCGACTTTCAACAGGCGGGAGCGGGTAACGCTCCCCATTTCTCCCACCTCGGACTCCAGCCAGTTGTCCCAGGCCTGTGGAAAAAATGCACGCAGGCGGATGTTGGTGCCCAGGTTGTCCCTGTCACGCGTTCCCGCCCGGTAATCGCCGAAATGCCGCTCGCTGACGCCGAACAGCAGGTCGCCGATCTCGTTGCCGAAGGCGAATACCGCGCTGCCGTTGAAATAAGTGCCGTTGCCCAGCTCGCCGATACCGTGCCCGGCCCGGAGATGCCCGCCGAATTCCTTGCCGTCTTCGAGGAAGTCGCTGGCCTGGAGCGTATTGAAACTGGCGATGCCGCCAAGCACACCGGCCCCGCCCATGCCTGCCTGGGTGCCTTTTTCGATTTCGATGTTACGGATGAACTCGGGGTCGATGAACATCACGCCGTTACGCTGCTGATGGCCATTGACGCTGAAGTTCTGGCGCATGCCATCGATGTTCATGTTGACCCGGCCGTAATCCTGTATGCCCCGGATATTCACCGAAAGGCCTGGGTCGCGCTGGTTGACGGCGGTGTATACACCAGAGGTTTCCTCAAGCATGTCGGCGGCATGGCGGGGCGGTTTGCGATTGATCTGTTCGCGGTCGATGACATTCACCGAGCGTGGTGCCTGGTAGACCCAATCACCACTGGCTTGCTGGCCATCGACGCTGATGCTGCCGAGATCGATGGCGCCCTGCCCTGCACTGGCGGGCTCCAGCAGAACGCTGCCCTCTTGCACGTGTCGATAATCGAGGTCGGTTCCCTGTAGCAGCTGCCGCAAGGCTTGCTCGGCCGTCATCTGGCCTTGCAGGGGCGAGGATTGCTTGTCGCGGACCAGTACGGCGGGCATGCCGATTTCCCAGCCGGTGACCTCGATGAACCGGTTCAACGCGCTGGTCAATGGCTGGGCCGGGATATCGAATCGGTGCAGCCGGGATGGCGCATTGCTGGTCTGCAACGCGTCCGCTTGCACCGGGGCGGTGGCGATGAGCGGGGTCAACCCGAGCATGATCGCCATTGCCAGGGGATGCTTGAGAGGGCCGCGTTCGAATGGCAGATTCATGTCGTCTCCTGTCGCGACTTTTAATGAGAATGAGTCGTAAGCCAGGGACGAAACGAACGATCCCACGGGATCGCGTAAAAAATCTTTGGAAAACTTTCTAGCGGTGCATCCAGAACCCGCCAGGGAAGCGCGAAAGCCTTGCCTGGGTCAGTTCGGCCAGGCTGTGCAACGTGTTTTCCGGTTGATCCAGGCGATAGTTGCCACTGATCAGTTCGCCAGCCAACTGCGCATCGGCCATGAGAATCAGGCCGGGGTAGTGGCGGCGCAGTTCGGCGACCACATCACCGAGGGGGCTTTCCTCGAATACCAGGCGGCCACGTGTCCAGGCCAGCGCCAGGTCGGTGTCGACCTTGTGTGTCACGCCCAGCCCCCCCGTGTCGATGTCGACTTGTTCCCCTGCCCCGAGCCGGCGGCTGTGGCCCAGTTCATCGCTGACTTCGACGATGCCGCTACGTACGCTGACACGGGCTTTTCCATCCAGATGGCGCACGCCGAAGGCCGTGCCCACCACACGCACCTGCGCTTCTCCCGCATCGATCAGAAAAGGCCGGGGCTGCCCCCCAGCCACTTCGAAATAGGCCTCGCCCTTCAGCAGGCGGGTTTTACGCGAGGCATCGTCGAAGGCCGTGGCGAACGCACTGCCACTTCCCAGTAGCACCCGCGAGCCATCTTCCAGCTGCAACTGCTGCTGCTCGCCCCGTCCAGTCACCCAGTCCGCTTGCAGGCGCGTTGGCAGGTCACCCAGCAACCCTGCGCAGACCGCCAGTGCCAGGCTCGCGGCGACGGCCCAGTGCCTCCAGCGGCGTTTTTGCCGCACAGGGTGGGTGCTGATGGCAGGCAGGCGCTGCCGGGTCAGTTCGGCGGCGGCGCCCACCAGTTGCGAGCCCCAGGCGCGCTCGGCCAGAGCGAAGGCTTGCGTGTGCTCGGCGGACTCATCCAGCCAGCGGCGAAAGGCGTCATGGTCGAATGCCTCGCCGCTTTCCAGGCGAATCATCCAGTCCAGTGCCTGCTCCATGGGGGTTTCTGGCGAGGGAAGGTTTTCTTCGGGCATGTTCACGGTCAATGTCGTTCGAGTTTGGCGTAGGTCGTCACACAGAGCGCCATGGCCAGCTTCAGGTCTTTCTGCACGGTGCTCAGGGACACTGCCAGATGGTCGGCTATTTCAGCATAGCTCCAGCCATACAGGCGATTGAGCATGAACGCCTCTTGCTGGCGTGGGCTGAGACCGGCCAGGGCCTTGTCCAACTGGGCCAGCAGTTGCTGGTTCTCCAGGATGTCCTGGGGCGAGGCGCTCTCGGCCGGAACCTGTTCCAGCAGTTCTTCCGTCACATCGTCCCGTATGAGGCGGGCCTGACGTTGGCGGCTGCGCAAATGGTCCAGCGCCAGGTTACGGGCCGTCTGGAAGATGAACGGTGCCATGTGCTCGAGAGGGCGCTCCGCAACCACTGCCGCCACGCGCAGGTAGGTTTCCTGCAGCAGGTCTTCCGCCGTGCTGCGGTTGCCGACCATGCGCTGCAAGGTGCGCAGCAGAACGCCGCGTTGTGCCATGAAGAGTTCTTCGAACATCGATCTGCCAGGGAGCGAGGGCATTTTCGGAAATGATAATGCGTTTCACTGAATAGGGTCGATGCGTTCAGAGTGGCTTTGCACCCCTGAAACGGGATGGAATCCTCGAGGGGCCATGCGGGCCGCGACTTCGGAGATAGATTATTTTTCCTTAAGGTTTACAGCCGGTGGCCTGGCTCAGGGCTGGGTATGATGGAAATCGTTCATAGGCAAAAGCAATCATCTCGAATGGTTTAAGCAATTTAGAGAATGGACCGGTTTGACGTAAGGTGGCCCTCATTGATTTCCACCCTTCCGAATGTGTACGAGAGGACCGAGCCGCCATGTTGGATGCCAATCTCAAGACCCAGTTGAAAGCCTACCTGGAACGCGTCACCCAGCCGTTCGAAATCGTCGCCTCCCTGGAGGATGGCGAGAAATCCCAGGAAATGCTGGCGCTGTTGCAGGATATCGTCAGCCTGACCGACAAGATCACGCTGAAGACCGACGGCAGCGACGAGCGCCGCCCCTCCTTCGCCCTGAACCGTCCCAATGGCGATATCAGCCTGCGCTTCGCCGGCATCCCCATGGGTCACGAGTTCACCTCGCTGGTGCTGGCGCTGCTGCAGGTCGGCGGCCATCCGCCGAAGCTGGAGGCCGATGTGATCGAGCAGATCAAGGGGCTGCAGGGCGAGTTCAACTTCGAGACCTACTTCTCGCTGTCCTGCCAGAACTGCCCGGACGTGGTCCAGGCGCTGAACCTGATGGCCGTGCTGAACCCGAACATCCGCCACGTCGCCATCGACGGTGCGCTGTTCCAGGATGAAGTCGAGCGTCGCCAGATCATGTCGGTGCCGAGCATCTACCTGAACGGCGAGCTGTTCGGCCAGGGCCGCATGGGCGAGGCGGAAATCCTCGCCAAGCTGGATACCGGCGCCGCTGCCCGCGATGCCGAGAAGATCGGTGCGAAGGAGGCCTTCGACGTGCTGGTGGTCGGTGGTGGGCCTGCCGGCGCCGCAGCGGCTATCTATGCTGCGCGCAAGGGTATCCGCACCGGTGTCGCCGCCGAGCGCTTCGGCGGCCAGGTGCTGGACACCATGGCCATCGAGAACTTCATTTCCGTGCAGGAAACCGAAGGACCGAAACTGGCGCGCGCCCTGGAAGAGCATGTGCGGGCCTATGACGTGGACATCATGAACCTGCAACGCGCCGCCGCGCTGATCCCTGCCAGTGGTGACAACGGGCTGCACGAAGTGAAACTGGAGAATGGTGCCTCGCTCAAGGCGAAGACGCTGATCCTCGCCACCGGCGCCCGCTGGAGGGAGATGAACGTACCGGGTGAGCAGGAATACCGTGGACGTGGTGTGGCCTACTGCCCGCACTGCGACGGCCCGCTGTTCAAGGGCAAGCGTGTGGCGGTGATTGGCGGTGGCAACTCGGGTGTCGAGGCGGCCATCGACCTGGCCGGTATCGTGGCCCACGTCACGCTGCTGGAGTATGGCGACAGCCTGAAGGCCGATGCAGTGCTGCAACGCAAGCTGCACAGCCTGCCCAACGTCACGGTGCTGAAACAGGCGCAGACCACCGAGGTCAAGGGCGATGGCCAGAAGGTCAACGGCCTGATCTACAAGGACCGCACTTCCGAGGCGCTGCACGAGCTGGAACTGGAAGGCATCTTCGTGCAGATCGGCCTGCTGCCCAACAGCGAATGGCTCAAGGGCACGCTGGAGCTGTCGCGCTTCGGCGAGATCGTGGTCGATGCCAAGGGCCAGACCAGCATCCCGGGCGTGTTCGCGGCAGGCGACGTGACCACCGTGCCCTACAAGCAGATCGTCATCGCCGTCGGTGAAGGCGCCAAGGCCTCCCTGAGTGCCTTCGACCACCTGATCCGGACTTCCGCGCCGGACTGACCGAGCGGAATGTAAAAGGGGCCTCATCATGAGGCCCCTTTTCGTTGGGACGGATTATCGGTGGTGTGCCTTCGACTACCGATAAAGTACGCAGCGGTTGCGTCCGGTTTCCTTGGCTTCGTACAGCGCCTTGTCGGCCTGTTGCAGCAGTTTTTCGTAGTCCGGGTGGCCGTTGTGAACGGCCATGCCGATGCTGATGGTGACTTTCAGGTCGCCGCCCTGGGGCAGTTTGAAGCGCTCCTGGGCCACGCTCTCGCGCAGTTTCTCGGCGGCGATGATGGCCTTGTCCGGATTGATGTCCACCAGCACCACGAGAAACTCTTCCCCGCCCAGGCGGAACGCATAGTCGCCGCCACGGGTGTTGCCGGCCAGCAGGGTGGCGACCTGCTGCAGCACGGCATCGCCGGCGTCATGGCCATGGCGGTCGTTGATCGACTTGAAGTGATCGACATCGATGGCCAGCACGCCGAAGGTATTGCCGGACTGGCGGCTGTAGAGGATTTCCTTGCTCATCACCACCGGCAGGAACTTGCGGTTGAGCAGGCGCGTGAGCACGTCCCTGCCCGCCTCCAGGTCATTGGCCTGTTCGAACAGACTGTCGAGCAGGAACTTGATGGCGCGGGTCTGCTGGCGGATTTCCCGCAGTACGCTCAGGCCATGGTCGCCACCTGCTTGCGGGGTGTCGGGGATACTCCGCAGAGCCTTGTCGACCTGTTCGATGTAGTCGAGGATGCTGTCGCTTTCCGGCGAACTCTGGAAGGCGTGGGATGCCTTGTGGCGAAACCACAGGCCGAACTCCGAGCCGGCCAGCTTGGGCAGGCTGTCGCCGCCGTTGCCCATGGCCAGGTCGAACATCAACTGGTTTTCCCAGTCGAGCAGGGCTCCGCGCTGGCGTTCCTTTTCCGTACCGATGTTCTGCGACACGGAGAACAGCCGATAGGCTTCTTCCGCGCGGGAGTTGCGGTCATGGGACTGGGAAAAGGCGAAGCAGATGATCTCGATGGCCAGGTCGATGATATCGCTGCCCAGGCAGATCGCCTCGCGGTAGAGCGCATCGCTCAGGCCGCGCAGGGTCAGCAGATGGCGCAGGCGCCCCTTGAGGACCCGCGAGCCGCGCAGCACCAGGCTGACTGGCAGCTCGATGCGCGCATGCACTTCGCCGATCTTGCGTTGCAGGTCGATGACCGTGCGCAGGTCGTTGATCTGTGCGAGCGGGGTGAATACCGTCACCACCCATTGCTGCATGGACTTGCTCAGACGCGTCTTGACCTGATCATGGGAGAGGAAGCTGGCCGAGTGCGTGTCGCCGAGCATGTAGGCATAGAAATGCTTGGCCAGGTCGGCGCTCTGCTCCGCTGCCGTTTCCTGCAGGACCAGGGCTGCCTCGGGCGAGAAACGCTCGACCAGGCTCGTCCATTCCTGGGCGAGGTCCTCGTTGGTTATCTGTTGCATGTCGACATCACCACTGGTCGGTGCCCACGAATCCGCGGACTCGTTCAACTGCCCGAAGTGGCCTGGCTTTCCAGCCTGGAGACTTCGGCATTGACCCAATCCTCGGCACGCTGATTGAGTTCGGCGATGGCGCGGGAACCACCCTCTTCTTTTGCATACATCGCAGGGCCGATGACGACCTTTATGGTGCCGGGGCGCTTGCTCCAGCCGGTGCGCGGCCAGAATACACCGGCATTGTGCGCCACCGGCAGTACCGGCAGTCCGGCGTTGGCGGCGATCGCCGCGCCGCTGCGGGAGAACCGCGCCGGCTGGCCGACCGGGGTCCGCGTGCCTTCCGGGAAGATCAGTACCCAGGTGCCCTGGCGCAGGCGCTCGTCACCCTGCTTGGCCACCTGGCGCAGCGCCGCCTTGGGGTTCGAGCGATCGATGGCGATCGGCCGGAGCAGCATGATCGCCCAGCCGAAGAAGGGGATGAACAGCAGCTCGCGCTTGAGCACCTGGGTCAGCGGCTCGAAGTAGCCCGAGAGAAAGAAGGTCTCCCAGGTGCTCTGGTGCTTGGCGAGGATGACGCAGGGGCGCTCGGGGATGTTCTCCTGGCCGCTGACCTCGTAGCGCAGGCCGACCAGGCTGCTGGCCAGCCAGACGGCATTGCGGCACCAGGCGCGCACCACGAAGCGGTAGCGCGTACGGAAGGACATGAAGGGCGCGCAGACCAGGCTGATCAGGCACCAGACCAGCGCCGACAGCGACAGCAGGACGTAGAACAGCACAACGCGTGCAGGGTACAGAACGTTCATCAAGGGGTTCCGAGTAGATGATCGGCGACCGCCGACAGGTCGGGGAAAACCTGTGTGCCCGTGGGCAGTGGGTTTTTCAGGGTCTTCTCGCCCTTTCCGGTCCTGACCAGATAGGGAATGCAACCCAGTGAAACACCGGCTTGCAGGTCGCGCAGGCTATCGCCGACCACCGGTACGCCAGCCAGGTCGGCCAGGTGGAAGTGTCCGGCGATGGTGCGGAACAGGCCAGGCAGCGGCTTGCGGCAATCGCAGTGGTCTTCCGGACCGTGGGGGCAATGGACGACCAGCTCGATATGCCCGCCCTGCTCCGCCGTGAGGCTTTGCATCTTGCGGTGCATGGCGTCCAGCGCATCGGCATCGAACATGCCGCGTGCCAGGCCGGACTGGTTGGTCGCCACGGCAACCGTCCAGCCCGCCTGGTACAAGCGTGCGATGGCGTGCAGCGAACCCGGGATCGGAATCCACTCATCCACCGATTTGACGTAGGCGTCGGAGTCTTCATTGATGACTCCGTCGCGGTCGAGGACTATCAGTTTCAATGACTTAGCCAAGCACGGAGATATCGGCAACGCCCAGGAACAGGTCGCGCAGGCGGGCCAGCAACGCATAGCGGTTGGCGCGCACCGAGGCATCCTCGGCGTTCACCAGCACCGCTTCGAAGAAGGCATCCACCGGGCCACGCAGGTGCGCCAGGCGCTCCAGCGCTTCCTTGTACTGGCGAGCCGCCGCCAGCGGTTGCACGGCCTGTTCGGCCTGCTGGATCGCCGAGTACAGCGAGAACTCGGTGGCGTTGTCGAAGTAGCGCGGCTCGACCGTTTCCGGCAGGGCCTCCTGGGCCTTGCTCAGCAGGTTCGAGACACGCTTGTTGGCGGCGGCCAGGGCCTCGGCTTCCGGCAGCGAGCGGAAAGCCTGCACGGCCTGCACGCGCTGGTCGAAGTCCAGCGCCGAGGCGGGCTGCACGGCGCGCACCGACAGGTAGGAGGCGACTTCCACGCCTTCGTCCTCGTAGCGGGCGCGCAGGCGGTCGAAGATGAATTCCAGCACCTGTGCGGCAACGCCCTTGGCGCTGACCTTGCCGGCGTACTGTGCCAGGGCGAAGTCCACCGCCTTGACCAGGTCCAGGTCCTGCTGCTTCTCGATCAGGATGCGCAGGATGCCCAGCGCGGCGCGGCGCAGTGCGTAGGGGTCCTTGCTACCGGTGGGCAGCATGCCGATGCCGAAGATGCCGACCAGGGTGTCGAGCTTGTCGGCGATCGCCAGGATCGCGCCGGTCTGCGTCGAGGGCAGTTCGGCACCGGCGCCACGGGGCATGTACTGCTCGTTCAGGGCCAGGGCCAGTTCTTCCGGCTCGCCGCCTTCGAGGGCGTAGTAGTAGCCGGCGATGCCTTGCATCTCCGGGAATTCGCCGACCATCTCGGTGGCCAGGTCGCATTTGCTCAGCAGGCCGGCGCGGGCAGCGTACTGCACGTTGCCGCCGAGGCTTTCGGCAATGAAGGCCGCGAGGCGGGAAACGCGCACGGCCTTGTCGTAGACGCTGCCGAGCTGGGCCTGGAAGACCACGTTCTGCAAGCGCTCGTTGAAGCTTTCCAGGGTCTGCTTCTTGTCCTGCTTGAAGAAGAATTCGGCGTCGGTCAGGCGTGGGCGCACCACCTTCTCGTTACCGGCGACGATCTGCTGCGGGTCGAGACTCTCGATATTGGCCACGGTGATGAAGCGCGGCAGCAGCTTGCCGGCGTCGTCCAGCAGGCAGAAGTACTTCTGGTTGTCCTGCATGGTGGCGATCAGCGCTTCCTGCGGCACGTCGAGGAAACGTTCCTCGAACGAGCAGACCAGCGGCACCGGCCATTCCACCAGGGCGGTGACTTCGTCGAGCAGCGCCGGCGGTACGATGGCCCGGCCGTTCTGCTCGCCCGCCAGTTGCTCGACGCGGCGCGCGATCAGTTCGCGGCGCTCGGCGAAGTCGGCGATGACGCGGGCGCCACGCAGGTCTTCCAGGTAGCTGGACGGCTGGCTGATACGCACCGGCGCCGGGCTGTGGAAGCGGTGTCCGCGGGACTCGCGACCGGCGCGCTGGGCGAGGATCTCGCAGTCGATCACCTCGTCGCCGAACAGCATTACCAGCCACTGCGTCGGGCGTACGAATTCTTCCTTGCGCGCGGCCCAGCGCATGCGCTTGGGAATCGGCAGGTCGCCCAGCGACGCGCTGACGATCTGCGGCAGCAGTTCGCTGGCCGGCTGGCCGGGGATGGTGCGGTTGAACTTGAGCTTGGCGCCGCTGCGGTCGATTTCCGCCAGGTCCACGCCGCATTTGCGGGCGAAGCCGAGGGCGGCCTGGGTCGGCTCGCCGTCTGCATCGAAGGCGGCCTGCACTGGCGGGCCATCGAGGCTGACGCTACGGTCGGGCTGCTCGCTGGCGAGGTTGCCGACGAACACCGCCAGGCGGCGCGGCGCGGCGTAGACGCGGGTCTGGCCGTGGCTCAGGCCGGCATCCTTGAGGCCTTTCTCGATACCGGCGAGGAAGGCTTCGGCCAGTTTCGGCAGGGCCTTGGGTGGCAGTTCCTCGGTGCCCAGTTCGACCAGAAAATCCAGTGCACTCATTGTGCTGCCTCCAGTTTGGCCAGTACTTCGTCACGCAGGTCGGCGGGCGCCATCGGGAAGCCCAGGCGGGCACGGGCGTTCAGGTAGCTCTGCGCGATGGCGCGGGCCAGGCTGCGCACGCGCAGGATGTAGCGCTGGCGTTCGGTCACCGAGATGGCGCGGCGGGCGTCGAGCAGGTTGAAGGTATGGGAAGCCTTGACCACCATTTCGTAGGCGGGCAGCGGCAGTTCGAGTTCGATCAGCCGGTTGGCTTCGCCCTCGTAGAAATCGAACAGTTCGAACAGTTTCGGCACATTGGCGTGTTCGAAGTTGTAGGTGGACTGTTCCACCTCGTTCTGGTGGAACACGTCGCCGTAGGTCACGGTGCCGAACGGGCCGTCCGCCCAGACCAGGTCGTAGACCGAGTCGACGCCCTGCAGGTACATGGCCAGGCGCTCCAGGCCATAGGTGATCTCGCCGGTGACCGGGTAGCACTCGACGCCGCCGACCTGCTGGAAGTAGGTGAACTGCGTCACTTCCATGCCATTCAGCCAGACTTCCCAGCCCAGGCCCCAGGCACCCAGGGTCGGCGACTCCCAGTTGTCCTCGACGAAGCGCACGTCATGCACGGTGGTGTCCACGCCGATGCGGCGCAGCGACTCCAGGTAGAGGTCCTGGATGTTCTCGGGGTTGGGCTTGAGCACCACCTGGAACTGGTAATAGTGCTGCAGGCGGTTGGGATTCTCGCCGTAGCGGCCGTCCGCCGGGCGGCGCGAGGGCTGGACGTAGGCGGCGTTCCAGGTCTCGGGACCGATGGCGCGCAGGAAGGTGGCGGTGTGGAAGGTGCCGGCACCCATTTCCATGTCATAGGGCTGCAGGACTACGCACCCTTGTTCGGCCCAGTAGCTTTGCAGGGCGAGGATCAGATCCTGGAAGGTGCGCACGGCAGGCGTAGTCTGGCTCACGAAAAATTCACCTGTGGGGGCTGCGACGGAAAGCCGGGGAGTATACCCGATGCAACGGCAAACCCGCATGCGCGGTAGCTTTGCCCTGGGTGTCGTGAAGGTCGCATGGCGTCTGCGGGGTGTATGGACGGGGGTGGGCCGGGAGCCGCCTTATCCCATGCGCGGGCAAGGGAATTGTTATTTTGCGTCAACACAAGTGACATTAAACGTCAATTGAATCTTAGAATCCCTCTAGATCGCCTGTTTCAGGCCGATAATCCAAAACCTCCCCTGCCCCATGAACCAGGAAGCCCTCCATGTTTAGATTGTTCGATGACCTGAGCGCGGGAACCAAGCTCGCGGTCGGCTTTGGCCTTGTACTGCTGCTGACCACGGGAATCTCCCTCGTGGGGACGTTCTCCACTGGCGCACTGATCGAGCGTGGGGACAAGTTGCAGTCCATCCAGGAACTGAATGAACTGAGCAAGGACCTGCTGATCGCCCGCCTGAACTACACCCAGGTACCGAACCAGGATAACCAAATAGCCGTAGAGCGGTTGCTGGACCTCATGCAGCAAAAAGAGGACACGCTGTCCTCGCACCTGAGCGATCCGCGAGAGTTGAAGCAGCTCAGAGATTTCGAACAGCTCGTCCGGGCCTATCGGAAATCCTTCGAGCAACTGGCGGTAACTCGCCATCACCGTGACCAGGTGCACCAGAGCTTCCTCAAGAATGCCGCCGATGCGACCCAGGCCACCCAGCGCATAGAGGAAAGCATCGGCAAGCAGGCGGACGTCGATGCGCGGGCACAACAGCTGCTGGCCGTTTCACGCTTTACCGGCGCTTACCTGCAGGCTCGCCTGCAAACCCTCAATTACATCCTCCGCGAAGACGCGAGCCTGCTGGCGCCATCCAAAGCCGCCGCTGAAAAGGCCGGCGCTGCCGCTGCCGCGCTGAATATTTCCGATACGTCTGGGCAGCAGGCGCTGACCACGGCCATCAACAACTACATCGCGGACTTTGCCCGCTTCCAGGCCGACACCGAAGCCTTGCAGAAGGAGCGTCAGGCTCTGCTCGGGCATGTCGAGCAGATCCTGCGGATATCGCGCAACCTGCAGGAAAGCCAACTGGAAAAACGCGACAGCGAGGCTTCCTCATCCTATGTGCTGCTGATCGCCAGTTCGTTGGTCGCCCTGATCATCGGGGTACTGGCCGCCGTGATCATCACCCGGCGTATCACCCAGCCACTGCAGCAGACCCTGGTGGCGGTCGGGCATATCGCCTCGGGCGACCTGACACGTGACTTGCTGACCACGCGCAAGGACGAAATCGGTCGCCTGCAACAAGGCGTACAGGGCATGACCCTGAGCCTGCGCGAGCTGATCGGGCACATCAGCGACAGCACCACGCAGATCGCCAGTGCCGCCGAGCAACTGTCGGCAGTGACCGAGCAGACCAGCGCCGGGGTCAACAGCCAGAAGGTCGAGACCGATCAGGTGGCCACTGCCATGAACGAGATGGCGGCCACCGTGCACGAAGTCGCGCGCAATGCCGAGGATGCCTCGAACATCGCCCGTCAGGCCGACCTGGATGCCCAGCAGGGCGAGCGCGTGGTGCGCAAGGCGGTCACACAGATGAACCACCTGGCCGAAGAAGTGGAGCAGTCCGCCAGCACCGTGCTGCAACTCAAGCAGGAAAGCGACAAGATCGGCGGAGTACTCGACGTGATCAAGACCGTTGCCGAGCAGACCAACCTGCTGGCGCTGAACGCCGCCATCGAAGCGGCCCGCGCCGGCGAGGCCGGTCGCGGGTTCGCCGTGGTCGCCGACGAAGTGCGGGGCCTGGCCCAACGCACGCAGAAGTCCACCGAGGAAATCGAAGGCCTGATCGGCAGCCTGCAAAACGGTACTCAGCAGTCCGCGGCACTGATGGAAAAGAACCGTGAACTGACCCACGAAACCGCCGAGCTGGCGCGCGAAGCCGGGCGGGCACTGGAGAGCATCACGCAGTCGGTGTCGAGCATCCAGTCGATGAACCAGCAGATCGCCACGGCTGCCGAAGAGCAGAGCGCGGTGGCCGAGGAGATCAATCGCAGCGTGATCAACGTGCGCGACATTTCCGAGCAGAGCGCCGCCGCCAGCGAAGAAACCGCAGCTTCCAGTGTCGAACTGGCACGACTTGGCAACGAACTGCAACAAGTCATCAGCCGCTTCCGCATCTGACCCTCAAGCACCGCCACGGCTGCAAGCAAGCGCTTCGCAGCCGTGGCGGTCACCGTCTGGCCTCAGGCCAGGGGGCAGGCTACTCCCCGCCCATGGCACCGCGGCTCAGCGATAGCGTACGCCCAGCTCCGCCAGGGCTTGCCAGTAGCCCGGATAGGTCTTGCTCACGCAGGCCGGGTCGAGGATTTCCAGCCCGTCGATCTTCAACGCCGCCAGCGCGAAGCTCATGGCGATGCGGTGGTCGGCATAGGTCGCGATACGCGCCGGCAGGTGCTGCCCGGCCAGGCCTGGATCGGAAGCCACCAGCAGGTCGTCGCCCTCCTCCACACCCAGGCCTGTGCGAATGCGCGACAGTTCGGTGGCCAGCGCCGCGACCCGGTCGCACTCCTTGACCCGCAGGTTGGCGATGCCTGTGAAACGCACCGGAGTGCGGTTGAAGGCGGCCAGCACCGCCAGGGTCGGGATGGCGTCCTGCATCTGTGCGCCGTCGATCACCGCCGGCATGTCCGGGAAACTGTCGATCACCGCCTTGGCCCGCGCGTCGGGCTGGGTGAAGTCGGCGGCTGGCATGCCCAGGTCGATGGCGCCGCCGGTCAGTGCCTCGGCGGCCCACAGGTAGGTGGCGGCGGAGGCATCCGGCTCGATGGCGAAATCCCGCGCCCGGTAGCCGGTGGGCTGCACGCGCCAGGTGGCGTCGTCTACTTGCTCCACTTCGGCGCCGAAGGCACGCATCGCCGCCAGGGTCAGGTCGATATAGCCACGCGCGCCGATCTCACTGCCCAGCAGTGCCACCTCGCACGGCCCTTCGGCACAGGCCGCGACCATCAGCAGCGCCGAGACATACTGGCTGGACAGGCCACCATCGATCTCCATCCGGCCACCCTTGAGGCGACCCTGGCCCGTGATGGTCACGGGCGGGCAACCGTTACTGGCGGCAATATCCAGCCCGAGGGCGCGCAGGGCCTGCACCAGCGGCTCGATGGGGCGCTTGCGCATGTGTTCGTCGCCATCGACCACCACCCGGCCCTCGTTGTTGGCCAGGGCCGCCGTGAGAAAGCGCATCGCGGTCCCGGCATTGCCGAGGAACAGCGGCGCGTCCGGTGTTTGCAGGCGACCCTGGCTGTGCACGACGAAGGTGCTGTCGTCCGGCTCTTCCACCACCACGCCCATGGCCCGCAGCGCCTCGGCCATCCAGTGGGTATCGGCGCTCTTGAGGGCGCCGCTGAGGCGACTGCTGCCCTTGGCCAGCGCCGCCAGCAACAGGGCGCGGTTGGTGATCGACTTGGAGCCGGGCAGGGTCAGCCGACCGCGCAAGGGTTGCTCGACGGGAATGGGGGTCAGGGAAGGACGCTTGAGGAAATCGGTCATGGCACGGCCCGCTGGCTCGACGAAAATGCCGGCGATTATAGCGGCAAGCCGGGGCGTTGGTGATTGGTAACACAGGCGGCTCGCGGGGTGTGGGCTGGTTTCGGCGCGGTGCGTGTCTCGGCCGAATATGGTGGCTGGAGAAACTGGTACGCCTGCTGATCGAGTTGGCCAGCGCCGACTCCAACCTGACCCAGGCTCTGCGCAGGGACTTCGCCTTCGTCGAGGACCGCCTGAATGCTGCGCCCAGCACGGGGCGCGGCATCTGGTTCGCGCGCTTCGTTGCCGACGCACTCCGTGCGCCCATTCGGCCTGGCGGCTCTGGCGCTCGCCGTTGTTCGGGTTGACGGCGAAGTCGCCGTTGCGGAAGTCGTTGCTCCAGTAGAAGTTGCGCTTGAGGATATTCAGGTGGCTGTCGGCGCTGAAGGGCTCTATTCGAGAACTATGCCAACTTATTTTTCCTTATTAATCATATAGATAGCTTGTAATTGAGGCGGCTGCCAACGCGTCTGATAACACAAAGTGCTGGTTTGCTGTTCACTACTGGTCAATTACGACATATGCCCTGCCGCAACCTGAGTCCGATGAGCTTGGTATATGGCCGTCTCCACGTTGCCCAATGCCTTTGCCTGGCGTGCAACCGCTCTACGTCGATTGTTTGAGCCAAATCAGAAAATTCATTAATTTCAATTTATTTCAGAAATACGGCATTTTTCTGGCGTTAGAATAATGGCACACCGTCATCATTCACTCTGGAGAATGGCCCTTGAGAAATATCACCATCGGGAAACGTGCTGGCCTCGCGTTCGCCCTCCTTGCTTTGCTGACCCTCGGACTTGGCGTTTTCTCGCTGAATCGCATGGGCTATATGGATCAATCGTCCGATGCGATACGGGAAGAACTGCTACCCGGGCTGATGGCGTTGAGCAAAGTGGAACACAGCCTGTCCCGGGTTCGGGCCCTGACCTTGCGCAGTGCCTTGTTGAGCGACATCGGCGCGCGCCAGCAGCTTCTGCGGGTCATCGATGGCCTGGTGCAGAACCTGCCGCAGCAACTCGCGGAATATCAACAAACGATCGTGTTCGACGAAGACCGACAGCTCTTCGAGCGTTTCCAGGGTGAACTCACACGCTACCTTGGTCTGCAGCAGCAGATCGTCGGTGCGGTGGGGCGAGACGACATGCCCAAAGCCCTCGAGCTGATCAATGGGCCACTGGCTGAGTATGCCGATGGCCTTGCGGTCGCGATTGCCGCATTGAACCGTTTCAATGCGACCCAGGCGACACAGGCAGCCCAGGCCAGCAGCGATGCGTTCGACGATGCCTTCGCGATGGTGATCGGAACGCTCGTGCTGATCCTGGCTCTGATCGGCCTCATCGCTGTACTCCTGACCCGTAGCATCACCCGCCCGCTGGCCGACGCCGTGCAGGTGGCCGAGCGCATCGCCGATGGCGACCTGACCCGTGAAATAGCCGTGCAGGGCCAAGACGAGCCGGCACGTCTGCTGCACGCGATGCAGACCATGCAGAACAGCCTGCGTGATGCCTTGCACCATATCGTCGACTCGACCTCCCAACTGGCTTCCGCTTCCGAAGAACTGCATGCGGTGACCGAGGATTCCAGCCGTGGCCTGCACCAGCAGAACGACGAGCTGGAACAGGCTGCTACCGCAGTCAACGAAATGACCACCGCCGTAGAGGAAGTCGCGCAGAACGCCGTCAATACCTCGGAAGCCTCCAGGGAAACGGACCGTGATACCCAGGCCGGCCGTCAGCAGGTTTCACAGACAGTGGAGTCCATTCGTCAATTGGCCGATGACGTGGCCGGTACGGCCGGTGAAGTGGAGCAACTGGCGAACAATGTGCACGACATCAGTCAGGTGCTCGATGTGATCCGCTCCATCGCCGATCAGACCAACCTGCTGGCCCTCAACGCTGCCATCGAAGCCGCGCGTGCCGGCGAAGCGGGGCGCGGATTCGCCGTGGTGGCGGATGAGGTCCGCGCACTGGCCCACAGGACCCAGCAATCGACCCAAGAGATCGAACAGATGATCGGCACCATCCAGGGCGGCGCAGAACGCAGCATGCAGGCCATGCAGAACAGCACCACCAGGGCTCGCCAGACGCTGGACATGGCCCGGTTGGCGGGGGAAGCGCTGGAGCGCATCGGGGCGGCGATCACCACCATCAACGAACGTAACCTGGTGATTGCCAGCGCCTCCGAAGAGCAGGCACAGGTGGCGCGGGAAGTGGATCGCAACCTGGTGAACATTCGCGATCTGTCACAGCAGACGGCTGCCGGTGCCAACCAGACCAGCGCGGCCAGCCAGGAGCTGTCGAGCCTGGCGGTGGCGTTGAGTGCGCTGGTCTCGCGCTTCAAGCTCTGAAGACCGATAACGGCTTGAAAACCTCAGGTCATGGCCTGCTTGAACGCGGCCTTTGCGAGGCGTTGAGAGGCCCGGTTCCTATGGTCGCAGCTTCGACGGACTGACGCCAAAGCGCCGCTTGAACGCCGTGGCGAAGTTGGCCGGGTTGCCGAAGCCGGCTACCTCCGCCGCTAGCGCCACCGACAGGCCGTCTTCGAGCAGGGCGCGGCGGGCCATCTGCATGCGCCGCTCCTTCATGTAGGCGAACACCGTGGTGCCCTGGGCCTGGCTGAACAGGCGCTGCATGTCGATCACGTTGAAGCCGTTGTGCGCGGCGATGCGTTGCAGGCCCAGGCCGTCGGCCTCGCCGCTGTCGAGGAACTGCCGCAGGCGTTCGACGCGCTGGCGCTGGCGGGTCGACAGGGCCGTTGGTCGGGCCTGTGTGCCAGTGATGCGTTCGAGCAGTTCGAAGACGATCGGCAGGCAGCGGCTCTCCAGGTAGAGGTCGAGCAGACCGGCGTCCAGTTGTGGCGCCAGGAGCAGTTGGCGGGCCATCTCCAGCGCGCTGGCTGAAGGCGTCCAGGGGCACTCGCTCAGGTGCTCGCGGCGAAAGCGTGCCAGCCAGCCGGCGCTTTCACCACTCAGCGCCAGGCGTTCCAGCCATTGTTCGGACAGTGTCAGGCACACCTTGGCCTCGTGTCGCTGGCGGCTCCAGGCACGGCTGAAGCGATCTTCCTCGGCCAGCCCCAGCAGCACCGCCGGCGCCTTGCGGCTGTCCAGCAGGTAATCGTTGCGGCCATAGGCGAGGCGAGTCTGGCCGTCCAGCAGGAAGGTCGCCTTGATGCCCGGCTGCAACAGGTTGTGGCTGCCCATGTCCTGCAGGTCACGCACCCGTGCCAGGTGAATGATCAGGCCGCTGGCCAGGGTGTGGGTGCGCAACTCGCCTTGCAGCACCGCCTCGTCCTGCGCCAGCTCCCGGTCGAAACTCGGCGGGCCGCCCAGGCGCTCGGTCTTGCGTCGGTACATGTCGGCGACGGTGATCAGGTTGGAAGACAGCGGCAGCATCGGCGGGGACCCGGAAAGGCGATCTCAGGCAAAGATTTTTCCATGCTGGCGCAAAGGCCTGCAAATAAAATGAGGATTATTATTATTTGAGACACATTCGCTAACGCGCACAGACGCGTCCCTTCGCTAACAAGGCCAACATCCATGTCGTATCCCCAAGCACCGTCCTTCCTTCTGCGTACCGGTATCCTCGGCTGCCTGCTGTGTGGCGCCACCCTTGCCCAGGCCCGGGACGGGCTCGAACTCGGCTCGACCGTGGTGACCGCCAGCGCGACCGAACAGACCCTGCGCGAAGCGCCGGCCAGCATCACCGTCATCGATGCCGAAGAGATCGCACGCCGGCCGATCCTCGACCTGGCCGACCTGCTGGGCCGCGTCGAAGGTGTCACCCTGAGCCGCTCCGGCAATACCGTCCCCGGCGTCCAGCTACGCGGGTTCGACCAGGCCTACACGCTGATGCTGGTCGATGGCCGTCGGGTCAACTCGACCTCCGCCTCTTTCCGCGGCAACGACTACGACACCGGCTGGATCGCGCCCGAGCTGATCGAGCGGGTCGAAGTGGTGCGCGGACCGATGTCGTCGCTGTACGGCTCCGATGCCATCGGCGGGGTGATCAACATCATCACCAAGAAGGCCTCGTCGACCTGGCGCGGCAACTTCAGCAGCACCGCCATCGCCCAGCAGGACCGCGATGCGGGCGATGCCTGGAAGACCAGCGCCTCCCTCAGCGGCCCGCTGGTGCCGGAGCGGCTGCTGCTCAAGCTGTCCGCCGCCGCCGATCGCCGCCAGGCCGACCGCGAGGTCAACGGCAGCGGCCAGAGTGGTTTTCCGGCCAATCGCAATAATTCGGCCAATGGCGAGCTGACCTGGTTCGTCGACGAAGCCAACGAGCTGGCGCTGAACGTCGACAACTCGCGGCGCAACCACGACGACTTCGTGCTGCGCCGCGAGGCCTACGCCCTGACGCACAAGGGCGAGTACGCCTTCGGCAGCAGCGAGTTCAGCCTGCAGGCCGACGAAACGCGCAACCTGGACGGCACCGTCAGCGGCCAGAACAACCCCAACGAAGCCAATACCTACATTGCCCAGGGTCGCCTGGCACTGCCGCTGTGGCAGACCAACCTGCGCCTGGGCGGCGAATGGAAGCGCGAAGAACTGGATGACGACACCAACCTGGCGGGCCTGCCCGGCAGCAGCACCTACGGACAGGACCCGACCACCTCGGTGGACACGTCAGCGCTGTTCGTCGACTACGACTTCCCGCTGCTGCAGGACCTGCGCCTGACCCTCGGCAACCGCTACGACCACCACGAGAACTTCGGCGGGCACAACAGCCCGCGCGCCTACCTGGTCTGGCAGCATGGCGACCACCTGACCATCAAGAGCGGCTGGGCCAGGGCCTTCCGCGCCCCGACGCTGCTGCAGAACAGCCCCAACTGGGGCTCGGCCTCCTGCGGCAGCCTGACCAACGGCTGCTACATCATCGGTTCGGAAAACCTCAAGCCGGAAACCAGCAACAGCAAGGAAATCGCCTTCATGCTGGAGTACCCCGGCTGGGGCGGTTCGCTGACCGTCTACCGTAACGACCTGCGCAACATGATCGACATCGAAAGCCGCACCCGCGACGTCACCCTGGCGCCGAGCTACGGCAACTTCGTCGGTTTCCTGCCCGATGGCCGGCCCGTGTTCGCCTACCAGAACCTCGACAAGGTACGCACCCAGGGCGGCGAGCTGAGCCTGCACAAGGACTTCGGCAGCGACTGGCGCGCACGCCTGAACTACAGCTACCTGGATGCCCGGAACCTCAGCGACAGCGCACCGACGCCGATGATCTACCGCCCGCGCCACAGCGCCAACCTGAACCTCGACTGGGCCGCCAGCAACCGCCTGGAGCTCAACGCCAGCGCCCGTTACACCGGCACCCAACTGACCAGCGTGAGCACCCGCAGCCAGGTACGCAAGGAGGCCTACACCCTGTTCGACCTGGGCCTGCGCTACCGCCTGAGCGATGACGTGACGGTCGGTACCGGTCTGTTGAACGCCTTCGACAAGACCGTGGAGCGCGATGTCTCGGCCGACTTCAACGAAGAGCGCCGCCGCATCTACGCTTCGCTGTCGGTCAACTTCTGATGGCGCCCTGGCGAACCGGGCTGTTGCTCCTTGCGCTGGTCGGCGGCGCCCAGGCGCAGTTGGCGCAGCCCCTGCAGCAACTGCGCGAAGACGCCTCGCCACAAGCGCTGGAGCGCTTCTTCGGCGAGCAGCGTTTCCCCCTGCGCGAGCGTCTGGCGAATGGAGACTGGCGCATCACTTTCGTCTGGCGCGCCGCGCCGGGGGAGGGCGATACGCGCCTGTTGTGGCCGGCGCCGGGCGTCAACACCCGGCGTCTCGAAGAACTCGGGGTGGCCGGCATCCGTTACCTGAGCCTGGAAGTGCCCGCCGGACTGCGTGCCAGCTACCGCTTCGCCAGCGACCTGCCTGCGTTCGACGGGCTGCCCCGGGAACGTATCCGTCAGTTGATGCATGCGCAGGCCCGTCCTGATCCGCTCAACCCGACCCCGCCGCTGTACGAGCGCCAGGCCGATGGCGAACCGCTGCAAGCGGTGTCGCTGCTGGAACTGCCCGGTGCCGTGGCGCAACCCTGGCTGCAACCCGCCACGACCGGGCAGGCGGGCCATAGCCAGCGGCTGCACTGGCGCAGCGAGATACTGGGCAACTCGCGCCCGCTTACGCTCTATACGCCACCCGGCTACCAGGCCGAGCGCGCCTATCCATTGCTGATCCTGTTCGATGAGCATGCCTACACTGCCCAGGTGCCGACCGCAGCCATACTCGACAACCTGATCGCCGCCGGCAAGATACCGCCGCTGCTGGCGGTCATGCTGAGCAACCCGAGCAGGGACTCGCGCCAGCGGGACCTGGCGTGCAACCCGCTGTTCGCGGATGCCCTGGCCCACGAGCTGCTGCCCTGGCTCGAAGCCCGCCACCGCCTGAGCGACCGGCCCGGTAAACGCATCCTTGCCGGCTCCAGCTATGGCGGTCTGGCCGCCGCCTGCGCGGCCTTTCTCTACCCGCAGCATTTCGGCGCCGTCTTGAGCCAGTCCGGCTCCTTCTGGTGGGGGCCGAAAGGCGAAGCGCAATGGTTGACCCGGCAACTGCGCGAAATGCCCCGCTTGCCGCTGCGTTTCTACCTGGATGCGGGATTGCTGGAGCAGGCGGATGCCCAGGGCATCCTCGGCAGCACCCGTACCCTGCGGCAAGTGCTGTGCGATAAAGACTACCCGGTGGCCTATCAGGAGTTCGCCGGCGGCCACGACTATGCCGTCTGGCGCGGCACCCTGGCCGATGGCTTGCAAGCCTTGCTGGGAGCGCCGCCGCTGCGGTTGCAAGGGTGCAGGGCGAACGCTGCGCCATAACACCGGGCACCGGCACCGCTATCTGACATTGATAGCTTTGGGTCCTGAACGCATCCGGCGGTCCGCCCGCCGAATGCAGCCACAGAATCGGGCGAGAGAGCCGGTCAGCCCTTGGTGTTCAGCTCGACCCAGGCGGCGAAAGCGTCGATGAATTTCTGCAGGAAGGGTTTGACGCTATCGCTCAGCGTGCCGTTTGCGTCGAAGAAACTGCCAGCGCCACCCAGGTAGCCCTCGGGTTGTTGCAACAGCGGAACGTCGAGAAAGACCAGCGCCTGGCGCAACTGGTGGTTGGCACCAAAGCCGCCGATGGCACCCTGGGATGCGCTGATCACGGCGCCCGGCTTGCCATGGCCGAAAGCGCTCTGGCCATAAGGCCGCGACGCCACGTCGACGGCGTTCTTCAGCGGGCCGGGGATCGAGCGGTTGTATTCCGGGGTCACGAACAGGTAGGCGTCGGCGCCCTTGAGGGCCGTGCGGAATGCATCGTAGGCGGCGGGAGGCGCGTCGTTGTCGATGTCTTCGTCATACAACGGCAGGTCGCGGATCTCGACGATCTGCAGCTTCAGCGAAGCGGGTGCCAGCTCGGCCAGGGCCTTGGCGATCTTGCGGTTGATCGACTCCTTGCGCAGGCTGCCAACGAGTACGGCGACGGTGTGGACCTTGCTCATAATCGGTTCCTTGGTCATGGGTATGGGGCGAGTGTCAAAGGTGTATCTGCCTTCGAGTGGGGTTACGCAGGTTCAGCCGGCAGACGATACCTCTGACCATTCTCGCGTGTGAATACTCCATCTTGTTGTGGGCCCCCATTCACAGAGCAGGCCCAGGAGGCGCTACCTCGCCCGAGCCTGGCCGTTCATCACAGGCCGAACAGGCGCCTGGCGTTGCCGGCGAAGAATTTCTCCAGCACCTCGTCCTTGAAGCCAAGTCGATGACGCTCATGCCTGGGCTCCCTTGCCTTCGCCCTTGGTCGCGCGCACGTCGAAGGCGCCGCCGGTCAATACCTCGTCGACGGTAACCTTGCGCTTGCCCGGCAGCAGCGGGAACACCAGTTCGGCGAAGCGATAGGCTTCCTCCAGGTGCGGGTAGCCGGACAGCACGAAGCTGTCGACGCCGAGGTCGGCATATTCCTGCAAGCGGGCGGCGACGGTCTGCGGGTCGCCCACCAGCGCGGTGCCGGCACCGCCGCGCACCAGGCCGACGCCGGCCCACAGGTTGGGCGCGACTTCCAGCTTGTCGCGACGGCCGCCGTGCAGCTCGGCCATGCGCCGCTGGCCAACCGAATCCATGCTGGCGTAGTTGGCTTGGGCGGCGGCGATGGTCTCGTCGTCCAGGTGGCTGATCAGTTCCTCGGCGGCGGCCCAGGCCTTCTCGTTGGTCTCGCGCACGATGACGTGCAGGCGCACGCCGAAGCGCACCGTACGGCCGTATTTCTTCGCCCGCTCGCGCACGTCGGCGATCTTCTCGGCCACCGCCGCCGGCGGTTCGCCCCAGGTCAGGTAGGCGTCCACGTGCTTGGCCGCCAGCTCATGCGCGGCCTCGGAGGAACCACCGAAATACAGCGGCGGGTAGGGTTTCTGCACCGGCTCGAAGAAGTTCTGCGCGCCCTTCACTTTGAGGTGCTTGCCGTCGTAGTCGACCTTTTCGCCCTGCAGCACCCGGCGCCAGACGTCGAGGAACTCGTCGGCGGCTTCGTAGCGCTCGTCGTGGGCGAGGAAGATGCCGTCGGCGGCCAGCTCGGTGGCGTCGCCGCCCGGTACCACGTTGAGCAGCAGGCGGCCGCCGGTGGCTTCGTCCAGGGTCGCCGCCTGGCGCGCAGTGGCGGTCGGGTTGCCCAGCGAGGTGCGCAGCGCCACCAGCAGCTTGATGCGGCGGGTCTCCGCGATCAGGCTGGCGGCGGTCACCCAGGGGTCCAGGCAACTGCTGCCGGTGGGGATCAGCAGGCCGTCGTAGCCGAGGTTCTCGGCGGCCACGGCGATCTGTCGCATATAGGCGTTGCTGGCCGGGCGGCCGCTGTCGGATTTGCCCAGGTAGCGGGTGTCGCCCGAGGTGGGCAGGAACCAGAAAATGTCCAGACTCATGATGTTTTCCTCGTTGCGGTGAAGGGAGCAACGCAAAGGCGGTGAAACCGGAGAGGCGCGCCAGCGCTCGCCGGCACTCTTATATGGATAGCTGCACGATGCGCTCGGCCCGTGCGCCGTTTTCCGAGCGGCGGCGGTTGACCTCCAGCTCGCCGATCTTGATCAGCCGCGTGCGCGTGATATTGCGGCTCAGGCCCAGCAGGTTGGCGGTGTGCACCTGATTGCAGTGGCAGAAACGGTAGGCGGCGCGCAGCAGGGCGTTCTCCACCTTCACGTGCAGGTCGCCGGCCTGCTCGTCGAACAGCTTCTGGAAGGCCCGTTGCAGCAGCGCCTCGGCATCGCGCTCGGCGGCGGTCTGGGCGAACTCCCGGGCCAGTCGCTGGGCGATCTGCAGGGAGCTGGGTTGGTTGGCTAGCGCCTGTACGCTCATGGGGCGCCCTCTCGTCAGGCCGTCTTGCGTAGGCGTTGGGTATCGACCAGCGCCAGGGTGCGCGAGGGACGCCAGGCGCCTCCGGAAATGGCGACGAGTCTGATGGGAGTGGTCATTGTCGATTCCTGATAGGTGTTGCGGGTGGTACAGCCACAGAGCAAGAGCCGTTCCACCCACCCGAAAAGCGCCCGCAACCGCCAGCCCCCATGGCCTGTACCCGCTTTACGGCCTGGAGGCTTTGCCCCTCGGCCTGCTGGATGGTCAGCACCTTGTTGAACGGCTGTTGGCTGGCGAACACCTGCAAAACTGTTCGTCAGCGGACATCGCATGGATGCATGCTATTTCGAATAGATAATCAAGAATTAATAATATTTTGGAATATATATAGATGGAGGGTGAGTGAGGTGATACTGGACGAGGTCATTTTCCCTGCGGTGCTTTTTTCGTCGCCTCAGTCATTCCAAGGACTAGAAAACACTATGGACTCGTCACGTTTCCCCGAAATCATCAAGCAGATCTATAGCCTGGTTTCTGAGCTGGAAGCCATGTTCGAAGGAAGGCATTTCACGCCCGACGGGCATATGGTTGGCAGTATCGGGGAAGCCCTGGCCGCACATCATTACGGCTTGCAATTGCTTACCGCGTCGACCAAGGGGCACGATGCGATCAAGGATGGGAAACGAATCGAGATCAAGGCAACGCAAGGCGCGAGTGTGGCCTTCAGGTCGTCGCCAGAACATGCATTGGTTCTGAAAATAGACAAAGATGGCGGTTTCACTGAAATCTACAATGGCCCGGGTGAGTGCATATGGGCACAGTTCATGGGTAAAAAGCCGCCCAGTAATGGCCAGTTCCAGATCAGCCTTAAAAGACTTTGTGAGCTGAATGCGCTCGTCAAGGATGAGGCGCGCATCAAGCGTGTTGTAGTTTGACAATGGACTTCGGTAATGAGGTAAGGCTGGAAATCCTGGATACTGGAAGCTGGGATGGTTTACATAACGACGATGTTTCTTGGCAGCGATCCAGAATGGGAGGCGCTTCGATCAAACATCCTACGCACCGAACCCCGTAGCAGTGAGTCTGAATTAATGAAAAGAATTTTCTTGCTTATAACCGTGGCGCTGCTTGTTTCAAGTTGTGCCAATGTTGTCCGGCAGCCGGCCCAGGGCGATTACGCCGAAGTATACAGGCATGCCTACATGGCATTGCAGGAAGAAAAATGGCTTACATACAAGCAGTTGATGCGGGTGGTTATCGACAAGTCCACGGCAAGTGGTGCGCCTCCAGAACAGCGCGCCATTTTCTGGTATGAGTATGGGCGTGCTGCGGGCGTTGTATGTGACTGGAAAGATGCAGAGTTCGCGATGACCGTGGCCAAGAATATTGATACCAAGGTCGGAGGCCCGTCTCATGAGTCTCTCGGCGAGCTTGGAAGAATGAGTGTCGTCAGAAAGCAGTACGACAAAGCCGTTGGTTATTTCACCCTTGCTTTGCAGGAATTCACGAAATACCAAGAAGAAAATCCTGATAAGAAAATAACGAATCAGCTGGGCAATGCCAGGGTCATTGAAGACTATGCATATGCCCTTGAACAGGCGGGTGGACAGCAAGCGGATGTAGATAAGCTTCGTGAAAAAGCGGCGGAGATTCGTGAAAAATTCACCGGACAAGAGGGAGCGTATGAGAGTGTTACCCCGTACGGGACACAATGCAGTTCGTAGGCAGGGTATAGATGGGTATCGCTACGCTCAACCCATCCTACGAATGGGTTGAGCGGGGTGAAAGATCAGGCTTGTTCTTGGTTGAAGCGCATATGAATATGCACTCGATTTTCAGGTTGCCTCGACCGTTAATACCAACTTGTTTTCTCGAACTTCGACCTTGATCGGTTTATCGATCAGGAAGTTTGCCTTTTCCAGCCAATAGCCTTTGAGCAGGATAAAGGGCACTGCGGGCGGGGTCTTATGGGGTTCGTGTCGGCGGCGTTCGGCTGAATACTGGTAGTCGTAGAAACCGGGACGGACTTTGAGCTTGCGGTTTTTCATGAGCGGTTCCTTGTGCAATTTTCACGTTGCGAATTAATCCATTTGAAATGGCGGTCAGGAGGGTGAAAACAGCACAAGGCACTGCCCCAACTATTTCCTGCATGCAGGTGTTGTATTTGTTGGGCCTCCCGACCATATATCCCGGATTTCAGGCAAAAAGAAACCGCAAATACTTCCGGGGTGCGGTTTCGCCCACCTTGTGGAGTTTTCACGCTCCGAGCCGCCAGAATACGGACGCAAAGATTAGTGTCAAGGCAGGTCGGCCAACGTTGCCAAGTACGTCACATTTCAATTGAAAACGCCGCGCTCCCGGCATTGTTCGATTTGAAAACTGTGAACGGCTTCACAGCACTCATTGGCCCGAACGGGCAGCATTCGTCCTGTGTGCCAGATACACGGGACCGAGAAATGGCCCAGCCTTACGACGCCGGCTACAAGTTGCTGTTCTCCAACCCCGAGTTCGTGCGCGACCTGCTGCTGGGCTTCGTGCCGCAGGCGTGGGTGGGGCAGGTGGATTTCGACAGCCTGCAGATGCTCAACGGGCATTACGTCAGCGAGGACATGCAGGGGCGCTGCGAGGATATGGTGTGGCGCCTCCGCTTGGGGAAAGACGATTGGGTCTATCTGTACCTGCTGCTGGAATTCCAGTCCACGCCGGATCGCTTCATGGCCTTGCGGCTGCTGACCTATGTCGGGCTGTTCTGGCAGCAACTGGAAAAACAGGGGCAGTTGACCCGTGACGGGCGCTTGCCACCGGTATTGCCGCTGGTGCTCTACAACGGCTTGCGCCCCTGGCGACACTCCACCCGGCTAAGCGACGTATGCCACCCCGCGCCTCCTGGCCTGCAGGTATTTCAGCCAGGGTTCGACTACCTGCTGATCGACGAAAACCAGTACCCGGACAGCGAGCTGAATGGCCGGCAAAACCTGGTGGCGATGCTGATGCGCCTGGAGCAGGCACAGACACCGCAAGCGTTGAGGGTGATCGTCGATGAACTGCGCGGTTGGCTGACCCTGGATGACCAGACGCCCTTGCGCCGCAATATCACCCGGTGGATCATCGACCTGATCCGGCGGCGGGCATCGAATGGCCGGATTTCACCATTGAGCGACCTGACGGAGGTGAGCACCATGTTGGCGGAGCGTACGGAAACCTGGGCTGAGCACTGGGTGCAGGAAGGTATGGCGAAGGGGTTGGAGCAAGGCCGAAAATCACAGGCCGCCCTGCTGCAACGCCTTCTGGGCAAGCGCTTTGGCACCCTGCCTGATTGGGCTGTCCAGCGTGTCGAGGAGGCAAGCGTGGAGCAGATCGCCGCATGGGCCGAGGCGATCTTCGAGGGTGCCAGCCTGGATGTGCTGCTGGAGCCGGGTGAGGCGTAGAAAAGCGGCTGCCCACAGGCATTGGGCAAGCGATTTCCTGAGGTTGTACCGAGCGTAGATGGGGTGGCTTTCTGGCCGATGGCTGCCAAGCCCGATCGCCCTTTTCGTGCGGTCACGGCCTGGAAGAGAGCCAGGCAGCGGCCAGTATTGGCTCTTCATATATAGAGTGAGTCTATGGTTGAAATGTCGCGCTCTGAGCGTGGACTGGGCGGTGCTGATCGTTACTGCAGTCTATGCCGCAGTTCGTGGCGAAAAGTGGACGATATAAGCTTGGCAAAGCTTGCTTGAGCGGGCTTTAAAAGTTCCGCCGTCATAAATATTTTATATTTCATACGCAAGACAGAAATATTCCGCTGCCAGTCTGCAGCGCAACACGACAGGCATCCTGTGCCGTGTTGCCAATATTTAGACCTGACAGGGGAATTGCATGATTCGCAAATACTGTGCCGGCTTCGCCATGACTGCTTTGGCGGCCACCATTCCAGCAGTCTCTATGGCTGACGTTAGCATCTACGGTCGTGCCCATGTTTCCGTGGACTATCTGGACGACGGCGCCAAATACTCGGAAACAAACCTGTCCAGTAACTCCTCGCGTCTGGGCTTCAAGGGTGATCATGAGATCAACCCGAACCTGAAAGCCTTCTTCCAGATCGAGCAGGAAATTCGCTTCAACAGCCAAGGCAGCAGCAGCGATACCTTCAGCACCCGTGACACCTTCGTCGGTCTTTCCGGCAACTTCGGTGCCGTGCAGGTCGGTCGTTTCGACAGCCCGTTCAAAGTCGCCCGTGGCCCGGCCAACCTGTTCGGCGATCAGGTCGGTGATATCCGTAACCTGACCCGTGCTGGCGATGCTCGCTTCGATGAGCGTTACGACAACACCATCCAGTACACCACGCCTAACTTCAACGGTTTCACCGGTAACCTGGCCTACTCGCTGCACGAAGGCACGACCAACAGCAACGCCGCTGCCAACGATGACGACAGCTCCGTCAGCGCATCGGTGAACTACGTTGCTGGCGCTTTCGAAGGTGCCCTGGCTTACGAGAAGGTCGACGAAGACGCTTCGCGCGGCAAGCGTGACGGCGTACGCCTGGCCCTGGCCTACAAACTGACCAAGGAACTGAAGCTGGTCGGCTTCTACCAGACGGTCGATTACGAAGGTCGTAACGCCACCAAGGCCGTGCAGGATCAGAACACTGCCAACGTCTATGGCCTGGGTGGTGAGTTCGCGGTTGGCCCGAACACTGCGCTGAAAGCGACCTGGTTCACCCGCGACGTCGATGCCAAGAACTATGACAGCGACATGTGGGTCGTCGGTGTCGAGCACAAGCTGGACAAGGCCGTGCGCGTCTATGCCAACTACGCAGTCGTTTCCAACGACGACAACGTCAACCTGACGCCCTACAGGGAAGGCCGCAGCGCCAACCGCGCCAGCGGTGTCGATGCCCTCGGCAAAGATTCCAGCGGTCTGTCGGTAGGCCTGCGCTACGACTTCTGATCCTTTTCGATCAGTCGAGCAGTATCGAAAAAGCGGACCTTCGGGTCCGCTTTTTCATGCCCATTCGGTCATCAAAATGAAATACCTCGTTCATAGACTCGCTGGGCATTCACTGATACCGGCTCCGGTATTCAGTGCTCTATTTCTTCCGTGTTCCTCAAGGATATCCCCCATGCATCGCCTGCTTTTCATTGCTGTCGCTGGTCTGCTGAGCGCCTGTGCCCAGCAGGCCCCTGTCAAGCTGTACTCCGGCAATGACCTGCCGCCGGCCCAGGTGGTCCGCGTCGAGCTGCCGCAAACGCTGGAAGTGCTGAACATCAATGGCCAGCCCGCACCCGCTGCGAACCGCATGCTTGGCAACGGCAGCCGCGAACTGCACCTGAAGCCCGGCGAATACCGCATCAATACCTACTACAAGAACGGCTTCGACATCGACGGTGGCCTGAGCCACGAGATCGTGCGCAGCAAGAGCGCGACCTTCCACGTCAAGGGCCAGGCCGGAGACCTGTGGAAGCTGGAGTTCGACGAGCCGGAAAACCTGCTGCAAGCCCGTGAGCTGAAAACCCGCTTCACTGGCTGGGCCTCGAACACCCGTACCGGCGAGCGTGTAGCCACCGAGGCGGGCGGTGCCCAGGTGTCGCTGCTCACCCAGCTGCTCGGCAGTGGCGGCGGTGTGCCGGTTGCGGACGAAGCGGCGGTCGCGCCGCTGGAAGAACTCCGCCCGGCACCGCGCGTAGCGCCTACGGCCAGCAGCGCTGATGTTGCCTCCCGCACCCTGCCCCATGACGAAGCGGTGCTGACCACCCTGCAGCAGATCTGGCTGCTGCTGGGCGAAGACAGCCGCAAGACCTTCCTGGAGTGGGCGTCGCAGTGACCCTGAGTCGCTGACGGGTTGAGGCGCAACGCGCCGATACCCGTCGGGGTCGAGCACAGATGGCTCTCGCCGCGCTCGCCCCGCATGTGTCCCTTCAGCCGAACCCCCGCCCCAGGCCACTGGGCGCCAGGCCGGTCCAGCGCTTGAACGAACGCCGCAGGTTGGTGGTGTCGTTGAAGCACAGGTGCTGGGCCACTTCCTCGTTGGTGTAACCCTTGATCTGGTACAGGTACAGCGCCTGGTGCTTGCGCACCCGGTCGAGCTGTTCCTGGAAGTGGCTGCCGTGCTTCTGCAACTTGCGTTTGAAAGAAGCCGGGCTCATGCCGAAGGTGGCGGCGACCCGTTCCAGGTTCAGCGGCTGGCGGATGTGTTCCCGCAAGTGGTCGTAGAGGCGGTCGAGAAAGCTGTCCTGCCAACCCAGTTGCTCCAGGCGCTGCCGGCAGCGCTGGGCGCTGACCTGCTGGGCGGTGGCCGAGGCGCCGGGGCAGGGTTGGTGCAGGTACTGCCGGGGCAGGCTCATCAGCGTCAACTGGCTGGAGAAGCGTACGTCCTCGCCCAGGTGCACCCAGTATTGCTCCACATGCGTCGGCTCGGCGTGGGCGAATTGCAGGCGCCATGGCAGGCGCTGTCCGGACAGTTGCCGCGACAGGGCCAGGATCGCGGTCTGGCAGGCTTCCAGCAGGAAGCGCAACTGCGGGCCGGCGCCGCAACTGTCCAGCCAGTAGAGGTAGAGGTTGTGTTCGTCCAGCAACAGGCAAGGGCGCAGCAGCGGACTGAGCAGCGCGTGGCTGGCGCACAGGTGTTCCAGCGCCTGCAGCAGGTCGGTGGATTGCTGCAAGGCCAGGCTGGCCTCGCCGTAGTGGCCGGGCAGCAGGCGCTGGCCGTAGAGGAAGCTCAGGTCGTCGTCGCCCAGCAGGCGCTGGGCATTGGCGATCAATTGCAGGTATTGCAGGGGGCTGATGAGCGCCTGGCCGCTGGCGATGTCCTCGTAGAACAGGCCGCAGCCGCGCAGCAGGCGATGGCTGTCGATGCCCCGCGACAACGCCAGATCGATCAGCCCGGCAGGCTGGTCGTGGGCGGGGATGAAACGGCTGTCGCATTCGTACCACATGCTGCGTTCTCCCTTCTCATGCACAGCGCTGGAAGCGCTGTTTGGCCTGGGCCAGCGCCAGGTTGAGGCGCTTGAGCAGTTGCTCCGGCGCTTCTTCCAGGGCCATTGCCACCGCCACGCTGGCCTGCAGGTGCAGGCGTTCGCCGTGGCGCTGGCTCTTGTGCGCCAGGCTGGCGACCGCCTGTTGCAGCTCGTCGGCGAGTTGCTGCGCCTGGCGCTCGCCGGTCGCCGGCAGCAGGGCGATGAAGCGGTCGCCGGCCAGCCGGCACAGCAGGTCCTGCGGGCGCAGGTTGAGCAGCAGCACCTGCGCCACCGCCTGCAATACCTGGTCGCCCTCGGCCTGGCCGTAGCGCTGGTTGATGGCGTCGAAGTCGTCCAGGTCGATGGCCACCAGCGACAGCGGTAGGTTGTCCCGCTCGCTCTGCTCCAGCGCCATCTGCAATTGCTGGCGCAGGTACTGGGCGCTGCCCAGCGGCGTCAGGCGGTCGAACAGCCGGTGTTCGCGAAACAGCCGCTCGCGCTTGCTCATCTGTGCGCTGATGGCCTGTTGTTCCTGGTGCAGGTGGTAGATGCCGACGGTCATCAGCAGCAGGCCGATGGGCATCGGCGCGTTCTCCAGCCAGTTGTCCCAGAGCGCGTCATCGGGCAACCGGATGAATTCGTCGAGGACGTCCATCCACCAGGAGAAGGTGATGCAGCACAGGCCGAGGGCCAGCAGGCGCGTCACCCGTCCGGCGGGGCGGGCGCGCAATAGCATGATCAGCCAGACCAGCCAGATCAGCATCGAGCCGCCTTCGCCGAGCACGTCCAGCCACTTGATCGCGGCCCAGGGTTTGATCTGTCCGGCAGCCAGGTAGATGTGCAGCCCCAGGTTGGCGGCCAGCACCAGGCCGAGCAGGGTGAACAGGTGCAGGCGCAGGAAGGATTTCATCGCTGGAGCTCTCCGGGGCGCTGGGCTTCAGGCGTCTGGGCGCAGCGTCGCCCTCGGGGGTTGTGGGTGTCGGGCCATGAGCATGCACGCTGCCGATGACCCGCAGATGACGGTCGCTTACTTGTCGCGTGCGCTACAGGGCAGGCCGTCCGGTCCTTGATTGCCTTCGCAGGTGCGCGGCGGCAGCAGTTCCAGCGCGGGCTGGCGCAGGTACTTGTGACCGTCTTGGCGCACCAGGTCGAAGGCATCGTAGAGATGCCCGCCGACGGTGTAGCTGCGCACTTCCAGGCGTTCGGCGGTGACTTCCACGGTCTGGTAGAGCTGAGTGTCTTCGGCGCTGCGGTCCGGCTGGTCGGCGGCGCGGTCGTTGAGGCCGTACATCTTCGAGCCTGCCACCGACACCAGGTACACCGGGCCCTGCTGGGGTTCGCCGGCCTGGCGGCGCTGGCTGGCCTGCGCCTGGCCAGCGGGGTGGCTGAGGCGGCTGTAGCAGTGGTCGTGGCCTTGCAGCACCAGGTCCACGTCGTGGCGGTCGAGGATGGGTTTCCAGGCCTGTTTCAGTGGCTCGCTGTCTTCGGGGCGGGCGCAGGTGAACAACGGTTGGTGCACCACCACGATGTTCCAGCGCGCCTCGCTGCCTGCGAGCTGGGTGTCCAGCCAGCGGCCTTGACGCTCCAGGGTGCCGAGGTCGAGGGCCGAGGTGCCGTCGAGGACGATGAAGCGCACGCCCTGGTAGTCGACCCGGTAGCTGGTCTCGGCGGCGCCCTCGGCGCCGTTGCGCGGCAGGGCGAACTGCAGCGGCCAGTGCGGGCCGAGCAGGCGGGTTTCGTGACCCTGGTCGTCGAGGTGGTCGACGTATTCGTGGTTACCCACCGCCGGCAGTTGCGGGACCTGGGCGTAGTGGAAGCCGCCGGCCTGGCTCCATTCGCCCCATTCGTCGTCATGGGCGAGGTCGTCACGTTGCGACACCAGGTCGCCGGCATGCACCACCAGCGCCGGGTTGGCGGTGTTCTGCAGGGCCTGGCGCACGGTGCGCGAAGCGAGGGCGAGGATGTCGTTCTGCACGTCGCCCAGGTAGATGAAGCGGAACGGCGCGAAGCCGGCCTGGGCGGTGCGGAACTGCAACCACTCGCTCCAGCCGTCATGGCCTTTTACCCGGTAGACGTAGGCCTGGTCGGGCTGCAGGTCATCCAGGCGGACATGGTGATAGCGGGCGTCGCCGTTCTCGCTGCGCAGTGTGCGGGGCGTTTCGCCGGTGAGGGTCCTGGCGCGTTGGGCCAGCAGTGGGCCGTCCAGGGCGGGGGCGAGCTGGATTTCGCTGACGGTCTGGCGGGCGTCGGTGCGGTAGCTGATAGCCATCTGCCGGGACGGGTCGGCGCCTGGCGTCAGCACGATACGGTCCGCCAGACCGCTGACCTGGTAAGGCAGGCCCGGCGTGCGCGGCAGTTCCGGGGTGGCGGCGGACAGGCTGTGGCTGAACAGGCAGGCGGCGATCAGGCCGGCGAGCAGGGTGCGGTGATGCATGCGGTGGATTCCTTGGCGAGGGTGCGAATGGCAGTCAAGGAAACAAAGGCGGATGACGGTTCGGTGACAGGCGCGGGGTCGATTTGGCTCAGGGAAAAAGGCAGCGAAAAGCTTCAGGCCGCACGTTCAGAAGCCCGACGGGAGTGGCCCTGGATGCTGTATCTGCCGCTTGCAGCTTATCGCCGGCCACTGCCAAAGGGGGTCATATCGGCTCAAAAACCCAGCGATCTTCGCTGAAAATACCCGCTTTGGCCGTCGCTCCCGGCAGGCCGTCACGGAATTGCCATATCGCCCTCCTACCGTCCGCTGCCATTCCCGGCCGATTTGCCGGACCGACCGTTCGAGGGGAGACAGCGACATGACCGTGTACTGCCGAGCATCACGCCCTATGGGGTTCCGTATCAGCCTGCTGGCGCTGGCCATCGCCGCCGTGGCGCCGGCCATGGCGGCGGACGCGCAGCAGGATGACACGCTGCAACTGGAGCACGTCGAGGTGATCGGCCAGGCGGCCAGCGTCGACCAGGCGTTGCGGGCGCAACGCAATTCCGACAACGTCAGCAGCGTGGTGCATGCCGATGCGGTCGGGCAGTTGCCGGACGATAACGCCGCCGAGGCGCTGCAACGCATTCCCGGCCTGTCGGTGGAGCGCGACCAGGGCGAGGGGCGCTTCGTCAGCGTGCGTGGCCTGGGGCCGGACCTGAACAGTGTGACCATCAACGGCACCCTGGTGCCGGCACCGGAAAGCGACCGCCGCGCGGTGGCGCTGGACGTGTTGCCGTCCGAGCTGGTGCAGTCGCTGTCGGTGATCAAGACCCTGACCCCGGACATGGACGCCAACTCCCTGGGCGGCACCATCGAGGTGGAAAGCCTGTCGGCCTTCGATCACGACGGCCTGTTCTACAGCCTCAGTGGCGAGGCGGGCTACAACGACCTGGTGGACAAGACCAGCCCGAAATTCTCCGGCGGCTTCAGCAACCGCTTCAGCCTTGGCGACGGTGTGGACAACTTCGGCGTGGCCGCCGCGCTGAGCTGGCAGAAGCGCAAGTTCGGCTCGGACAACGTCGAGACCGGCGGCGCCTGGGACTTCGACAACGGTGCACGGCTGGAGGAACTGGAGCAGCGCGACTACGTCATCACCCGTGAGCGCCTCGGCTTGGGCCTGAACTTCGACTACCGCCCGGACGACCTGTCCAGCTATTACCTGCGCACCCTCTACAGCAAGTTCAAGGACAGCGAGGCGCGCAACGCCGCCGGCCTGGAGTTCGACGATGCGCAAGCCTCTGGCGAGCGCGGCGATGCGGAAGGCTGGCGCGAGCTGAAGGCCCGCGAGGAAACCCAGGAGATCCAGTCCTACGTGCTGGGTGGCGAACGCTTCATCGGCCCGTGGACCCTGAGCGGCCAGGCTGGCTACAGCCGTTCCAGCGAGAAGGACCCGGGCGGTATCGCCGGCGCCAAGTTCGTCGGCGACTTCACGGGTGTCGGTTTCTCCGGCAATCGCAAGCCGCGCCTGGTGGCCGGCGAGGATTTCTACGATCCGGCGTCCTTCGAGCTGGACGAGATCGAGGTGGAGAAGAGCGACACCCGCGACCAGGAGAAGAACATCCGTCTGGACCTGGCCCGCGACTACGACCTGCGCGGCCATGCTTCCCAGGTCAAGTTCGGCGGCAAGCTGAGCCGCCGCGAGAAGACCAACGACAGCGACATCTGGGTCTACGACGATTTCAATGGCGTCGATCTCAGCGGCCTGCAAAGCGGCACCCTGGACTATGGCCTGGGCCGCCTCGGCAACGGCATCAGCCACAGCGGCATCAAGGCCCTGATCAGCGGCCTGAACCGGGCGGACTATTACGACGAGGAAGAGTCGCGCATCAATGACTTCAAGATGAACGAAGACATCGACGCTGCCTACCTGATGAACACCCTGGACCTCGACGACCTGCGCATCATCGCCGGCCTGCGCTACGAGCGCACCGAGTTCCAGGCCAAGGGCACCGGCCTGCGTGACGGTGCCTTCGAGACCACCAAGAGCGACAACCGCTACGACCACTGGTTGCCTGGCCTGCATCTGCGCTACCAGCTCGG